>JBAXET010000423.1:0-1002 GCA_037140275.1 Ferruginibacter sp. | reverse complement strand
ATGAAACTATTTTCAGCAGCGTAATTCAATTGCGACATAGGCAAGAGCTGCACTCTTTCTTTTACAATAAAAGCCAGGTTCTGCCGGTTGAACATATCAACGTTAAATTTTTGTTCAATGGCTTTAATCACATGCACAGAGCTGTCGGTACTGCAACCACCCACAGTGGCCTGAGTTTCATCTGCCATAATAATGATGAACTGTCCGAAAAATAAATTGGCATATCCTTTTACAGCATCACCATGACTTTTCCATCCTGTAACAAAATTTTTCAGCAGGTCTTCCATTTCAAAAGCTTCGCTCATTAAAAAAAGTCGGCTGCTCTGGTAGATCCATACTTTTGAGTTGTCATTAAAATCTTCGGGGATATGCTCTTTAATATCGGTGATCATAATTTAGTTATTCGTTTTACAAAATGAATTGATCTTGTTTTTTGTTTTGGTGGCTTTCAGCAATTCTTGGTGTGTTTTTCCTGTTGCAAAGCCATTACAGGAATTGGCAATAAAATAGGCAGTGCCAATATTGGTTGAACTAAATGCAGTATCTGTTTTTTCTGTGGTGTTCACCCTGAATTCAATAAATACCCGCTTGTAATTTTTCATAGTGGGTACAAGGCTGATCAGTTCTTTTTTTATTTTAATAGCCTGCTCCTGATAATCGGTGCTGCTCTCTTTCTTTACATACACTATCTGCCAGTAATACATGTTGTTAACATACCCATCTTTTACTTTAAATAGTTTTACAGACTTGCCATTATCCACACAACTGCAATTGTGTTCCGGTACCACTCGTCTTACCGCACTGTCAATATCAAATTGTTTAACAGTTACGGTTAAACTGCCGCAGCTGTAAAAGAACGGCAGGCATATTATAGTTACAGCAGTAATAAATAAATTTTTCAATACTTTGTTTTTATACCATTGAAGCAGCTACCAATTCTGCAATATCGAGTACCTGTACCTGTTCTTCTTTTTCATTACTCTTCACGCCATCTGTCATCAT
>JBAXET010000422.1:0-1010 GCA_037140275.1 Ferruginibacter sp. | reverse complement strand
CATTTACCAAATAGTTTTAGTCATCTCATTCATAAAAGCCCTTCAAAATAACAACAACTGTTATTACCTTTATAAAAAAATAATATGAAAAGATTAATAACTAGCATTTTTTTGCTATTGGTTCTTGCAAGTTGCGGACCTACCATTTACAAAGCTCAGGATTTTGACAATCGTACTGCCAATCATAAAACAGTAGCTATATTACCTGCAGAAGTAAGTATACAGTTACGTCCTAATGAAATGAAAAACACTTCTGCCGAGCAGTTGAAGAACATGGAGAAGAATACCGGTGAAACCATACAGGATAAGATGTACTCATGGTTTTTAAAAAGAAGTGATAAGTATAAGTACACGGTAAGTTTTCAGGACATCAGTAAGACCAATGCGATGTTACTTAAAGAAGGTATAACTTATGAAGTGTTAAAATCAAAAACCAAAGATGAGTTGGCTCGTTTACTTGGTGTTGATGCAGTGATTAGTACCAAAGCTTCAATGAAAAAACCGATGAGCGATGGAGCCGCAGTGGCATTGGGTGTTTTGGTAGGTGCATGGGGCAGTACCAATAATGTAGTTACCTCTATCTCTATTAATGAATCGGTGAAAGGCGATCTGGTTTGGAAATATGATTATACTGCTACAGGTTCCGTAGGCAGCAATACTGATAATCTGGTGAATACCTTAATGCGGAATGCCTCCAGAAAATTTCCCTATAACGCCAAATAATTTATTATGTAAAAGAAACGGCATGTTAAGCATACCGTTTCTTTTACATTAAATATTTTACCAACTATACTTTCCATCCGAAATCATCTTATCTGCAATTCTTCTTCTGGCGTCTTTGCTGTTAAAAGGTTCTGTTTTTGTAAATCGTTTTAATCCCAGCAGCATCATGCGTTGTTCTTCTCCGCCGGCAAATGCATTGATGGCTTCTTTACCTGCTTTATTTACTTTATCATCTGCATCGTTCAGGTAGCAGCGCATCATATCTGTTTGAGTTTGTGTTGCAGCCT
>JBAXET010000421.1:0-1012 GCA_037140275.1 Ferruginibacter sp. | reverse complement strand
GTTTTATAATCCTTTTCTATATCACACAAAGGCAAAGAATTGCTTCCGTTCTAATACTGGTAATTCTATTTCCTGATTTCAGGAAAATAAATATATTAACCCTTTAAAAATATCACTATGAAACTCGGTGCAACAATCCCAACTGTCTTTGCAAAACAAAGATTTATTTTCCCCTTTATTGTAATATTTTATATTTCGTTTTGTAGTTTTCTTACCAGCAATGCACAAATTTCCGGCGGCATTGGGGTTCATACAAATACCCCCAATTCACTTTTTGAAGTGAATGGCTCCTTTGGGCAAAATATAACCACTGTAACAACCACCGGTACAACCTTAGGCACAGCCGAAAGTATTGTTATCTGTAACAACGGCAGTACTGCCATTACGGAAACACTGCCCACTGCAGTAGGAATTACCGGCAGAATGTATACCATCAAAAAGGGTACCGGCAGCATGGCAAGTGTAACCATTGATGCAGATGGTACTGAAACCATTGATGGCGCTTTAACTTTAGTTCTAACAGATGATCAGGGTGCTGTAACCATTGTAAGTGATGGAGCCGGATGGAAAGTAATGAGTAAATATTTGTCGCCTTTTCCGATGGGAGAGATAAGTTATTTTTCTACAACCGGAACACAAATATCTATTTCGGCCACTACTAATGGAAATGATGCTAATATGTATCTATGCAATCCTATAACAGCATTTGCCAGTTCAATGGATTTTTCATCTAACAATGCGGGCAGGTTGATTTATATCGGCCCAACTACCAGAAAATTTCATATTGCCTGTACCTTATCAACTTCGGCACAAACGACTAACGATGAATTCATTTTTGCCGTGGCAAAGAACGGAGCCTTTTACACTTCTTCTAAAATAATCCAAAGAATGGGTACAGCCAATACTGATGCACAAAGTACAGCCATCCATGTAGTGATCACCCTTGCAACAAATGATTATTTAGAACTTTATGGAGGAAATTTAAGCGGCAACGGAACACTTCATCAAATAG
>JBAXET010000420.1:0-1018 GCA_037140275.1 Ferruginibacter sp. | reverse complement strand
ACCCCCTAACCCCCTAAAGGGGGAACTGATTGAAGCGAAATAAAACAACAAACAACCAACAACAAACTACAACCATTGCCTACAGTACCATACGATAATGAAAAGATAAGCGCCTGGGCAGATAAAAACCTGCAGGCAGTAAAGGCAGAAATTGATGCATTGGGTATACAGCACCGGCCCAAAAGCCCCAGCCCTAAAGCCAGCCGTAACAGCATCACTAAAAAAATACGGGTACGTAATGGGCAAATTGATAAAATAAGCTATGGTATGCCGCGTACAATGGTATTTGTGCATAAAGGGGTGGGTAATGGTACACCCATTAGTAAAGTGGGGCAAACCAACCGTATTGCAAAGCAATGGTTTGATAATCCTACAAACAGAAATTTTGACGAACTGCAGCAAATTGTGGCAGAGAATGATGCCACTTATGTAATTAACAATTTAAGCATTAAGTAACCATGGCAGATTTAAACAGGAAAACGGCAAGCATATATATCAATCATCAATCTGCAGAAGAAGCTTTAAAAGCATTGCAGGCACAGGCTGATAAATTACAGCAAAAAATTAAATCCGGCGAAGCTGCAGGCAAAAGCATGGTTACCGAAATTGGCAAACTTAATAAAGTTACCAACGATTTAAAAGCCGTACAATCCCAAATTGATACTGGCCTGCGCCCCAGCTTTAACCAGCTTACCAGCACGGTAAGCCGCCTGCGTAACGAGCTTAAACGCATGAGCGAAGATGCGCCCGGCTATGCTGCAAAGTTTAAAGCATTTAATAGTGCCAGTACTGAGCTGCAGCGTATGCAAACTGCCATTAATGGCGTACAAAAGCAAGGCAGATTATTAAAAGATTTATTTAGCCAGGCTGTACCGGTAATTGGCTTTGCAGCAGTAACAGCATTTTTAAAAGGATCTGTTGATGAAGCAATGGATGCAGAACGTGCCACCAGCCGATTAAAAAATACCTTAGATAATTTAGGCGAAACAGAAGTATTTGATAGGCTGATGAATAAGGC
>JBAXET010000419.1:0-1019 GCA_037140275.1 Ferruginibacter sp. | reverse complement strand
AGCCAGTTGCTGAGGGTGCTGCTGCCCATATCAGAACAAGTGCGGTTGCAATATTGAAATAAGGAAGCTTTGCCAAAAATATCCAGGTCGTTGGCATAGGGATGATCAGCAGGTAAAAATGTGGCACCATCTGCAAAGCCTGCATATTGATGCTGTAAGGCCATCAGTTCTTCTTCGTTAATTTGTTGCAGGTGCAGGTTATGCTGAATAGCATTTTTATTTTTGATGTCAACTACAACTAATCGTATAAATAAAGCCAGCATAAGCAGTATGGCCAGCAATACATAGTAAATGCCAACAGGTAATAACAGGTAAATGGCAGCAATCAGTGCAACGGCGGCAGTAAAGCGCAGCCAGGCCAGTAACGACTTCCTTTTTATCAGCAGGCCATTGGCAGTTTTAAGTGCCGCCAGTTGTTCAGTATAAAATATTTCGGGTTGCATAAACCGTATTGTTAATATTGTACTGCAAATGTAGTTTTATAAGCATAACGAAATACTTTTCGTAATTTTGTACCTGAGTGGAAAGGTAAAGTTGCTTTAGTAAACAGGGTATTAACTGTAAACTGACAACTGAAAACTGACAACTTTTTTGGGGCTGACCGGTTTTGACAGCATAGCTCTTTGTAAGTATAAGCATGTAGTGCGTTGGATAATTAGCACTTTAATCTGAATATTCACAACTTAAATGGCAATACACAGTATGCCATGGCTGCTTAATCGATAGATTAGCACCCATTAGGGCCGCTGAACAGGTCAGTTCTGTTACCATGTTCTGCCGCCGACTCAAAAACAAAACGGAATGCTGCAATGGAATGAAGTGACCATTGCTTAAGAACATTCTTCTACGGATATAGTTGGTTGGTCAGGTTCCTGCTTTATCCCGACAATTAATAACTGAATAAACATGTAGAAAGCTTATGGCGAATATGTTTGGACCAGGGTTCGATTCCCTGCAGCTCCACAAATTTTAAGCCCTTGAAAATCAAGGGTTTTTTTGTTGCTTGTTAAGGCGAAGTC
>JBAXET010000418.1:0-1029 GCA_037140275.1 Ferruginibacter sp. | reverse complement strand
ATACATCAGTTGCCCAAAAGCTTTTAAATCGTGCTGGCGTAATAATGCCCCTGCCTTTCTGGTGCGGGCAATTTCTTCCACCACATATTTGCAGCAGTCATATACTTCAGGTGTCATTGTTTCTTTAAACGGAACAATATCATCTGTACTGCTAATATCCCGGAAAGACTGTACCCCTAATTTTGTTTTTAAAATACCCAATCCTTCTTCACATCTTTGTCTGCGCACATTATACTCCCCACTGGCCAATGAATGATGTACTTTACTGTTCACCATTACAATTGTATACTCCTTCAGTACAAAGGGAAAATACTCATGAGTAACTGATGTACAATCCAGCAATATCACATGATCTTTTTTTCCGTTCAAACTGGCATACATATCCATGATGCCGCATTGTACATTGGGATAATTATGCTCTGCACGCTGACAAAGCAAGGCCAGTTGCACCCTGCTATATCCAAAATTAAAAATTTCATTTAAGGCAAATGCCAACCCACCTTCCACAGCTGCAGAAGAACTCATGCCCGACCCCTGCGGAATATCACCGCTGAACACACAATCAAATCCCTGTGTTATTTTACCCAGCAAAACAAATTCATTCACCACACTCAGTACATAATTTTTCCAACTGTCCATTTTTTTAATGTCAGTAATCTTAATATTTAATGTTTCATTAAAATCAAGTGCTAAAATATTGATGGTATCGGTTCCATTAGCAGCTACTGCATAATAAATGCCTTTATTAATGGCAGCGGGCATTACATAACCATCATTATAATCGATATGCTCACCAATTAAATTGATCCTACCGGGCGAGAAATATACATTTGGTGTGTTTGAAAATTTTTCTTTAAAACTATTCAATACTTTATTTGCAATGCTGTTCATATTACTCAATATCTATTATACTAGCGAAGTTATCTTATAAGTGGTTGTAAAGTGTGCTGTACTGGTGGGTTGCAGTATAAGCAATCCTGTTGTATTATTAAATGCATCCGGTACAGCACTCAGGTTTTCTATTGCAAT
>JBAXET010000417.1:0-1038 GCA_037140275.1 Ferruginibacter sp. | reverse complement strand
GGTTGATAGTTCATGGTTGATGGTTCATGGTATGGCAGTATAATTTTTTGAATTGTATTCAATGAACCATGAACAATAAGCTATCCGATTGCAGTTGCTTTCAGCTTTTAGCTTTCCGCTTTCTGCTTTCATCCCAGCAGCTCAAAAAAATGTAACTTTATACCATGGGAGAGATTTCATTACAGGAGGCGATACAGCAGTTTTTACAGAAGAGCCGTTTAAAGAGCGGCATTCAGGCATTGCGTATTGAGGAGATATGGGAAAAGATTATGGGTAAAACCATTGCTAAGTATACCGATAAAATACAGATCATTAATAATACCCTTTATATCACCTCTTCAGTAGCTCCGCTGAAAAATGAATTACTCTATCAGAAAGAAAATATCATAGCAAGAATTAATGAAGCGCTGGGAGAAAAGCTCATTAAAGAAGTGATTATTAAATAAATATTACTTTAATATAAATACTGCAGGTACTGCCCGCTCCCCTTCTTTATCACTCGGTTTGATGGTTTCTTTTCCGTTTACCAGCATACAACTGCTGCCACCGCCATCTAAATTCAATGCTTCCACACAGCCAAGATCTACCAGCATTTTTGCCTCCTGAGTTAATGAAGCGCCTTCAGCAATACCCGGAAATCTTCCCTGTATAACCATGATGATGAGCTTGCCTTCTTTTGTATAACCCATACAGGTACGCGGATGTTTATCCTCAATGGCTTTGCCTGCAAATTTTAATTCTTCGTTATTGGTAATTTTTATGGCTCCGTTTTGTACTAATACAGGTCCGCCACCTACAGCGGTTTTCATTTTCCATTTAGAAAATTTATTTTTTTCAAAAATTGCACCTGCAAAATTTCCATCAATAAAATGTGTGCTGGAATTCTGAAAATAATTAAATGAAGGATTTAAGATAGAATCTTTAATTGGTTTAGAAGCAGGTAATTGGCTTGCGTAAGCAAATCGCTTTGAAGAATCAGTAATTAACCAGGCCACATCTGCATTCCTTCTTTTATCAATTCCCAATGCACTGCCTAAA
>JBAXET010000416.1:0-1046 GCA_037140275.1 Ferruginibacter sp. | reverse complement strand
ACATAATCTTCGCCATCATGCGGCACATCGTAATTAATTACTAAATCAATATTATCAATATCGATGCCCCTGCTTAAAATATCAGTAGCCACTAATATGGGTAAACGACGGCTTTTAAACTGCATCAGAACATCTTCACGCTTTTCCTGATCCAGATCGCTGTGTATTTCATCGGCAATTAATTTGCCATGCTTCAGGTCTCTGGTTAATTGTTTTACACTTTGCTTGCTGCTGCAGAACACCAGCACGGAACTAAACTCTTTTTTCTTAAGTAAATATTTTACCAATGGAATTTTTTGTTCTTCGTACACCACAAAAGCTTCCTGTACAATTTTTTCGTTAGGCTTGCTGATAGAAATATTAATTTCTGCAGGATGATGTAATATTTTTCTGGCCATCTCCCTGATCTTATGCGGCATAGTGGCAGAAAATAAGAGGTTTTGCCTTTTTGCAGGGAGCTGACTGATGATAAACATGATATCATCGTAAAAGCCCATATCCAGCATACGATCGGCCTCATCTAAAATCAAATATTTAAGGCCCTGTAATTTTACATAGCCCATTTTTATATGCGCCATCATTTTACCTGGCGTACAAATCACCACATCGGCACCCTGACTCAATGCTTTTTTCTCCTGCACAAATGCATTGCCATCGCCTCCGCCGTAAACGGCAATTGAACTTACTGAAGTAAAATAGGATAAGCCTTCCATATGCTGTGCTATCTGAATAGCAAGCTCACGCGTGGGCACAATCACCAATGCGGTATTGGTATGGTCTTCCTGTGGGGATGTAATGATTTTATTAATCAAGGGCAATAAAAATGCAGCAGTTTTGCCCGTACCCGTTTGGGCAGAAGCAATAATATCTTTACCTTCTAATATTAATGGAATTACCTGTTCCTGAACAGGGGTGGCGTTTTCATATCCGGATGCCTCAATACCTTCTATCAAACGATTGTCGAAACCAAATTCTGTAAACTTCAAACTGTATATTTTTTAATTGTCTGTGAAGATAGGTTATTAGCCGTATTATTGGTGTAATTG
>JBAXET010000415.1:0-1053 GCA_037140275.1 Ferruginibacter sp. | reverse complement strand
TCCTGCGCATCCACACACCGGGCTGTACAAATTTTACAGCCGGTTGCCAACACATCAATCCTGCTGCTGATAAATGCTGATTTTGTATACATTCTTCTGTTGTTTCAGAAAATATGCGCACTTTACCTGCCAGCATTTGTACCGTTTCATCTGCAAAAGTATCCGCAATTTTTTGTAAGGCACCCGATTCTAAATAGTCATCACTGTTGAGCCAGTTAAAAATTTCTCCGGTACAATGCTGCAATCCCTTGTTAATTGCATTGGCCTGCCCTGCATCTTTTTCGCTCACCCAGTATTTTAGATGTGTTGCATATTTTTTAATTATCTCTACTGTATTGTCGGTACTGCCCCCATCAATAATAATATACTCCAGGTTTGGATACTGCTGATCCAACACACTGGTGATGGTTTCTTCAATAAAATGTCCCTGGTTAAAGGATGGCGTAACAATGGATATTTTGGGATAATCCTTATACATAATGGCAAAACGCAATTATTTTTATCATAAAAATTATGCAGTTTTGGTTATGAGTTGATAAAAATCTTCAGCAAACTGCCTGCAATCAACTTCATAGTGATAATCAGGTTCTGGCAATTCACTTTCAAATATCTTTTTCAGCAAAGTAGCAAGCGATGCAGCATCATCGCATTCAAAGAAATATCCTTTTGCTCCCAACTGCTCCCTGTGTACAGGAATAGCTGATGCAATAATTGGTTTATTCAAAGCTTTTGCATCTTCTACTACCGTACTCCATCCTTCAAACTTAGAAGGTTGAAGCACGGCTTTAGAAAGCTGCATCAATTGAAGCTGATCCTGCCGGTCAATAAAGCCAAGGAATTTTACCAAATCACCTAATTGGTTTTTCTCAACAAACGCTTTTAACCCGTTTACATAATCAGGGTTCCTGTGATCAAATTCCTTTCCAGTAAAAACAATCTTGCAGTTAAACTGCTCCTGCTGCAACAATAACAATGCATCAAGTATTACCTGGTGATTTTTGTGCATCCAGAATTGATTGGGCGACAGAATAAATTTTTCAGTCAATCCATATT
>JBAXET010000414.1:0-1064 GCA_037140275.1 Ferruginibacter sp. | reverse complement strand
AATACATTTTGTGGATTTAACGGATTCATTTATATAAATTTTGTTTGAAAATTTATATAAGAACAGCGAATAATCTTTAATCAAAATCATTATTCAGTAACCCCAAAAATAGCTTTAGTATCCGGTCTGTAATAAGGCTTGCTAAAAAACCGATCCACTGTTGCGTTAAAT
Organism: Ferruginibacter sp.; assembly: GCA_037140275.1. Taxonomy (GTDB): domain Bacteria; phylum Bacteroidota; class Bacteroidia; order Chitinophagales; family Chitinophagaceae; genus Ferruginibacter. Next base: position 893 of record JBAXET010000414.1, on the reverse strand, counting down.
AATTCTGGATCTGTTTCGGGCATCATATGCGTGCCACCGGGGAAAATACAGAGCCAGGATTTTTTTATATTCTGGTAAATCTGTAATGTATGTGCTTCTTTAATCACATCTTTATCGCCGCCCATTACTAATGTTGGAGCCTGTATTTTATGTACATCAGCCAAAGAAATATTTGGTTGTTTACCTAAAAGATCGAATAATTTTTTACCCTGTGCATAATTTTGAGTAGTATCTTTTTTTGCTATCATGCTGTCTATAATAGCAGCAGTATTTTTTACCCATTTTACTGCCCATGGATATACGGCACTACTGTCGGGTTGCAGGTTAGCTCCCATTATAGCCATCATTTTTACTTTTTCCGGATGGCGGATAGCCATCAGTAAGCTTTCAATACCTCCATCACTCCATCCAATAAAATCAGCAGAATCTATATGAAACTGATCTAATAAAGCAGCCCAGTCATCAGTAATCTGTTCATAAGTTAACCGGCCTTTACTATCGCCGGATTTACCCTGTGCACGACTGTCGGCCACAATGATTTTATATTTGGTTTTAAAGTATTCAATCTGATTGGCCATAGACGCCACACTTCCGCCATTGCCATGAACCAAAACCATTGGCGCACCTGTGCCATACACTTCATAATACATTTTAATGCCATTCACTGTGGCATATTTTCCTACTGCAGTATTATTGCCATAGGGCGTACTGAATGTTTTTTGCTCCTGCGCAAAAATGTTTTGTACAAAAAAACAGAAGCAGATGAAGAGTATATTTTTCATGGTTTAATTTTTAGTTTTATTTCTACTCCAAAACAGAGGCCTTGATCTGTTTTCCATTCACTATTCACTATTCACTATTCACCATTGACAATTCACCATTCACCATTGACA
>JBAXET010000413.1:0-1074 GCA_037140275.1 Ferruginibacter sp. | reverse complement strand
CTTCAACCCTCTTCAACCCTCCCCATACTGCCCTTCATAATACCGCTGATAATTGCCCGACGTAACATGTTCCAGCCATTCTTTATTATTCAAATACCAGTCTATTGTTTTAGCGATTCCTTCTTCAAATTGTAAAGAGGGTAGCCAGCCCAGTTCGTTTTTAAGCTTGGTGGCATCAATGGCATACCTGAGATCGTGACCTGCCCTGTCTTTTACATAGGTGATCAGTTTTTCCGAATCACCGGTTGCTCTGCCCAGTTTACTATCCATTTGGCGGCACAATTCTTTTACCAGCGCAATATTCGTCCATTCGTTATGCCCGCCAATATTATAAGTTTCGCCTACTTTTCCGGCATGAAAAATAACATCAATAGCCCTTACATGATCTTCCACATACAACCAGTCGCGAACATTTTCGCCCTTACCATAAATAGGCAGTGGTTTGTTGTTGATGATATTATGAATACAAAGCGGAATCAGTTTTTCGGGGAAATGGAATGGCCCGTAATTATTACTGCAGTTGCTGATTTTTACCGGCAAATGATAGGTATGATAAAAGGCCCGTACAATATGATCGGAAGATGCTTTTGATGCCGAGTAAGGACTGCGGGGATCATAAGGGGTGTCTTCTGTAAAAAAGCCTTCTTCCCCTAAAGAACCATATACTTCATCAGTTGAAATATGATAGAATACTTTATCTGCCAAATTATTGGCCCATGCTTCTTTTGCAGCAATTAATAAAGATGAAGTACCCACAACATTGGTGGTTATAAATGCCAGCGGATCGGTGATAGAACGGTCAACATGACTTTCGGCAGCGCAATGCAATACCGCAGTAAACTGGTGTTTTGTAAACAGATTACGTACCAGTTCTAAATCGGTAATATCTCCTTTTACAAATGTATAATTAGCACTGCCTTCAATGTCGGCCAGATTTTCGAGATTACCGGCATAAGTAAGTTTATCTAAATTTACAATTTTGTATTGCGGATATTTGGTTACAAACAAACGGGTAAGATGCGACCCTATAAAACCTGCACCTCCTGTAAGTAAAATGGTATGCATATAATAATT
>JBAXET010000412.1:0-1081 GCA_037140275.1 Ferruginibacter sp. | reverse complement strand
GGTTGGTCGCCTAACCCGGCAACTTATGCTGTTGCTGATAATTTATTAGGCGAGTGGCAACAAATGGACAATCCCTGTTCGGGCAATGGAGCCGAAAGCACATTCGGTGCACAAGGCACTTATATAATTCCTATTACCGGTCAACCAAATACTTTTCTTTTTATGGCTGATGTATGGAATAAAATAAACCTGCAGGATTCAAGATATATCTGGTTGCCAATTAAAATGGTGGCAAACAAACCTATAATAAAATGGATTCCATGATACCAAGTACAAAATATCTGCTTATAATAGCTTTAGTATTTTTACAACTTACCAATGCTTTTGTAAGTAATGCACAAAAAGTTTTCTTTACATCAACTATTGTAAATCGTGTGGCGGTAAATGAAAAATACACATATAATATTGCCGTTATAGATTCTTCCGAAAAAACAATACAATTCTCCTGCCTCAATCTCCCTTCATGGCTATCTTTCGATACAAAAAATAATATTTTATCAGGCATAGCAAAAAAAACGGGGCAATACGCCATACAAATAACTGCATCAAACGGTGATACTACCCTTCATCAAAATTTTATGCTTACTGTTTTTAATAAACAAACGATGAATATTTTACCATTGGGAAATTCACTTACCAATGGTTCAAACATGTTCAATAGTTACAGGAGAGATCTATGGCAAATGTTGCACAAAGCAAATTATAATTTTGATTTTATAGGCTCGTGGGATAAACCCAACATAGGTGGCAATGTACCCAATGCAGATTTTGATATGGATCATGATGGTCACTCCGGCTGGAAGGCGAGTGATTTATTAAACCAGCCTGACTGGGATAAGCAAAGAGGAAATATTAGAGACTGGCTGCTAACTTACACACCCGATATTGCACTGCTGGAATTTGGCACCAACGAAGTATTTCAATGTGTTACCAATAGGGATGCAATAAATAATATTGATACGGTCATTCAATTATTAAGAGAGAAAAATAAATCAGTAAAAATTTTGCTGGCGCAAATCCCACCGCTTGGTGCTGCATGGGCTGATAAAAAATTATGCAATAATGATATTGAATATGCAAA
>JBAXET010000411.1:0-1099 GCA_037140275.1 Ferruginibacter sp. | reverse complement strand
GAATACCATTATCTGTAATCATTGCCGGGGGACCAGACTCAACCAAATCAGCATCAAACATTTTATCTCTTGTTGGAACTACAATTTTTAGCAGCGGCATATTCAAAGCCTGTCCTTTTAATACAATCGGAGTTTTTTCATGAGCAGCCATTTCCATCGGTTCCCAATTAATTAAATCAGTTGATGATGCTGCCCAAATATTTTGATCTCCCCAGTACATCCAGTATTTACCATTGATTTTTGTAGCAACAATTTTTCCATCGGCATATTTCGAAACAATCGAACCAGACTTGGACCATAAGTTTACATATTTACCATTATATGCTTTTGTAAAAACAGAACCATGTTTTTTCCAATGTAATAAATCAGTTGATGTTGCAATTAATAATCTTGCCAGGTTTCCATCATAAGCCGTATAGGTCATATAATACAGACCTTTTTCATCTTCCACAATTCTGGGATCCTCAGCCCCACCCTGCCATTCATATTTTTTTAGTGAATCATTATCAGGATAAAATACTGGGTTATTTAATTTCGAAAAATGTAGTCCATCGATACTAGAAGCCAAGCCAATTCTAGAGGTTCCTCCTGGCAATCCAATTTTATCTTGTGCACGATACAACATAAATAAGGTATCATTCCTTACCACTATAGCAGGATTAAAAACATCTTTTGCTTCCCATGAGATATTCTTTTTTGTGATGGGGTCCAGGAACTGATTATCGCCAGGAACCAATACAGGATTTGCAGCATCAGCTTTCACAAAATCAAGCATCGCCCAATTTTCTGTGCTATCCTTTGTAGAAACCTCTACCGTGGCATTATTACAAGCAGAAAAAATAATTATAGTAGCAATAAGAATTAAAAATTCGTACTTGTATTTCATCAATTTTATTTTTTGTTCACTGCATAAGCAATGCCACCTGTAACATGTTGTATAAATAATGGATCTGCATACGATTCGTCGGTATGTCCAAACTCTGTATAAAATGCCCTGCCACCATCAAAATCATGCCACCAAGCCATGGGATGATAATCTCCATTTTCGCCCCCTGTATAAGATTTCTCATCAATGGTAATTAATACATGAAGATTAGGT
>JBAXET010000410.1:0-1116 GCA_037140275.1 Ferruginibacter sp. | reverse complement strand
AATGGTAGGTCATCGTATAAGAAAATGGAAAGTTTAAAATTGTTTAAAAGCTAATGTATATTTTAGCATAATGAAAGCTGCCACTATTAATGAACTGAAACAGGAATTATTAAATACTCCGCCGGCTAAAGTAACCGAGCTGTGCCTGAGGCTGGCACGTTTTAAAAAAGAAAATAAAGAGTTACTCACTTTTCTGCTTTTTGAAGCAGATGATATCCCTGCATATATTGGTAATATAAAAATTGAAATGGATATTCAGTTTGACTCCATTAACAAAAGCAATGTATATTTTGTAAAGAAAACATTGAGAAAGATATTGCGTATCACCAATAAATTTATCCGGTACAGTGGCAATGCAGCTGTGGAAACCGAGCTGCTTATTTATTTCTGCAGCACCGTAAAACAAATGGGCACTGCAATCAATAACAATCCGGTAATTGCCAATATCTATAATAATCAACTGAAGAAAATACACAAAGCTGTGGCCACCATGCATGAAGATCTGCAATATGATTATTTAAAAGACATTCAGCAGTTACAGTAATGAACACCTGTTTGTAAATAAACCCATTGCGGCAGCACATTAAACTTTAAATTAGCAGCGTAAAGCTTTTTAATATTATCAGTAATGGCAAGTAACCGTAATGCAGCAATAGGATTTATTTTTATTACCATTTTACTGGATGTGATTGGAATAGGTATTATAGCTCCTGTAATGCCGGACCTTATTTCCCAATTAAAAAATGTGCCAACTAATGTTGCTGCTTCTTATGGCAGCTGGCTGATGAGTGTATATGCTGTGATGCAATTTATTTTTGCTCCCATCATAGGTGGCTTAAGTGATCGTTTTGGGCGGAGAAAAGTTTTGCTGCTTTCTTTATTTACATTTGGAATCGACTATATCTTTTTAGCATTGGCACCCACTTATGAGTGGTTGTTTGTTGGTAGAATAATTGCCGGTATTTCCGGCGCAAGCTTCACTACAGCATCGGCATATATTGCGGATGTAAGTACTAAAGAAACCAGGGCCAAGAATTATGGAATGCTGGGAGCTGCATTTGGCATTGGTTTTATTATTGGTCCGGTGATTGGCGGTATGCTGAGTAAGTTTGGATT
>JBAXET010000409.1:0-1117 GCA_037140275.1 Ferruginibacter sp. | reverse complement strand
ATCAATGGTAGTGAAGTAAAAGTATTTGGTAATGGAAAATTAGATGGCAACTATACGGTTAACGTTAATGCCGGAATAAAAAATATTTGGGGTGATGCTTTAGATAAAGGCTTTGCAGCCAATATTAATTTCGAAAATAAAATGCCCTCGGTAAAAATTCATGGAAAAGGAAATATTTTACCCAACAGCGGCAGATTAGTATTGCCTTTTGAAGCCACTAATCTAAATGCAGTTGACATCAGCATCATAAAAATTTATGAACGTAATGTGCCGCAGTTTTTACAACAGAATGATTTGGGTGGTAATGAAGAATTACGCCGTGTGGCCAAACCTATCGTGCAAAAAACATTGCGCCTGGATGATGATAAAACTTTAGACCTGCATAAAAAGCAACACTTTTCATTAGACATTGATAAGTTTTTAAAAACAGAACAGGGTGCCATTTACAGGGTTACCATCGGCTTCCGTCCGCAATACTCTTTATACCAGGGCGTGGACACCAGTGCTAAAAAAGATGGTGCAGATGAAGAATCGGGATATGATGAAGGATACAGTGATGAATACAGCAAAGACGGTGTTGATGAAGATGATGAATTCTGGAACCGCTATGATCAGTATTATCCTTATGGTTATAACTGGGAAAGAAGGGATGACCCCGCAAGCAAATCTTACTATAATAAAGACCGCTGGGCAAGCAGGAATATTTTAGCCAGCAATATTGGCCTAACGGCAAAAAGAGGTAACGATAATAGTATCAGCATAGCCGTTAGTAATATATTGACTACTGAACCCATGAAAGGTGTTGACCTGGAGATAATGGATTATCAGCAGGTGATCATCAGCAAAACAACAAGCGGGGATGATGGTTTTGCCAAAATTGATCTTAAGCGTAAACCTTATTTACTGATTGCTAAAAAAGGAAATGAAAGGGGCTATTTAAAATTAGATGATGGTAATAGTTTGGCATTAAGCCGTTTTGATGTAAGTGGTGAAGAAGTGAAAAACGGTATTAAAGGATTCATTTTTGGTGAACGTGGTGTATGGCGCCCCGGCGATACCATGTACCTGAATTTTATTGTGGAGGATAAAGAAAATAAATTGCCCAAAGAAATACCGG
>JBAXET010000408.1:0-1119 GCA_037140275.1 Ferruginibacter sp. | reverse complement strand
GTATCCATCATCCATTCGTAATCTTTATAAGCCACATAAAATTCCAGTACAGTAAATTCAGGATTATGAGTACGGTCCATACCTTCATTACGGAAGTTGCGGCTGAATTCATATACCCATTCAAAACCACCTACGATCAGTCTTTTTAAATACAATTCATTGGCTATACGCATGTACATGGGAACATCCAATGCATTATGATGTGTGGTGAAAGGCCTTGCTGCAGCACCACCGGGTATACTTTGTAATACTGGAGTATCCACTTCCAATGCACCACGCTCATTTAAAAATTCGCGAATAGCATTTACCATTTTAGTACGCTTGATAAAAATATCTTTTACTCCGGGATTCACTATCAGATCTGCATATCGCTGGCGGTAGCGGAATTCAGGATCGGTTACTTCATCAAATGATTCACCATCTTTTTCTTTAACGATTGGTAAAGGACGTAATGATTTGGTAAGAATGGTAAACTCTTTTACATGAATAGAAGTTTCTCCGGTTTTAGTAGTAAATACAAATCCTTTAACGCCGATGATATCGCCAATATCCACCAATTTTTTCCAAACGGTTTGGTAAAGGGTTTTATCATCGCCGGGGCAAATATCATCCTGCTTGATATAAAATTGAATTTTACCCACTGCATCCTGTATCACAGCAAAGTTTGCTTTACCCATATCACGAACACTCATGATACGGCCTGCAATGCATACTTCTGCAAAATCTGCTTTATTTTCTTCTCCCTTATAGTTTTCCTTTATGTATACCGATGTGGTGTTCACGGGGTATAATGCTGCCGGATAGGCATCAATACCTAATTTTTTAAGTTCTTCTAATTTCTCCCTGCGAATAATCTCCTGTTCACTTAGGTGTTGCGTGCTCATATATAGTATCAAAATTTTGGCAAATATACTTTATGCCAAGCAATACTCCATCATTGCAGATATTATCAGTAGCACCGGCCAAAAGTTTGGAAATTGGTTGTTCCGGAGCTATTTAGTGGCTATTATTTAAGAATGCATTAGCTGCACTTACACCATTATCAAAAAGCATTTTCTTTTCCTCCTCTTTCATCTTTCTAATTTTAGAATGAATAGTGCCATAGCTAACATAAATAGT
>JBAXET010000407.1:0-1126 GCA_037140275.1 Ferruginibacter sp. | reverse complement strand
CACACAATTCAGTTTCTTTATCCTTGTTCGTTCTTGGTCCATCTGCAACAATAAAAAGTCGTTTTGGCTGAACAGATCTAATACAGGAAAATACCTGCTCGGTTGTTTCCGGCCTGTTGAAAATTAAAAAAAGTACGGGTGTGTTAAAAGCCATTATTACAGAAATGCTTTTTCAAATAAGGTAAGCAAAAAAGGTTTTCGCATTTGTTCATCAGACACATAAGCCGCATTAATTTGTCCCAATTTATTGGCAAGCGCAAGCATTACCGATCTGCCATTTCCTTCTTTTAGGTATTTTTTACAATGAAACAAGGCTTGTTTCAGTATTAGTAAATCAGTTGCTCCGGAAACCTTTATGGTGTCATTTACAAATACCTGATTATATGCTTTGATATAGGCCGATGCTGTACTATACATAAGTTTAAGCATGTAACTGAATTTTACTTTTGATGCCTGAATTAAATGGTGCATAAAAATCTCATTTGCAACTCCCGCAGCATGGCCCATTTGTATGCAGGTTAAAACCATTTGAACATCCCCACCACTAGAAAGACTTTTTCCTTTTCTGTCGCTGAGCGTATAACGGCCATCCATAATCCGCTTTGCATATTCAGCCGCTATGTTTTTTTTAATGATAAGCCCTGTCCCAAAAGGATAACATTCCTGCCATTGCTGCTGCCGATCAAATTGTATGTTTTTACTGTTTCGCTGCTGAAACATTCCTTTCTGTTTTTCTAACCAAGTATTATTCCCATCCACATATTCCACTTCAACATTTCCTGGACCCCACGCACCAACCTGCGGGTGCTGTTCAATTACTTCTGCAGCTTTTACTAAATAGTCCTGTGCAGGTTCATTATCATCATCAAAAAAAATAACCCAGTCATTCTTTGCCAATTCTATACCTGATATTCTAGCCGCAGTCAAACCCTGCTTAACTTGAATTACTAATTTGGAATTTTTTTTTTGTTTAAGAAAAAGTTTAACATTTTCATTATCACTTAGAGAATATAGTGAATTATTATCGACAATGATTACTTCATGAGTTACATTACATTCATCGAATTGAAGAACAGCATTCAGTAACCGTTGATATATATATATATGTGGATTATAAGTACAAATT
>JBAXET010000406.1:0-1140 GCA_037140275.1 Ferruginibacter sp. | reverse complement strand
CTTTATACATTTGTTATCATACATAATCTGCTCGTACCCGCATTTCGGGTTGGGGCACTTAAACGCAACCTTGTTGCCACAATGCTCGCAGTATGTATCAGGGAACGTAACCTTGCCACAGCTGCCGCAGGTTATTTCCAGTGAAAAGCTGCAGCCGCCGCAGAATTTGGCGCCCCTCTGAATCGGGCTCCTGCATTTTGGGCATCTGGGAGGACCCGCTGGCTCAACTGTTCCACAGAATGGGCATACACTTGCATCAGGCTCTGCAAGTTTTCCACAGTGCCTGCATGGTTTTTTGTAACCCGGCATTTGCTATTTCACTCCTTTTTTAAATTTTACAGAATTATCAGCAGAATTAATATTGAATGCAACAAGTTCTTTAAAATCATTACGCCATTCACCGATATCTTTATGTATTATCCTGCCGATGAAATTATCCCTCAGCCATGCAAGCTCCGGAATCATTGCTACAGCATATCTGTAGGAAATGTTTTTATTATCCTTAAGCTGCTCATCAGTAAAATAAATGGGCTCGCGCCTGAAATTAATCGCAAGCATACAGCTGTTTATTTTCCTTATAAAGTCGCCGTACTCTGAATCGATTGCGTCATTTAATTGTCCGGACTGTTTTCCGGTGCTGCTTTTATATTCTGCTGCAAACCTGGCCCTGTCAATTATTCTAAAGAAATATGTTGCCCTTCCCCCTGTTTCAAGGCCAGTCGGGGAATTGTCATCACCATCGCTGCCGCCTTCACCGGAATCGGCGCTACCGGCAGTGTCACCGCCGCTCTTTGCTGCACCCTCCGGATTTATAAGCGTCATTGCTTCCATGGCAACCGCATTTGCAAAGTTTTTTGAATTACCATCATAAACAGGGAATAAAAACCAGATATAATATCCTGTCGATGAACCAAAAAGACCTTTTTTAATCCCGACACTTGTATTTTCAGGGTCAGAATTTGTTTTTAAAAAGTCATAATATTCCCATACTTCTTCACTTTTAACTTTTTCCTCGATGCAGCTCCATAGTTTTTTTGATTTTTTTTCGATATCGCTTTTACGGGCGGCCTTCCCGTCTTTTAATAAAAAAGATACCTCTCTTACTGAATCAGCATTTTCTCCGGGTGCTATCTCCTCTGT
>JBAXET010000405.1:0-1146 GCA_037140275.1 Ferruginibacter sp. | reverse complement strand
TTCCAAAAGTAGCCGTGGTTAACACTCCTTTTTGAGTTTTGTAAGAAATGGAGTTAGGATTTCTTTTATAAAATGCACCGGATACAAATATTTCATTGCCGGGGCCATCAAATTCCACCACACCATCCCAGGATTTATTCTGGCAGGTAACCGATTTAATTTCCACCACCAGGGCACCGCCGTGCTGTGCCACTGCTGAAGCAGCAGTGAACAAACCCATTGCTGCAATGTATATTATTTTCATAAGGCCTAATATTTAATAAGATTAAATGTTCCGGTATTTCTGCCCGGGCTATAATAAGGCGGTTGGGTATTATCCTTCTCCCGCATTTCAATATAATTTCCGGTTATCATTCCTGTATTGATATCCCATGTTCCGTTAAGGGTATGATTGAAGGGAAATTTATTACAGGTAATAACGATCTTGTTTTTAATGATGCTGAACCTGCCTTCTGTTGGGCCATTAAATTCATATTTCTGGTGCTTAAAACTCAAGCTGCCATTTTGTTTAATCTCCAACCATACAGAATCTACATTTACTGCGCCGGGCAATTGTGTTACCCTGGCGCCACGCCACCTGCCTTCAATAACATTTTTTAGTTCCAGCAATCTTACATTGGCTTGTGGTTTTGCAATGATTTGTTTAGGTAAGGGAACTGGCTGCTGCGCAAAAGTGTTAAGCATTGCAAAAAGCATTAGGGCAATGGTAAAAAATTGCTTTTTCATAATTTAGGTTTGATGCTGTAAATATGGGACAGGCAAAACAATTTGCCTATCCCTTAAAAACTGTATTTATATAATTTACATGCAGGTATCTTTATTCCAGGATAAGGTTATCCTGCATCCTCCTTTAATAGCAGGCAATACATTCCATTTAAAACCCAGCGGGGTATGAACACCCAATATTTTACCTTTCCAAAAACTGATGCCTTTGTTCGGATCAATTTCGTTTATCGGAATTTGAATGGTTATAGCAGTTCTGTTCTCTTCTTTTATTAAAGAAATATTTTGAACCCACAAAAATGTTTCGGTATTATTTGTTTTTGGAATGCCAATCTGTTTCCACCAGGTAACTTTTTTGGAATTTAATTCTCCCAGTTGCAGGGTAAATTCTACTTTATCTGCCGGCACTGCATTGTAATCTAC
>JBAXET010000404.1:0-1152 GCA_037140275.1 Ferruginibacter sp. | reverse complement strand
GCCAATATCATGGCTGCAAATACTGCGAAGCGTCCTATGAAAACTTGACTTTTTTCATTGGCCTCTTTCTGAATATATTTCTTATGAATATCCAACGTATAAATAGTTGAAATACTATTTACTTTACCGGCGAGTGATGCCACAATAGCAGCAGTAAGTGCCGCAACGGATAAGCCTTTTAAACCAGTAGGTAAGAAAGTAAGTACTGCAGAATATGCCCCATCTTTACCACCCACTAGTTGTGGTAAATGACCTGATTTATATAAAACAAAAGCTGCAATACCTGGTAGCATTACGATCAATGGCATCATCAGTTTTAGAAAACCCGCAAATAAAATACCTGTTCTGGCTGTTTGCAAATCTGCTCCTAATGCGCGTTGTGTGATATATTGGTTACAACCCCAATAGTTAAGATTGATAATCCAAATACCAGCAGCATACGAAAGTATACCTGGGAATGTGATGTATTTATCTATATCATTTTGAGAAGATGCCGCATTTGGTTTTGGTATGATCATTTTAAAATGCTCAGGTGCTTCTCTCAACAAAACTTTAAATCCTGCAATTGCATTTTCACCCACACCAAAATAAGCGCCTACAGTTGTTAATGCGATATAGGTTGTAACTAGCCCACCAATTATTAAAACCGCCACTTGAATAACGTCTGTGTATGCAACCACTTTCATTCCACCTAAAGAAATCAATAAAGCAAAAATAGAAAGGCCAATCATTATTATATGCAAGTATCCGCCACCTGCGATACCATTAATTGCTACTGCACCTAAATAAAGTATAGAAGTGAGGTTTACAAATACATAAAGAAATAACCAAAACACAGCCATGATCAAGGCAGTAGATTCGTTATACCTGGTTTTTAAAAACTGAGGCATAGTGTATATCTTGTTCTTTAAATAAACAGGGATAAACCAAATTGCAATAATGATCAATGCAACAGCTGCAAGCCATTCGTAAGCAGCAACAGCAATACCTAAGAAAAATCCCTCACCACTCATGCCAATAAATTGTTCAGCAGAAATGTTTGATGCTATTAGTGAAGCTCCAATGGCCCACCAGGTAAGTGTTCCTTCTGCAAGGAAATAGGCTTTTGCATCATGCTCGTTCTTTTTCCGTTTTCGATAGATGCTGTAACCA
>JBAXET010000403.1:0-1152 GCA_037140275.1 Ferruginibacter sp. | reverse complement strand
GCATAAGTCTTGGCCAGTTGCTGTATTTTTTCTTTCAACATATTCTTAAACTTCTGATTTATAAAAAACAAAATAGAGTTTCGCAACCGAAACTCTATTCAAATTACATCATTTAACTGAGTTATTCCTCATCGGCGGTTTCTTTATTCTTATCTGCTTTTACCTCTACAATTTCTGCCACCACATACACATTGTTGGTCACTATTTTTGCACTGGTGATCAGCTTACGGTATTTCTCTGCATCGTTCATATCTACAAAATTGCCGAATTTCAATTTAATAAAGGGTGCCTGAAAAGTCATGTATACTTTTTGTTCGGGATAGGCCTTTAATAATTGTGCCCTTATCTTCATGGCATAGTTACGGTCGTTACTGTTAACCACCAGTAAACGGTAGCCTTGTGCTGCCTTAGGACCAAGAGCCGCCAGCTTATTGAACTCGGCTTCTTTTTTAGCCAGCAGGTCTAAGCGCGGATCCTTATTTACTGTTATTTTCCCGGTTACCGCAGAGTCTTGTACTACCGCGGTTTGTGCGGCAGCAGATAACCCAATAAGGATGCTTAACATTACAACGATACACTTTTTCATACGTCTTCTTTTTACAAAAATTGTTCCATCAATTTTGTTGTGCGGCTTCATGTAATACTTGCAGCCCATTACTGCAACTGAGGCGGGCAGCACCAGCGGTAATCAATTCCAAAGCAAAACTATAATTTTTTATGTCCCCTGCTGCCGTAATTTTTACTAATGACGGTAAATGTTTGTGCAACAGTTGCACCGTGTCCACCACATTACCCTTTTCGGCATAGCCACTGCCGGTAATCACCGCATTTACCCCTGCCGCCCCATAAATATCGCAGCAGGTAATCAGTTCTTCAGCAGTACAAATTCCTGTTTCTATAATCACATTAAAAAGCCTGCCTTTAGACTGTACAATGGGCATAATGGTATTCAGTTCTTTGGCCAGGTATTGCCAGTCGTGGTTTTTTAATGCCGTGATATTTACCACCATGCTGATCTCATCAGCGCCGTGTAGTATGGCCATAATAGCTTCAGCCACTTTAGCTTCTATTACTCCATAACCCAATGGAAAGCCAATAACAGAAATCAAATTCAGTTGGCCTGGTGCTACTACAGCGCGGGCGGTTTTAAGC
>JBAXET010000402.1:0-1153 GCA_037140275.1 Ferruginibacter sp. | reverse complement strand
TGTAAGCTCCCCCAAAAATAGTACGTTTTAAAAGTAGACACATTTTGTAACTTTAAAAAACGTAAAAGATGAAAAAGAGCACATTCAGTCCTGCCCAGATTGCAGGCATCCTCAAAGAGTTTGACAATGGCAAAACCGCTGAAGAAATTACCCGGGAGCATGGGGTAAGTAAAGCATCGTTGTACAAGTGGCGGCAACGCTATGGTGGAATGGAAGCCACTGAGTTGAAACGAATAAAAGAACTTGAAGAAGAAAATGCCCGGTTAAAACGGATGTACGCCAACCTGGCTATGGAGCTTGACACAGCTAAATGGATTATTGAAAAAAAGCTTTAAAGCCTTGCGATAAAAGATCCATTGTACAAGCAGTGCTTTTAGAACGGCCAAAAGACATCAGCAAGGCGTGTCGATTATTACACTTGAGCAGGAGCAGCCTGCAGTATCAATCCATTAAAAACGATGGTTACATAATTCAGCGACTGGAAGAACTTGCTAAACAAAACCCTGTGGAAGGTTTTTGGAAGTGTTATGGCCGCATTAGAAATAGTGGCACCATTGTTAATCATAAAAAATTACACAGAGTTTATAAACAGATGGGATTGCCACTGCGCCGTAAAATAAAGAAACGATTGCCAGCAAGAGTAAAAGAAGCATTGGCTATACCTGACTGTTTTACTCAAACCTGGAGTATAGATTTTATGAGTGATGCACTTAGCAACGGCACTAAGTTTAGATCATTTAATGTAATAGACGATTATAACCGTGAGGTATTATTTATTGAAACAGATTATTCATTAAAAAGCAGCCGGGTAATCTGGGTACTTAAACATTTAATTAACCGCTATGGCAAGCCGCAAAAAATACGGATGGATAACGGCCCTGAGTTTGTAGCAAAACTGGCGCAGGCATGGAGCATAGCCAATGAGATTGAGTTTAAATACATACAGCCAGGCAAACCTACTCAAAACGCCTACATAGAACGATTTAATAAATCATACAGGGGAGGCATTTTAGATGCCTATCTGTTTGATAATATTGATGAAGTGAGAGAGGTTACACAAATATGGGTGGATGATTATAATTGCCTAAGGCCGCATGATGCACTGGGAGGGTTATCTCCAAAAATGTATAGAGAAAAGTATGCACAAAAAACC
>JBAXET010000401.1:0-1187 GCA_037140275.1 Ferruginibacter sp. | reverse complement strand
TTTATAGATGATGACGCGGTACAATTTTTACCTAAGGGAAGTTTTACGCCTGAATCTTTAACCACTAATATCAGAAGCTTTGGCGATTCATTGTTTGATTATGTAGCTGTTGGTCTCTTTGCGAGATTACCTTACCAGTCTTTTCAACTGATTGATCCGTCTAAAATTGTAGTGGATGTTTTTGGTGCCACCAATAATACCAACTGGATCACACAGATGGAGAATGTAAAAGAGATCAAAAATATTTATTACGAGCAGGTGGAAGATGAGATATTCAGAATCACTATTGAATTAAAAAACCCGCAGCACTGGGGGCATCAGATTTATTACAAAGGCAATATGCTGATGATTAAAATAAAAAGGCAGCCGGAGAATTTATCGTTGGATCATTTAATAATTGCAGTGGATGCAGGGCATGGCGGTACCAATACCGGAGCAGGCGGACCAACCGGCTCTTCAGAAAAAGCACTCACACTGGCGGTTTCTTTAAAACTGCAAAAATCATTAGAGCAGCTGGGCGTAAAAGTGATTATGTCAAGAACAAAGGAAACTTTCTTTGATAATAAAGAACGCATTTTATTCTATCGCGACAGTACACCCGACCTGCTGGTAAGCATACATTTAAATTCTTCAGCCGATCCGATACATGTAGGCGGTACCAGTACTTTTTACAGGTATATCGGTTTCAGAACATTGAGTAATGATATTTATAAACGCATGTTAGAACTGGGATTGAAAGAATACGGCAATACCGGCAGTTTTAATTTTATGCTCAACAGTCCTATTGAATATCCCAATGCGTTGGTAGAAACATTATTCCTCAGTAATCCCGAAGAGGAAATGAAAATATTGGATGAAGCATTTCAGCAGCAGATAGCCGATAAAATTATTTTAGGGATACAGGATTTTTTAAAACATTGTAGGGAATAACCTCGTGTACTTAGTGCCATCCTTTGTGTCCTTCGTAGTTAATGTTTTTTACCACAGAGAACACAGAGGTCAATCACAAAGGTCACAAAGTAAAGCGGCTTATTTTGCCTACCTTTTAAACACTCACCTGAACATTGTGTAAGAAAATAAGATTGCTCAAAAAATCTTAGTGTTCTTTGTGCCACCCTTTGTGTCCTTGGTGGTTAATGTTTTTTACCACAGAGAACACAGAGGTCAATCACAAAGGTCACAAAGTA
>JBAXET010000400.1:0-1188 GCA_037140275.1 Ferruginibacter sp. | reverse complement strand
GCACTTCTGTATATATCACACAGGATATTGGCTTGGCACAGGATAAATACAATGAGTACAAAATTGACCAAAGCATTTATGTGATCGGTGACGAACAGAACTATCATATGAAGGTGCTGAAATTAATTGCTGAAAAGCTGGGTTTACCCAATGCAGAAAATATCTATCATCTTAGTTATGGTATGGTTGAATTGCCTTCTGGCAAAATGAAGAGCCGGGAAGGAACGGTGGTTGATGCCGATGATTTGGTGGAAGAAATGGTAGCTACTGCTAGAAAGCATACAGAAGCCTTGGGTAAGGTAAAAGATTTTACTGCTGAAGAATTAACCGATTTGTATGATACCATTGGGCTGGGTGCCATGAAATTTTATTTAATGCGGGTAGATCCTAAAAAGAAAATGATATTTAATCCGGAAGAAAGCATCGACTTCCATGGCTTTACAGGACCTTTTGTGCAGTATACCTATGCTAGAATAAAAAGTATTTTACGCAAAGAAGCCAATGCTATTACCAATACAACCGCATCGGATTTATTATCATTGGAAAAAGCAGTAATTGTTTATTTAGAACAATTTGCTGCCGTTCTTGAAAAAGCTGCTACTGAATATAATCCCTCAGAGATAGCTATTTACATTTTCAATTTGGCGAAGGCATTTAACAGCTTTTACACAGAGCATAGTATTGCCAATGCAGAAAGCGAAGATAAAAAAGCACTGCGTTTACAGTTGGCCATTATGACCTCAAACGTATTGAAATCAGGGATGCAATTATTGGGTATTCGAGTTCCTGAAAGAATGTAAAAAAAGAGAAGCGTTTCTGCCTAGCTGTTATTAAATCATATAATAATCTTTTGCATTTTCAACCTAGATGCTGTGAAATACTTTTTTCTTTTTCAATGAATCGCAGCCTGTTCTAGAGATTCAGGAACAATACTTGCAGCTGCTGCACATTGCTGAAAAATGTAAATTAGTCATGTTAACCTTGTGAAAAACAGCACACTAACAAATACAAAATAAGTAACGCCTATTTTTCATTTTAATATCTCAGTTAAAGAACGGCTTGTTATATGCCTATTTATACCCATCAAAGGAGATTTTGTTTATAAAAAGATGCTAGAGAATTCAATCAACAAATTACCTTTGTATGCTATTAAAATTTTAATGTGTACATTTGACACAATTTAATTTT
>JBAXET010000399.1:0-1191 GCA_037140275.1 Ferruginibacter sp. | reverse complement strand
ATATGAGAACGCTGGAACAATTACTTCATCGCCGGCTTTTATGCCTGCAGCCACCAAAGCAAGATGCAACGTGGCTGTACCATTGCTTACTGCAATAGCATGTTTTACACCAAGATAAGCTGCAATTTCGTTTTCCAATTGCTCCACTTTAGTACCCTGTATCAGCATCCCCGAACGCAATACCTCTGTTACTGCATCAATATCCTGCTGCTGTATATCAGGTACCATCAATGGTATAAATTTATTTTCGCTCACTGGTTTAAGGTAAATTTTTAAAATACGCTGCCGTTAATAATATCCCTTCATCCAAATCCACTTTTGCCTTAAATCCTAATATTTTTTCAGTTTTTTCCACAGATGGAATTCGCAATTCAATATCAGCAGAAAGTTGATCCCTGAAAACTATTTTTGATTTTGAATTTAACACCCGGCAAACTGCCTGAGCAAGGCCGAGTGTAGTAATAACAGCCCTGGCATTCCCCAAATTAAAACTTTCCCCTACTGCTTTTGGGTCTTCAATACAACGCATCAAACAATCCACAAAATCATCAACATAGCACCAAGCCCTGATTTGGGATCCGTCACCATTAATGTAAATATCCTCGTTCTTTAATGCCCGCTTAATAAATATTTGCAAGGCACCCTCACCTGTTTGCCCAGGACCATATACATTAAATGGGCGTACTGTGACACATGGTACATTATATTGCTTATAGTATGCATGTGCAAGATGCTCCCCCGCAAGTTTACTTACAGCATATACCCATCTGGCTTCACCAGCTGAACCAGCCACCGTATTACTTTCCTCGGTAGATTTATATGCCATTGAGCCAAATATTTCTGAAGTAGAAAAATCAATAAACCTATCCTTTACCTTATTAATCCTTGCAGCTTCCAATGCATTCGCAGTTCCAATCATATTAACATTCATTGTACGTACCGGATCTTTGATAACAGTATCTATTCCAGCAATGCCTGCTGCGTGTACAACAATATCAGCACCTGCCATGGAATTAATTAGTGAATCTTTGTCTAAAACATCCCCCTTGACAATTGTAATATTTTCATGTTTACCAAACCCGCTCTGAGTCAGGGTATCACGATGAAAATTATCATAAACTGTTATTTTATTTTTATAAACTAGATTTTTTATCAAAGTATTTGCAATAAAACCTGCTCCACCTGTAATAA
>JBAXET010000398.1:0-1203 GCA_037140275.1 Ferruginibacter sp. | reverse complement strand
ATCTTTCTGGGGCAGTATTTGACAATACCATATTAGAAAAAACTGACTTCTCCACCGCTAACAATTATTCGATTGACCCTGAAAAGAACAAGATCAAAAAAGCAACATTCTCTTTACCTGCAGTAATTGGCCTTTTGAATAAATATGAAATAACCATACAATAAAACCTAATATCCTTTCAGCTTGCAGAAAGATCTTCTTACAAAATATTACATTTGTTTAAACAAAATTCCATGAAATATTTATTAACGCTTATCAGTATTTTTTGCTGCACAATATTGTTTGCGCAAAATATAGAAATGCCAACGGCCAAATTCATTACTGGTGATAATGCTATATACAGCTACCCTTCAACCGATGACAATCAGTGGCAGGAAGTTAAGCTGCCCTTATCATGGGAGATGCAGGGGCTTGAAAAATATGACGGGTATGCATGGTATCGGTTTCATGTGATTTTACCGGAGAGTTTAAAAAATAATTCTCTATGGAAAGACTCCTTACGAATTTATTTAGGTAAGATAGATGATGTGAGTGCAGTGTATTTTAATGCTATAAAAATCGGGCAGGCTGGTTCATTCCCCGAAGATAAAGGAGGATATAAAACAGCCTGGAATACAGATCAGGAATATCATGTTGCCACTAACAGCCCTTTCATAAAATGGAAAGGAGAAAATATCATCAGTGTAAAAGTGTATGATGGCGGAGGTGCTGGCGGTATGTTCAGCGGACAACCTTATGTGAATATGCTGGATTTAATTGATGGTATAAAAATAACTACTAAGAATAGTGCCGAAAAAGATGGCAGCACAAAAACAGTGGTAAGCTTTAAAAATATTTTCGCCACCACTATTTCAGGAAAATGCAGTATCTCTTGTTTTGATGAAGAAGATCAGGTGGAAATCAGTAAATCAGAAACTGCAGTGTCGTTAAAAAAAGATGATGTCAAATTATTTTACCCGGTTGCTGTAAAAGGTAAAAACCATATTACATACACGTACAGCTTTATTGAAAATAAAACTAATAAATCTGTAACCATCAGATCAACTCCAGCATATATTTTAACACCGGCGCCTTCTGCAGCACCAAGGATCAATGGTGCAAAAATTTTTGGTGTACGTCCTAATTCACCGGTATTATGCAAGATTGCAGCAACAGGTAAAGCACCACTTCAATATAGTGTGGAAGGATTACCTGAAGGCTTAA
>JBAXET010000397.1:0-1216 GCA_037140275.1 Ferruginibacter sp. | reverse complement strand
AATTAACCAATTAACCAATTAACCAATTAACCAATTAACCAATTAACCAATTAACTAATTAACCAATTAACCTCTCCTACGCCACCACTTTTCTAGAAGCAGTCTGCTGAATTAAATAGTACGCTCCAAATAATACACCGCTGTACACCAGATCAGCAACAATACTTGTTTTAAAGAATGGTATAGCCGCAATATAGCAGTTAATAAATCCGCTAAAATTCTGCGTATAGGTATGATAAACCGGATTGTCAATCACAAAGAAAGAAAGATTAGACAGTATAAAGAATATCACTGAAGACAGTAATGAATAGCCGATCACTTTTGGCGCAGTCACTTTTTTAAATGAGCATGCAACCACTGTGATCAAAGCAAAAATACCGTAGCCCACTACCTGGCCCAATCCCCAAAATCCGCTGCCGGCATTCATGGTTTCAAAAATGATATCCGACAACAGCATTGCTGCAAGAGGCAAAGCAAAAGCCAGTTTTTTATTGGTAAAAGTAGCGCCGGCAAAAATGGCCATACCCACCATTGGGCTGAAATTATAATGAGGATACAGTAATACCCTTGAAATAGCGGCAGCTACCACCAGTAATACTGCAATAATAATAGACGTGTTATTTTGTTTCTGCATTGTTTCAATCTTTGCAGCAAAAATAGGTAATAATTGTTTTTTCAGGGCATTTTCTGCAAGCAGTTATCCTCATGCTGTTAATTACCTTTTATAATATCTTTGAAAAATGGCAGTACACAATACTACAGGCAGTTTTGGGGAGGGGCTGGCAGCAAATTATTTTACCCAAAAGGGCTATATTCTGTTACATCAAAACTGGCGCCATAGCCACTGGGAAGTGGATATTATAGCCCATAAATCGGGGGTATTACACTTTATTGAAGTAAAAACAAGACGAACCAAACAATTCGGTCATCCCGAAGAAGCCGTTACCAAAAAGAAAATCCGTAACCTGATTAATGCCTCTGAAGAATACCTGTACCAGTTTCCGCAATGGAAAAGAATTCAGTTCGATATCCTCTCCATCACCATTTTAAAAAATGAACCGGTGGAGTATTTTTTAATTGAGGATGTTTATTTGTAGTGGTGAATGGTCAATGGTCAATGGTGAATAGTGAGTGGTGAATAGTATTTAACTTGCAGATCCAAAACTACCAACTACCAACTACCAACTACCAACTACCAACTACCAACTACCAACTA
>JBAXET010000396.1:0-1223 GCA_037140275.1 Ferruginibacter sp. | reverse complement strand
TCCACAGCATAAACCTGCACCTGAAATATGGATTTTCCATTTACCATCTTTTTACCGCTTATTGAACCCGGTACGATCGTCGGGCTTAGGGTATCGTCCTGTCCGTAATTGGCTGTCCAAGGGTATCCCATTATATTTACAACGTCTGCAATGCCGATTTTGGATGAATCGCCTATTATGGTGCTTGAAAGAGCCCTTCCAATAGCCGGAGATATTTTCAGCACCGCTATGTTGCCCTGGGTGCTATCGCTTACGCTAATCACCTCAGCTCTTATAAAGTTATTATTCGAACTGTCAGGTATTGACACGGTTGCAGTATTAAACTGTACCCATACTTCCCTGTCAGGAGTATCTGAGCTTTCACCTTTGAAATTAAACCCATTATAAATAGTGGTCCAGTCTGTTTCTGAGAGTTCATTGTAGTCATCCGGGTATGTTGCAGATATGTATGCGTCCAGCATTGCATTTTTTAATGCAACCTCATTTGTTTCCCTGTCGTCGACAAGGTCGCCGCTGGTTATAATATTCCCGGTATCCGGGTTTACCACGAAACCTGTTCCATTAAAAGGCCCCCAGATAAATTTATCAGTGCTCCACTGGTTTACAACAGGGTCAAAAACATATGCAGAATATATTGTTGTAACATAACAGACTGCAGGCTGTACAAGCAGTAAAGACGTTCCTGCATCAAATTTGTAATTCTCAATAATCTTTGCAGCCACCTCTTCTGCGGAAGATGCGCCTGCCTGTTCAACAGTAGATAAAGCAGTTTCTGAAGAAGTTGTGTTACCAGAAACTGAATCGGTTATCCCGGTAGTTTCCGGTGAAGCAGCTGAAGAAGATTCAGTTGAACCGGCAGAAGATTCCGAAGCCACAGCAGTGGCGGATCCGGAATTTTCCTCTGCAAATGCCGGAGCGTAGCCGTTAATCATAAAAACCGCGATTACAGAGATTAGAAAAACGAACAGCATTTTTACAGCGAAAGCTGCGGACTTTTTTTTCATTTTCCCCGCCTGTTTGATTGATTCTTTTTAATAAACTTACTAACCAACGAGACGAATTTTTAATAAAAATATTATACCATTATAATTATTTTTAGAGTATTTTAATAATTATTTTAATATAATACTATTTTGTAAAACAAAATTTAATATTTTGTTTTTTTATTTTTCTTTATATTTGCTTTTATTTGGTTTACAGAATGGAGTAACAGAGATGAAAAT
>JBAXET010000395.1:0-1246 GCA_037140275.1 Ferruginibacter sp. | reverse complement strand
GTATAGTAGATCGCTTATCTGTTTTGCTTATGGAGTAATGTTTTTTCCTTTTATTGGGCTAGGCCAAAAGGTAATCTCCAACGATAGGAATGAAAAAAAAATTGCCGCAACCACAAAGTCAGGATTTACATACCAGAATATAAAAGCGGAAAAAGAAACAAATAAAAAGAGGCCCAATGTTATCCTGGTAATGACAGACGACCAGGGTTACGGTGATATATGTGCTAATGGCAGCCCATATTTAAAAACGCCCAATCTGGATCAACTATATAAGGAAAGCACAAGACTTACAAATTTTCACTCGGATCCTTGTTGTTCACCAACACGTGCTGCTTTAATGACGGGGCAATATTCTGCGCGTTCGGGTGTATGGCATACTACTGGAGGAAGATCCATGTTAGACCAAGCAAAAATAACAATGGCTGATGTGTTTAAATTCAATGGGTATAAAACGGGCATATTTGGAAAATGGCATCTCGGAGAAAGTTATCCGTTCAGGCCACAGGACCGGGGATTTGAGGAGTCAGTAGTATTAGCAGGTGGTGGGGTTGGCAGTAACAGTGATTACTGGGGCAACGATTATTTTGATGATACCTATTTACATAACGGGAAACCCCAGAAATATAATGGGTATTGTGACAAAGTTTGGTTTGACGAAGCCATCTCTTTTATCCATAAAAACAGAGAACAGCCCTTTTTTTGTTACCTCCCTACCAACATTCCGCATGCACCATTACGAGTAGATAAAAAATATTCGGATCCATACCGAACAACTTTTGGAATATCAGATAGGCTGGCGAATTATTATGGTATGATAGCTGAGTTTGATGAACAATTAGGAAGATTAATGAAAGAAATCAAGCTAATGGGTTTAGAAGAAAATACCATTGTTGTATTCATGTCGGATAACGGTCCCTGCCCCTGGTTCGGCGGAGTGAAAATAAATAACGATGGCTTCTTACAAGAGGGCTATAGTGCAGGTATGCGCGGCGGTAAAATTTGGGGGTATGATAATGCACATAGGGTTCCCTGTTTTATACGGTGGCCCGGGGGAGGGATAAAACAGGGAAAAAATCTGAATGACCTGACGGCTCATTTTGATTTACTCCCCACTTTTATTGATGCCTGTGGATTAAAAAATCCTGTACGGGAAAAATTTGACGGAGAAAGTCTGTTACCAATTTTAACTGCCAAAAAAGTAAAGGGTAAAGATAATTCAATTTTTCACCATTCAAAGTTATCGTCG
>JBAXET010000394.1:0-1247 GCA_037140275.1 Ferruginibacter sp. | reverse complement strand
ATGACAGACAGTCTGCAACAAGCAGGGGCCGTTTTCCTAAAGCAAAATATTATAAAGATTACCGTGAGATGCTGGAAAAAGAACATCAAAATTTTGATGCGGTATCCGTTTCCACTCCCGATCATAATCACGCAGTTCAGGCAATGGCAGCAATGCAATTGGGCAAGCATGTGTATGTACAAAAGCCTTTAGCACATGATATTTATGAAGCTCGTATGCTTACAGAAGCAGCATTGAAATATAAAGTGGTTACTCAAATGGCAATCAAGGCTCTTCTGGCGATGGGGTTAGGCAATTGATGGAATGGTATAATGCAGGAATTATTGGAAAGGTTACTGATGTATATGTTTGGACGGACAGACCTGTATGGCCCCAGGGCATTGCATGGCCAACCAAAACAGTACAAGCCCCAGCTGAGTTAGATTGGAACTTATGGTTAGGAACAGCTCCTAAAAAAGATTATGTAGAAAATATTGCTCCTTTCAACTGGAGAGGTTGGTGGGATTATGGCACTGGTGCTTTAGGCGATATGGGTTGTCATTTAATTGAAGCCCCATTCCGAGTTTTAGGTTTAGGATATCCTACCGAAGCCACATGTAGCGTAAGCTCGTATTATACTGGACCATTTAGAAGAGGTTATTTCCCTGATAGTGCCCCAGCAGCTTCGCATGTAACTTTAAAATTTGAAAATAAAAAATCAAAAGATCACACCATATTGCATTGGATGGACGGTGGTATACAACCCGAGCGCCCTGATGAATTAGGCCCAAATGAAATAATGGGTGATGGTGGCAATGGTGTAATTTTTGTTGGAACAAAAGGAAAAATGATGTGTGATACTTATGGAGAAAATGCAAGATTATTACCTATTTCAAAAAATGATGAAGTAAAAGTGCCAAGCACTATTGCAAGAGTACCTGGTGGAGCTGGTGGTCACTACAAACAATGGGTAGAAGCGTGTATTGCAGGATATAACAGTACTGCTGCACAACATTTAAGTTCACCATTCAGTATTGCTGGACCTTTAACCGAAACAGTTTTGATGGGTAATTTAGCCATAAGAAGTTATGATGTAAAAAAAGAAAGTGCAACAGAACCTGGTAAAATTGAATATCCAGGTAGAGGAATAAAATTATTATGGGAAAATAATGGCAAAAAATCATATTCCAGAAAATATAACCAAAAAATATTCCCCAAAAAACGTTAACAATCAGCCATGGCACATATTCTTTTAAATTTGCGATTTT
>JBAXET010000393.1:0-1248 GCA_037140275.1 Ferruginibacter sp. | reverse complement strand
ATTGATACCACGGCCAAAGTGGTAATGTTTACTGTTAAGAATAGCAATGTAACAACTTTTACCTACAGAGCTGGTGCAGTAAATACTGGCGGTTCTTCTCAAACACGTCAAAAAAGTATTTATTTTAAAAACTTCATTTACCCTGCAGGTGGTATTTTACCGGTTAAATATTCATCATTTGATGCTGCTGCTGCAAATAATGTAGTTACTTTAAACTGGGTTACAGAGCAGGAGATAAACAATAACCATTTTGAAGTTGAACGTTCTTTTGATGGCGCAAACTTTACTACTATTGCTATTGTATTGGATGGTTTTGCAATGGGCAGTCAAAAAAGCTACAAGGTTAGGGATAATGCAGCTGAATTAGCTTCTAAAGCAGTTGTATACTACAGATTAAAACAAATTGACAACAACGGAAGGGTTACTTACAGTAATGTACTGACTGTACGTTTACAATCTAAAACTTCAGATGTAAAAATGCAGGTGTCTCCTAATCCATTTGTTGAAAGCTTAAATATTCAGTTTACATCTACAGAAAATAATAAAGCCCAGGTGCAATTGTTGACAGTTACCGGTCAGAAGGTATTTACACAACAAGCTACTGTAACCAAGGGTTCAAACAGCATTCAGGTTCAGGGTCTTTCTAAACTGGTACCGGGTATGTATATTGCCCAGCTGATCGTTAATGGTTCAGTTATCGACAATCAAAAAATTATTAAGAACTAATTATAACTAAGCAAAAGAAGGTTTACAGGAGTTGCCGGCACCTTAACCGGTAACCTCCTTTAACCTAAACTGCAGTTATTAGTTAAGTTTAAAAATATTATAACCAAGCAAAAGAAGGTTTACAGGAGTTGCTGGCACCTTAACCGGCAACTTCCTTTTACCTGAACAGAATGCATTTACTGAGAACGGATTAAAACAACTTAATACAAAAAATACGGCATATGAAAAAAATACAAAATACCATCGCTGCCCTCATCAGTAAAATGACACGTGGTGAAAACGGAGCAAAATCCGGAATGTCAAATGCCGTTCAACTGCAGCCGGTATACCAGCAGCCAACCGTTTCTTTTATGCAGGCAGCACGCAAAAACAAATCCGCATCTTTTATTGCAGGGGTACTGATATTACTGATGGTGAGTGTTTCATTCTCTTCCTGCTTTACATCGGGTTATGGTTGTAAGGGGAGAAGCCGTTGTATGACGAGGGTGAATTAAGGGAATAAAGGAAATAAAGTATATAAAG
>JBAXET010000392.1:0-1253 GCA_037140275.1 Ferruginibacter sp. | reverse complement strand
CTTTTAATACCCGCATTTGTGCATTTGTAAGGGTAAAAGGCAGGTAATTATTATAAAAAGTATTGAAGATATCACCTACTTTATCAAATACAAAACCTTTACTGAAACGATGACGTACACTTTTAATCAGGAAAAGACGCAACTGTGCAAAAAACAATTCTTCAAACTTGATGCGCCTTACAGCATGTTCAAAATGTTTTTCTGTTGCTGGAAAATGAATATGCCGGTATGCTTCATACCTGCTGATGAATTTGTATTGTTTAATGATGGCTTCAGGTAAATTTTCGGGCAGCTCTTTTTCAGTGATATGCTGAAATAATCCATAGGCCAGTTTACCAATCACCCTGCCGTTTAATCCCCGGGCTTTTAGTTTTTCTGTGGAGGAATAGATGGGCTCTAAAAAAAATTTAGCCGCAGGCTGCTGCGCTTTTAAGGGTTCAATTTCAGGATGCGCTATCTGGGGTTTGCCCATAAAAAAACTCACTTTGCCAAACACCAGGTATTGCTGCCCTTCCTGTATGGCTTTTTGTACCCAGTTAATCCCCTGAAACCATACCAGTTCAATCTCTCCGGTTTCATCCTGCAAGTGCGCCACTAAACGGCGGGCTCTTTTTACGCCAACAATTTCAATATCGGTGATCTTGCCTGCCACCTGTGCATAATCGGTATTAAAATTCAGGGCGGCAATGGTATCTATTTTGGTTTTGTCAACATGACGAAGCGGAAAAAAATTGAGCAGGTCGCCAAAAGTAAATATCTCCAGCTCCTTCCGCAGCAGATCGCCACGGAGTGTGGTAACACCCTGTAAGTATTCAATGGGATTGGCCAATATGTTGACTGCGCTGCTGATAAAAATAATTTTTACAAATATATTTGATATTAGGGCATAGAAAACAAGGGTATTTTATAGCCAGCGGCAAAATACTCAGCCACTGAAGCAATGAGTCACAGAAATTTTATAGAATATACATCTGTTCTTAAGCCAAACAAAATCGGCGCAGAAAATCACTGAAAAAATAAAAAGCTGTTAAAAATGATTAGCTGCTCTTTTTATCCGAAGCATTATTATTAAAATGCCTGGGTTTGTTGAACACTCTTTTATTACCACCAGATCTGTGTGGGGTAAAGCTGGTATTGAATTCAGGCACCGGCCCAAATTCTTCCGGCACGGCTGCCTTGGTAACAGGCTTGCCCAATAATTTTTCTATTGCTAAAAATTTGCGTTGTTCTTTCGGACTGATCAGTGTATAAGC
>JBAXET010000391.1:0-1314 GCA_037140275.1 Ferruginibacter sp. | reverse complement strand
GATCCAATATCACTTACTAAATAAACCTGATCAGTATGCTGTAAAGAATCATATTGCATTTATTCCACAACGTATTCCTAAGTGGTATGGCATGCTGAAAGACAATCTGCATTTCAGCGCTTCCATTGCAGGCATATACGGTGCAAAGAATGACCTGATGGTAGACTTTATGCTGGAGCGTTTAAACCTGAGCAGTTATGCGCATCTTACCTGGAACCAGATCAGCAGTGGTTACCGCACCCGTTTTGAAATTGCAAGAATATTATTACAACAACCCCGCTTACTGATATTGGATGAGCCACTGGCCAATCTGGATATCAATGCACAGCAGACTATTTTAACAGACCTCATCTTTATGGCTAAGGGGCTGCACAATCCAATGGGAATAATACTCAGTTCACAACAATTGCATGAAGTGGAAAAAGTAGCCGATACCGTATTGCTGATTAAGCAGGGTAATTGCTTATACAGCAGCAACGATCAGGCAGAAAAAATCACCAGCAATGCTGTTGAGTTTGAAACGATAGCAGAGAGAGACAGTATCATTGAGCTATTTGATGCAGGTGCTATAGAATTGCAATTCAATGGCGGTTTTTATACCATCATATCAAAGGAATTAGCAGTACAGGATATTGTAGGTAAAATGATCAGCGCAAAACTGCCCATCACTTATTTTCGTGATATTACTTACAGTACAAAAAGATTTTTTTAACAGCAGCAACACCCTACAAAATGAAAAATAAACGCCCTTTAGTACCTTCTTTTTTACAAAAACTGGACGATGACTTATTGCGTAACAAACCAGTAACCTGGTCGGCACGTACTCATCTGGTATTGTATTTTGCCGCATTGTTTGCTGTAGTGCTCAGTTTGTTTTGTTATCTGGCATTTTTTGATGCCAAGCAGTATAATAATCTTGGCGGTTGGATCACTTTTATTGGGTTGATTGCTTTTATTGGTTTTGTGGCATGGCTGATATTTTTATTACGCTTTAATGTATTTAAACGATACGGCAACTGGTTTGCATGGGATGGGTTAAAAAGTTTTGGCTTGTATTTTATCAGCATTGGTGCGATGGTGGCGGTATGTTTTGTGCCTTCGGCAGTGGAAACATTAAGGGCCAATCAGGTATTTGGCAATGATGAAATTGTAAAAGATATCAATGATATCAATATGACGGCCTGCAGACTGGAATATAAATTATTACCCCTTAAATGGACAAGAGAAGATTTCAGAGTGGTACCCGATAAAAATCTTATTCCGCAACAAAACATTTCCAGTGATCAGTTAAGCAAAGAAGAAGCAGATTCAGTT
>JBAXET010000390.1:0-1327 GCA_037140275.1 Ferruginibacter sp. | reverse complement strand
CAACAGATATTCTGGCTTCGCACCTGATACTGAATTTAAATGAGCCTTCTGTAATTAAAGATCCCAGCTGGATAAAGCCCACAAAATTTGTAGGCGTATGGTGGGAAATGCATATTGGAAAAGGTACCTGGGATTTAAGCGGCACACAGGATGGTGCTCAAAAAACAGGTATTAAAAAGCCCCACAGCGCCAATACGGCTAACGTTAAACGTTATATTGATTTTGCCGCAAAGAATGGTATTGGCGGCGTGTTGGTGGAAGGATGGAACACCGGCTGGGAAGACTGGTTTGGTGTACAAAAAGAAAATGTGTTTGACTTTGTTACCCCTTATCCCGATTTTGATGTAAAAGAATTGCACCGCTATGCAGCATCAAAAAAAGTAAAGATCATTATGCATCACGAAACCTCTGCTTCTGTAACCAATTACGAAAGGCAGATGGATACCGCCTACCGTTTTATGAAAGCTAATGGTTATGATGCGGTAAAGACCGGTTATGTAGGACGCATCATTCCCCGTGGTGAACACCACGATGGGCAATGGATGGTGAATCACTATGTTCGTGTGGCACAAAAAACGGCTTCATATAAAATTATGCTGGATGCACATGAACCCGTTCGTCCAACCGGATTGCAACGCACTTATCCTAACTGGCTGGCCTGTGAAGCAGCAAGAGGAATGGAATTTAATGCATGGAGCAAGGGCAATAATCCCGATCATGAAACCATTTTTCCTTTCACCCGTTTTATGGGTGGCCCAATGGATTATACACCCGGAATTTTTGAATTGAAAATGAGTTACTGGGATCCTGCAAAAACAGAAATTATTCATACCACCCTGGCTAAACAACTGGCTTTGTATGTTACTATTTGCAGTCCAATTCAAATGGCAGCAGACTTACCCGAGAGTTACGAAAAAAGAATGGATGCCTTTCAGTTTATAAAAGATGTGGCGGTAGACTGGGACGACAGTAAATATTTAGAAGCAGAACCCGGCGATTATATCACAGTAGCACGTAAAGCAAAAGGAACTAACAACTGGTTTGTGGGTGCTATTACTGATGAGAACGCAAGAAGTACATCTGTACAGCTGAATTTTTTAGATCCCGGGAAAAAATACAATGCCATCATTTATGCAGATGCAGATGATGCAGACTGGAAAAATAATCCGCAGCTTTATAAAATTACCAAACAGGTAGTGGATAGTAAAACAGTACTGAATTTAAAATTAGCTCCCGGCGGTGGATGTGCGATTAGTTTAATGCAGGTTAAGTAGTAAGTAGTAAGTAGTAAGTAGTAAGTAGTAAGTAGTAAGTAGTAAGTAGTAAG
>JBAXET010000389.1:0-1338 GCA_037140275.1 Ferruginibacter sp. | reverse complement strand
GTAATAGTTTCTGCATGAGTATTTTTTTATTTGCATGAAGGTAAATAAATACTGTATGGTTTATTGTAAGATTTGATAAGCGGAGTTATTCCCAGTCTTTTAAAAATTTTCTGCCGGTGGCTTTTATAGTCACATCATCTTCAGTATGATTAGGAAGTAACAGCATTTGATTCAGGATGTCCTTGGCTTTTACATCTTCGCCATTGCGATGGTAGGCCTTGGCCATTTCCAGATAATTTAAAATAAACCCAGGCATTAAAGATTTTGCTTTTTCAAAAGCTGCGATACCTTCTTTAAGGGAGGATGGCGGAAAGCCACCATAAAACATTTTAACTGCGGCTTTTTCAACAAAATTGAGACTGCTGATTTCATAATGCCAACGACCCAGTACATGCCAGGCTAAAAAATTAGCAGGATTGGTTTTAATAGCAGCATCCACATGTTTTTTAAGATCTTTTGCTGCAATTACTTTTTCTTTTCCCGATTTAGTGAGTGTGGTTCGGCCCAGCATGATGGCCATTGATGTATTGGCTTCTGAATGTAAAGGATCAATCTTTAACGCCGTTTCAGCATAAATTTTTGCTGCAGTATAATAATCGTCACGCAGTTTGGTGTCGGTTTGTCTTTGACCAATACGGCTGCAGAGTTCACTGCATTTGCTCAGTGCATGTAAATTACCAGCTTGTAATTTCAATACTTCTTTATACTTGGAAAAAGCGCCCTGTTCATCGGGCAATAATTCCAACCGGTCGGCTTCTTTAATAAGCACATTAATATCTGATGCAGGAGGCTGCAAAATGGAAAGAAATGATATCAGAACAATAGCAAGAAGTTTCATACTAAAAAACCCTTTTATAGCTAACCCCTACAGCACCCTGAAAATGAGGAATAGGCGGATGCAATTTTTTTATATTGATTTCAACAGTTGTAATACGGTTGTCTGCAGCCTGTATCATTTCTGCCAAATCCTGTGCCACGGTTTCTAAAAGAGCAGTGGCTATATTCATCCGTTGCTTTATGATACTGTAAAGCTTAACGTAATCCACTGTTTGTTCTAATGATTGTATTGAGCCCTGTTCAGGAAAGCTTACTGATACAGTTACTTCAAACTGTCCGCCTAAAATTTTTTCTTCTTCATGAATACCATGAAAAGAGAAGAATTGAAGAGTAGAAAGCTGAATGGAGAACATAGATGATAATTATTAATTAGTAATTATTAATTAATAATTAGTGCAGGCCTTTTTCACTCAGATATCTTTCTGCATCCAGAGCAGCCATACAACCGCTGCCTGCGGCGGTAACTGCCTGACGGTATACTTTATCCTGTACATCGCCTGA
>JBAXET010000388.1:0-1349 GCA_037140275.1 Ferruginibacter sp. | reverse complement strand
CAAATTGAGTTTGTAACAAATGCTCTTGTAAACAACATCCCCTGATTGGCCAGCTGATCAATATTGGGAGTATGATTTAATCCATACCCATATGCACTGATAGCCTGATAGCCATGATCATCGCTCATCATGTAAATGATATTTGGCCGTTTATTATTTTGTGCTGTTATACTAACAGAAAACGTAATCAGCAGTAGTATAACAAACGAAACCGCTATTTTAAAAAAACTATTTATTGTATTCATTTAATAATATACTTTTCATGCATCAATAATTGGAATCAAATCTATGGCATCATCCATTTCAATAACAATAATATTACAAACCGGATCAGGCATATCGGTGTTCCATAATAAAGAAATATTATTTCCGGATTGACTGCATGTTATCATTTTGCCTCCATTTAAAAAATAAGCTTTAACAGGTTTTCTTCCGGGTATTGCAGTAATTTTAAATCCATTTCCCCGATTGCTGTACAGATGCAAAAATAATTTGTTGCCCTTCCGTGTTGATGAAAAAACACTATCCGGTTTATACGGCCCGCCCTTTGTTCCGTAAATAGCCGATCCGTTTTTGGATAGCCAAGTGCCGATTTCCTTTAGCCTTTTGCTTTGCCTTTTTTCAATTCTTCCATCGGGCATCGGGCCTACATTGAACAATAAATTCCCATTGCCGCCTGCTGTTTTTGATAAAGTAAAAATGCATTCCTTTAATGATTTCATTTCATCATTCGGTTTCCATGCCCACTGTTTACAAATAGTAATGCAGGATTCCCATGGATCGGTCATATTAATTTTACCTATCTCCTGTTCCGGAGTGGCATAATCGCCAATAGTTTCCGGTGTTAGTATTTTATGGGTTGTTTTGCCCAACCTGTTATTGATAATTACCTGAGGATCCAATTTCTTAATGTAAGTGTATACATCAACCGCCATTTCCTGTGTCCATGGTTTTTCCCAGTTACCATCAAACCAAAGCATATAGGGATGGTAATTGCTGATCAGTTCCTTTAACTGATTTTTCATATACAGCAAAAAATTTGGCATATTAGCTTCCTGTGTGTTTTTACCTCCATTATGTTCGGGATAATCCTGTTGGTACCAATCCAGTACAGTATAATAAATACAAAATTTAATGCCATATTTTTTACATGCTTTAGCTAACAAACCAACTACATCTTTTTTAAATGGAGTATTACTGATAGTATAATTAGTAAAAGCAGATGGCCATAAACAAAAACCATCATGATGTTTGGCAGTAATGGTGATGTATTTAACTCCTGCATCTTTTGCAGTTTTCACCCACTCATCAGCATTAAATAAAACCGGATTAAATTCTTTATATAAACT
>JBAXET010000387.1:0-1361 GCA_037140275.1 Ferruginibacter sp. | reverse complement strand
TTTCAATATCGTAAAAACCGACCATCGCCTGAGCAATGAAGAGAGCTCCGGAACCATGCCCTTTGCTTAATACAAATCTGTCGCGGCCATCCCACTTTGGATTTTTTACATCATATTTCAGTCCATACTGGTATAAAACTGTCATTATGTCAGCCAGGGAAAGATCCCCGCCTATATGTAGCAATCCAGCTTCATGGCTTAGCTTCAGCAAATTCTTTCTCATTTCGCACGCTTGAACATTAAGGTGCTGAATGTCTGCTTTTTTTGCCATCTAAAATTCCTCCTTGTTTTATAAAATGTTTATTAGTATCAGAACTAGTATATACAGTATCCACCGTCAACTATTACATCTGAACCCACCATGTAGGATGCTAATTCTGTTGCCAGAAAAACTACGATACCTGATACTTCGTCTAAAGTACCAAATCTCCTTATAGGAACAGTGCTGGTCCAGAAATCCAAATGAGACTGCTTCATTCCCTCATGTATTCCGGAATATACATAACCATAGCTTACGCTGTTAACTCGTATACCATATTTAATGTAGTTCACAGCCAAAGCTTTGGTTAAATGTATAACTCCTGCTTTGGATGTAGTATATGCTACCATGCTATCGGCACCTTCAGGGGAAGGGTTAATTATATGTCCTGACATGGAAGCAGTATTTATTATTGAACCGCCGTGCTTGTGAGCTATCATAACGTTTGCTGCTGCTTTGTTTACAAGAAGCATCCCCGTAAGATTTATGCTTATAATTTTATTCCACTCTTCAAAGGAAATAGTAGAATTATCATTTGCCCCAAGAATACCGGCATTACTATGGACTATATCTATTGTTCCAAATTCATTAACAATACTTTTAATCATCTCATCGACAGAAGACGGAATTGAAACATCTGCCCCAACAGCCATCGCGTTTACTCCATACTTGTCCTTTATCTGTTTTGCAACTTCTTTGGATTTCTCCATTTTAGACTCTATGTCCACAATTGCCACATCTGCGCCCATCTCAGCAAATGCTGCTGCTGTAGATCTGCCTATGCCTCCGGCAGCTCCGGTAACGAATGCTTTTTTACCTGCCAGACTGAACTTTTTTGTTACTGTTGTCATTTCCTGCAAATTGGTCATAATACATGTCTCCTTCCCACACCTTTTAATAATAAAAAATCAAAATTCATTGGTTTACCTGTCTGTCTGTTCTGCGAATGCAGTATTTCCAAAAATTTTCCTTTTTATACCTTTCACGCGAAAATTACATGAATATAATCAGCTGCAGGAGTTTTATTTTGCATTAATACTGCAATAAAACTAATTATATGCAATTATAAGTAATTTTGCTTTAAAAACAATAAAAACGATAA
>JBAXET010000386.1:0-1363 GCA_037140275.1 Ferruginibacter sp. | reverse complement strand
GTATAATTTACGCATGGTATAAATACAATAACAAATATTGAAAGATATAAAAATAGCAATAAACAAGCACTAATTACAGGCAACCCTTAAGCAGTAAATTTCGTTTGTACACCTGTATGCATAAAGTGCTTTTGTTTAATCCCCGCAGTGCCAATGCCAAGTATCGTATTCCTAATTCTATTATGAATATTGCGGCATCCATCGAAGGTAAATTCGAGTGGGTGATTGTTGATGGTAATTGCGAAGCTGATACTTATCACACGATCTGCAATTATTTACAAACTGGGGAATTTAAATATATTGGTATTACTGTAATGCCGGGACCGCAAACCCGGCAGGCAATTCCTTTCTCCAAAAAAATAAAAACACATTTTCCGGATACAATTATTATTTGGGGTGGTTATTTTCCTACCAATCATTATAAAGTAATATTACAATCGGGATATGTTGATTTTGTAATAAACGGTCCCGGCGATCATGCTTTCCCCAAACTGCTTGATGCTTTAGAAAACAACAAGCCATACGAGCTGATTAAAAATCTGATCTATAAGTCGGGCGATAATATTATTAAAACAGTGAAAGAAGACCTGATTGAGCAGGATGCTTTACCCCCTTTGCCTTATGATAAATTAAATAAACTGTATACCATAGAAAAATATCTGGGTAAAACCTATTTAGGTAATAAAACACTGGCCTATCATTCTAGTATCGGTTGCCCCTTTACCTGTTCATTTTGTGCAGTAGTACCTACTTATGAAGCAAGATGGAAAGCTAAATCGGCCGAGCATGTTTACCGCGATGTTAAGTATATAAAAGACAAATGGGGTGCCGATGCTATAGAATTTCACGACAATAATTTTTTTGTTTCCGAAAAACGTGCTGTTGAATTTGCCCAAATGATATTACCGGAAAAAATGATCTGGTGGGGCATGGCAAGGATTGACACCATGGATAAATTTAAAGATGAATCTCTGGCATTGATAAGAGCAGCGGGTTGTAAAATTATTTTTTTTGGTGCCGAAAGCGGAAATGACAAAGTATTGCATCAGCTGGATAAAGGTGGCACACAAAACGGTGAACAGATTTTACGCTTTGCTGAACGCTTAAAAAAATTCGATATTATACCAGAATATTCATTTGTACTGGGCACACCTGCACCAACACCTGAAGCGGTGATGGAGCAAATAGATTTTGATATCAGCTTTATAAAAAAAGTAAAAGCTATTAATCCAAGAACCGAAATAGTACTGTATACTTATAGTCCGGTACCCTCGGAAGGAACAGAATTATTTAATGAGGTGCTGGCAACAGGATTCAGGTATCCAAAAACACTGGAAGACTGGATGAATCCACAATGGGAAAA
>JBAXET010000385.1:0-1379 GCA_037140275.1 Ferruginibacter sp. | reverse complement strand
ATCTGGTACTGATATACTTGCTGTGGCATAAGATTCTTTTGAAGACCGGTTCACTATTTCTATATCCCTGTTAATATCAGCCGAAATTTTATAAGCCAGCTCTTTTAAAGATATTCCTTTTTGGCTGCCGATATTATACACATTGCTGCTGCTGTTTCCTGCCAGTATCGCCAATAACCAATACGCCATATCACCTGCATACAAATAACTTCTCACTGTATTTTCATTACCCAATATTTTAACCGGACCTCCCATTAAGCCATCCCGAATAAAATTATTTACCGCCCAGGGCTTTTCTAAATACTGGTAAGGGCCGATAAAAGCAAATGGCCTCACAATAGTTATAGGCAATTGCTGTTGGTTACGATAAATACTGCAGAGGGTTTCTGCCATTCGTTTAGATTCCCCATAGGCGGTATTAACAGCGTTACAGTCTGAATACCCAAAAGTTTTTTCTGAACAAGCTTTTGCAGGATCGTCTAGTGTACCATACACAAAGTTAGAACTGATGTGTACAATTTTTTTCAGGTCTGATAATCTGAAACAGGCATCCAGCAGCGTATTGGTGCCTTTATAAATGGTTTCAATAGTACGTAACGGTTGCGATGCATGTTCCCGGTTATCTGGTGATGCTGCGGCATGAATGATATAATTTATATCATCCGGCAGGTCTTTTAAATTTCTAATATCCTGTTCTAAAAGTGTGACAGCATTATTTTTTGCAAGGTGAGGTACTTCATTCCTGAATTTTTCCATATCCCTTGCCAGTAAATATAACTTACTATTAAAGTTGTGTTCTTTATTAAGATAACAAACCATTTCTGCTATCCATTTACCCATAAACCCGGTACCCCCTGTAACCAATATTGATTGATTGATTAATGAAGACAGGGCTTTAACATCTGTACAGGATTCTTTACAATCATCCTGGATGATTTTTTTTAGCACAGTGTTCATACTTTTTTATTTTTTAAAATTTCAATAGCCACTTCAATGATCAGGTCTTCCTGACCGGCAACAACTTTACGTTTTCCCAGTGCAACATAAATATCACGCTGATCAACATTGTATTCTTTTGCTATACGGGTTACATGTTTTGAAAAGCCGGAGAACACACCCGCAAGCCCGCTTATAATACTTTCAGATTTAATAACGGGTATTGCATTGATCACTTCTTTTTCTGCAATATCGGATGCATCAAGTACTTTATACAAATCAACTCCTGTATGAAAACCTTCTTTTTCCAATACAGCTATCAGTACTTCCAATTGGGCGTTACCTGCTCCGGCACCAAAGCCTCTTGCAGTACCGTCCAGTATTTTCGCACCTGATTTTACAGCAGTTATAGAATTGGCAATAGCTAAACCTAAATTATTATG
>JBAXET010000384.1:0-1380 GCA_037140275.1 Ferruginibacter sp. | reverse complement strand
ATGCAAAAGCATCAGCATCATAGTTAATTTCTTTCTTAGAGGGAGGGGTAAAAGATGTTAATTGAAAAGAAATATTTTTTTCATTCCATTCTGCCTTTTCTTTCGTATGAGTTGCTTGAGAACCAAAGCCTATATTTTCTACCAAATTTATTTCCGGGCAGACAGCAAATGCATTATTTAAAATTATGGCATGTAACCATTGATAATCCCATGTATCAATTGCATTATTTTTCATCATTTCAAAAATTGATGAATAATATTCGATAAATTCAATATGATTACCAAATGCCCTTTGATACTTTAAATGATCTATTTCGGCAGCTTTACTTAAATCAAATTGATAGAGTGCCCAGGCTCGTCTCCAGGTTGCCCAACCCCAAATGAAACCCAGGATTGAAAAATAGTAATCTCCATCCCCTCTTTTTTTACCAAATTGGAAATTATTGCCACTAATATGCAAAATATCATCTTCGTTTTTGTATCGGTTTAACAAAACTTCACAATATTTAAAAAAACTTATTTCAGGCAAACAATCATCCTCCAAAATAATTCCTTCTTCCACCTGTTCGAAAAACCAGGTAATGGCTTCGCTCACTGCTTTACCACAACCATGGTTCTGTTCACGAAAAAGTGTTTTTAATTCGCAATCCCAATCTATGTTTGTTGCAATGCTTCTTGTTTCTGTACATAATTCATCTTCCCCTTCTTTAGCGGAACGAGGGCCATCAGCAGCTACATACAGGTACTTTGGCTGTATAGTACGTAACTGTGCAAAAACCTGCGCCGTGGTATCTGGCCGGTTAAATACAAGAAATAAAATAGGAGTTTCAAATGCCATCTTTTCTTTATGGCTGGATTTGTTGTTTATTGGTAAACAAGAGTGAGTTGGCTGTTTTTGCAATTAATTCATAACCCTGCTGCTGCAAAAAAACAGCAATAGGCGCATTAAATTCTTCGGCCAGCCTTGTACTTAAACTTTCGGCAACAATAAAACATGGCCTATAGATTACCCAGTTATTCGATTGCAGTACTTCCAAGTCCATCCCTTCTACATCGATGGTTAGAAAATCAATGCTGGTATTTTTTGGGAGATGCTTATCAAGTACATCTGCCAGCCGGTAACAGGGTATTTGTTTTTTTTCAAGCAGCATACAATCGCTGCTGGGCAACTGCCTTTCTGCAGCAACCGTTTCATCAAATGTATTATACGCCGCATCCTGAAACATATAATAAGTAAGTGTTTCTCCGTTGCGGTTTAAAATTCCTGCTTCAATATTTGTATCAAGGGGGCGCTTTTCATCGAACAGTGCTTTGCTGCCAGGCAGGGGATCAATATTAATTCCGTTCCAACCAAGCTGGTAAAATTTAAAGGTATTGGAA
>JBAXET010000383.1:0-1382 GCA_037140275.1 Ferruginibacter sp. | reverse complement strand
CTGACCAAACAAAGCAGTACTGCTACCAGCGAAGTGGTGGTAACCGTACAAAGCAAAGAAGCCACCAATGCCAGTTTTACCATGAGTTATTTTGTTGATAAAGCAGGTTGGTATCCCACATACGATCTAAGAGTTACAGATATCAGCAGTCCTATTACCATGGTGTATAAGGCCAATGTATATCAGGCATCAGGTGAAGACTGGAAAGAAGTAAAACTTACCTTGTCAAATGCCAACCCAAAACAAAATGGTGAAAAGCCCAATTTGCAAACATGGTACCTGCATTATTTTACGCCGCAGTATTATGGCTTAAATAATAATACCGGCACCTACAATCCTAATGTAAGAGAAGTTACAGGCAGGGTAACCGATGATAAAGGCATGCCCCTTGGCGCTGCTACAATTTCAGTAAAAGGCACTACGATGGCAACGGCTACAGATGTAAATGGCAATTTCAGAATTGGTATTCCGTATAATGCCACAACTTTAACGGTTTCGTATGTTGGCTTTGAGCGCAGAGAATTATTTATCTCTTCTAATCAAATGAATATTGCCCTGCAGCAATCTTCCCAAAATTTATCTGAAGTAGTTGTTGTTGGTTATGGAATTTCAGGTGAGAGTACCGATTTTGTACCATCATACAATAAGCCCAAAAAAGAAGCCAGTATTCCCTTAACCGTTTCGGAAAGACAAAACACCACCAGCTTTTCTTTTGATATGGATATGCCCTACACTATTTTAAATGATGGCAAAACTGCGTCTGTAGAAATGAAAACGATGGAATTGCCTGCATTGTATGAATACTATTGCGCGCCCAAGCTGGAACAGGATGTTTTTTTAACGGCTAAAATTACCGACTGGAGCGATTGGAATTTACTGGAAGGAGAAAGTAATTTATTTTTTGAAGGCACCTATCTGGGTAAGGCTATGATCAATCCTAAAATAGCCGGAGATACCATGAGCATTTCCTTAGGCCGTGATAAAAATATTTCGGTAAAAAGAATCAGCAGTAAAGAGTTCAGCAAAAAACGATTTTTAGGAAGCAATAAAATTGATTACCGCAATTTTGAGATCACTGTAAGAAACAATAAAAAACAATCTATTAATCTTATTATAGAAGATCAGTTTCCTGTAAGCACAATGAAAGAAGTGGAAGTAGACAGGATTGAAAATAAAGATGCCGAACTGGATAACGATACCGGAAAATTAAAATGGATCATTCTGCTGGATGGGGGTAAAGAAAAGAAAATTGGTTTTAAATATTCGGTAAAATATCCAAAGGGCAGCAATCTGGCAATGGAATAAGACCGGGTAAAACAAATAATGGTTGCATAAGTTTGTAATTAAATAAGGAGGATAACTTGACCAATGGTTTAGCAAAA
>JBAXET010000382.1:0-1384 GCA_037140275.1 Ferruginibacter sp. | reverse complement strand
CAATGAAAAAGAAGTGATAAAATTTGGTATCGATACCGCCAATATGTTTGAGTTTTGGGATTGGGTGGGTGGCCGTTACAGTTTATGGAGCGCCATAGGTTTATCCATCGCATTAACCATTGGCTATACCAATTTTGAACAGTTACTGAAAGGGGCACACGAAACAGATAATCATTTCAGGAATACCCCATATGAAAAAAACATTCCGGTTATAATGGCGCTTATTGGTTTATGGTACAGTAACTTTTACGGCACCACCACCGAAGCCATTTTACCTTACGACCAGTATATGCACCGCTTTGCTGCTTATTTCCAGCAAGGAAATATGGAAAGT
The DNA here is from genome assembly GCA_037140275.1 of Ferruginibacter sp. GTDB lineage: Bacteria > Bacteroidota > Bacteroidia > Chitinophagales > Chitinophagaceae > Ferruginibacter. The sequence continues at coordinate 1,050 of JBAXET010000382.1, read as the reverse complement.
AATGGTAAATACATTGATCGTAATGGAGCAAAGGTTTCGTACTCAACCGGCCCGGTTATATGGGGAGAACCCGGTACTAACGGGCAGCATGCTTTTTATCAGCTGATCCATCAGGGCACGCAAATTATTCCCTGTGATTTTATTGCACCGGCTATCAGTCATAATGCGATAGGCGATCATCACCAGAAATTGCTGAGTAATTTCTTTGCCCAAACAGAAGCCTTAATGAATGGCACCGGCCACGAAAATCCTTATCGTGTATTTGAAGGCAACCGCCCAACCAATTCATTTTTAGTAAAACAAATTACTCCATTTACGCTGGGCGAACTGATTGCTTTATACGAACACAAAATCTTTGTTCAGGGTGTAATCTGGAATATTTTCAGCTTCGATCAGTGGGGCGTTGAACTGGGTAAGGTATTGGCCAATAAAATACTACCCGAATTACAGAATGAAGAAAAAGTGAATGCACATGATGCTTCTACAAACGGACTAATGAATGCATATAAAAAGATGAGATAATAAAAACAAATCTTCACAGCATATAATACCAACAAAAATCCCCGGCATAACCGGGGATTTTATTTCGTAATCAGCGTTAGTTTAGTAGTCTTAGTTATTTCCTTTAAATTCTACTCTTCTGTTTTGTGCACGTCCTGCTGCTGTTTTGTTATCAGCAATTGGATTTTCAACACCGAAACCTGTAGCAGTTAAACGGGCTGCATCCACTCCTTTTTTAACCATATAGGCTTTAACAATATCTGCTCTTTTTTGAGACAGGGCCTGATTGGTAGCAGCTTTACCTGTATTATCAGTGTAGCCATTGATAGCAACATTTAAAGTAGGATGTGCAGTTAAGATTGCAGCACCTTTATCCAATTCAGTTTTTGCTTTAGCAGTCAATGTAGCACTTCCTGTAAGGAACTGAACATTATCAGCATTGAAAGCGAAATCAGCTAAAACCGGACAACCATTATTTTCTTTGGTTCCTTTTTCGTTGATACATTTATCATCTTCGTCATTTACACCATCACCATCAGTATCTGGAAT
>JBAXET010000381.1:0-1396 GCA_037140275.1 Ferruginibacter sp. | reverse complement strand
TGAATGAACAGATCAAAGGACTTGAAGATGATATTAAACAGGTAAAAAATGACATTGAAAACCTGACAGATTTTGCAGTGGCTTATTATGAAAACCTGCTGAAAAAATATGGTAAGGGTAGGGAACGCAAAACAGAAATCAAAGCTTTTGATACCATTCAGGCCAAAGCAGTGGCTATTGCTAACATCAAATTATATGTAAATTATGCCGATGGGTTTATTGGCACCGGTTTAAAGAAAGACGAATTGATAGCTGAAGTATCTGATCTGGATGATATTATTGCCTTTACCAAAGGGGGCATTATGAAAGTGGTAAAAGTTTCCGACAAAGCTTTTATTGGGAAGGATATTTTACATGTTGCCGTTTTTCAAAAAAATGATGAACGTACCACTTACAATATGGTTTATGTGGATGGTAAAACCGGCGTGAGCTATGCCAAACGTTTTAATGTTTCCGGTGTAACCAGAGATAAAGAATATGATTTAACCAAGGGGGCTGAAAAAAGTCGTGTTCATTATTTTACGGCTAATGCTAATGGTGAGGCGGAAGTGGTAAAAGTGGTGCTAAGTCCTAATTGCAGCGCCAGAATAAAAGAACTCGATTTCTATTTTGAAGAAATGGAAATAAAGGGCAGGGGCAGTATTGGTAATATTGTAAGCAAATATCCTATCAAATCTGTAAAATTTAAAGAAGCCGGACGCTCCACACTGGATGCTAAAAAATTATGGTTCGATGATAAATTCGGCCGATTAAATACTGATGAAAAAGGGCAGTACCTTGGTAAGTTTGATGCCGAAGACCGTTTGCTGGTCATCTTTAATGATGGTAATTATGAGATTACCGATCAGGAACTCACACAGCGTTTTGACCCTGAAAAAGTAATGCTGATCGAAAAATTCCATCCCGAAAAGATTATTACAGCGGTGTATCTTGACAATGAAAAATTGCAGTATAATATCAAGCGCTTTAAAATAGAAACCACCACATTACATTCTAAGTTCTTTTTTATTAAAGAAGGAAAAGATAACCGTCTGGAAATGGTAAGTACAGAAGAAGAGCCAATTCTATCAGTACAGAGTGGCCGTGGCCAAATGATTCGTAAAGCAAAATTTAAAGTAATTAAGCTGGTGGAAGTTATGGGCTGGAAAGCTGTGGGGGCTAAACTAACAGAATATTCCAAATCTGTGGAAATGGAGTGGGAGAAAAAAGAGCATAAGGAGGATAACCAGCCTGAGTTGTTTTAATAATAGCTAACCCTCCGGGTAAATAATACAAAAGCCGCATTGTCAGTTGATAGTGCGGTTTTTTTTGCAATGGTATTTTTACTAACCGGCAGCGCACAAGTACCCGATATTGTATTTTAAGGCTTGAAAATGTACGTTTTAAGTAATAAAAC
>JBAXET010000380.1:0-1408 GCA_037140275.1 Ferruginibacter sp. | reverse complement strand
GTGTTGAGTTAAAACACCCGGAATTTTCTCAAACAGCTGTTGATGAATTCATTGTTGGCGATTTAACAGATCCCGGATTATGTAAATTGATAATGCAGGGAGGCATCGACGAAGTGTATCAACTGGCAGCAGATATGGGAGGCGCAGGGTATATTTTTACCGGCGAAAATGATGCCAATGTAATGCACAATTCAGCCACAATAAATTTGAATATTTTGGATGCAATGCATAAAGCGGGTGTTAAAAGAGTATTTTACTCTTCATCAGCATGTATGTATCCTGAGCATAACCAGCTTGATCCGGATAACCCAAATTGCAGCGAAGAGTCAGCATATCCCGCAAATCCAGATAGTGAATATGGCTGGGAAAAATTATTCAGCGAACGTTTATATTTAGCCTATAGCCGTAATCATGGTATTGAAGCCCGTGTGGCCAGATTCCATAATATTTTTGGACCTGAAGGAACCTGGAGAGGAGGCAAAGAAAAATCACCTGCGGCATTGTGCAGAAAAGTAGCAGAATCGGAAGACGGGGGCACTATTGAAGTATGGGGTGATGGTAAACAAACCCGCTCTTTCTTATATATTGATGAATGCGTGGAAGGAATTTTAAAATTAACACGCTCTGAATTCAGTGGTCCTGTAAATATTGGCTCTGATGAAATGATCTCTATCAATAATCTGGCTGCAATGGCCGCTGAAATATCAGGTAAAAAAATAAATATCAGTAATATCCCGGGTCCATTGGGAGTAAGAGGTAGAAATTCTGATAACAGACTGATTAAAGAAAAATTACACTGGTCTCCATCAGTACCTTTAAAAGTTGGTATGACCAAGACATTTAACTGGATATCAGAACAGGTTAGGAGAAACGCAATCAAATAAAAATCAGCGAAAGATGAATTTGTTAGTAGTTGATTCGGTTGATTTTCCGTTTGGAGGTGCACATAGTTTGCATGTAACTTTGTTTATGAAAGGTTTGATGGAGAATGACGAGAATGCATTCTTCATTATCCCTTATGGCAAAAAAAGAGAAGTACTATCTGCAACCAAAAAACCGTATGGTCATTTTGACGGCGTGCCTTATTATTTTGTAAGGGAAAGTAAGTCAATAAAAAGGGGACTTCGGTTTATGGATAATTTTATAGCTGTAATAAAAACTGCTGTACTTATATATAAACGGAGGAAAAAGAAAAAAGCAGACGCAGTAATTATAGGTGGCATTGTCGACATTTTAAGAGATGCCCCTATAATTATTACCTGTGCCGTTTTTAGAATACCTGTATTTTTTTGGCTGGTTGAAAAAGCATCATTAAATGAAGATTACCGGGGAATACCGGGTTATCTTAATTATAAAAGCCAGCAATTATCAGAATGGCTTTTTCCAAAATTTGCCTCGGGTCTAATTG
>JBAXET010000379.1:0-1413 GCA_037140275.1 Ferruginibacter sp. | reverse complement strand
ATTTTTTAAAATAGAATCGATGAGAGGTAGGGCAAAAGCAGCAGTTTTACCTGTGCCGGTTTGTGCCAAACCGATAAAGTCGGTAGTGCCCGATAATAATACCGGAATTGCTTTTTGCTGAATTTCCGAAGGGGTTTCAAATCCCATATCGGTTACAGCCTGAACTAATGGTTCGCTTAAGCCTAAGGCTTCAAATGCATTCATTTAAATTTGTTTTGTGATAGCCACATGTAAATTCCCGATAGCCCGGGATGTCATGCTTTGGCCGTTGGAAAACCCTGTCGGCGTTTTTAAAACCCGCCAGAGGTTGTTAGTGTAACGAAAACTGATTGCAATGCATCTGTTTCAACAGCAACTGAGCATGTCATGTAATTCTCAGTTAATAATAATGTTCGCAAAGGTAAGGGTTTTATTGGCTAAAACAATTTAAATCAGCAACTTTACGTTTAATAAACAGATTTACAGCGTTTAAACCTTGTACATTTTTCCCTGTCAAACTCAAACTTATTAATTGATATGCAAAAGATTTACCTGTTGCTTGTATGTATTTTTACCAGCTTTTCTGCAATAATAGGGCAAACAGATTCCTTGTCTAAAGCCGATAAAGCTTTACTGGATTCTATGATGCAGAATGATGAATTTTTAAAATTAATGAAAGAGGATGCCCGTAGTTCTGTGGATATAAGTATTGGTTTTGGTAACGGAGCATTCAGTTCCAATAATAAATCAGCGAATGCTACGGGTATTACCAATCAATTAATAATTACCCCTTCTGTAGTGTATCACACTAAATCAGGTTTTAGTTTTGGCGCCACTGTTTATTTAACGGATGACAGTGCCGGTAAAACAGCGTTGTATCAAACAGGCCTTTCTGCAGCTTACGATTATTATGGAAAAAAAATACATGCAGGCATCTCTTATACCCGTTTTTTAAGTGATAAAAACAAATACAATACCAAGAGCTTATATCAAAATGATTTTTATGGATATCTTAAAAAAGCTAAAGGGATTATACAACCCGGTATAATTGTTGGGTTTTCTAACGGAAATTATAAAGAATGGAGCCTGGAAAGTTTTGTATTAAGAAGGCCTTTAAATCCCAGGGGGGATACCACTATTTTTGCAAGAGATTCCACCAACAATGCCACCAGTTATTTCTCAGTATCCGGGAGTATAGAGCATGATTTTAGTTTTTACAAAGTTTTTGCCAAAGATGATGAGCTGGATTTTGTACCTTCTTTAATTGTGAACTGCGGCAGCGACAGTTATACGCAAACCCATACTAATAAGCTATTCGACCGTAAGGGATTCAGTAAGTTCAAACGCGTGAATGGTAATAATACATTTCAGTTGCAAAGTATTGCAGCGACTGCCGACTTTACGTACACCATAGGTAAATTCTTTTTGCAAACT
>JBAXET010000378.1:0-1422 GCA_037140275.1 Ferruginibacter sp. | reverse complement strand
ACCATCAGACATCCGATATCCACCATCCTACATCCACCATCCGACATTCTTTACAGTTCTATCCCAATCTTCTTCATCAGTATGGATGCATTTAAACTGGTACAGATACCTTCTTTTAGTGTATAATCAAAATACAGTTCTTCATTGGCTACCTGTACATCAAAGTGATAGTTTAAAATATTATTGGGGTAACTCTCTTTCAGTTTGGCCAGTTCCACATCGTGAGTGGCAATGATGCAGGCTGCTTTATGTTTAATCAGTTGTTTTACCAATGCCACAGAGCCCGTATGCCGGTCTAATGAATTGGTACCTCTTAAAATTTCATCTAAAAGAATAAATATTTTTTCTCCTGCATTTACCTTATCGATGATGGCTTTTAATTTTTTAAGTTCTGCATAAAAGGTGCTGGTGCTTTCTTCTAAATTATCAGCGATGCGCATGCTGCTGATGATCTGTACAGGAGAAAGGGTAAAGCCACTTGCACAAACAGGTGCGCCGGCCATAGCTAAAACAGTGTTTACGCCAATGCTGCGCAAATAAGTGCTTTTGCCGGCCATATTACTGCCGGTAATTAGCATCAGTTCTTCACGGCTTTTAATTTGGATAATATTATTAACCCTTTTTGTTTCATTTATTAATGGGTGTCCGATATTGGTTCCTTCAATAAAAAAATGCGTTGTATTAAAATTGGGAAAACACCATTCAGGATGATTGAATGTTAGTCCTGCAAAACTGTGCAGTGCTTCAAATGATCCAATGGCATCAAACCAGTCATTAATTTTTTGCTGATTGCGCTGCTTCCATTTTTCCAGCGCCATAGCCTGCTGAATATCCCATTGAAAAATAAGTGCCAGCGGCATAAACACAACAGGGTTCAAACGAAGGTCCAGCCGTTCCACAATTTTTTTCAATTGCTTTAACTGAATGGAAGCCTTGCTGTTTTCAATAATAAATTTTGATTGCAGTGCCTGTAATTGTTTGGCTTTAAATGAAGCCTGTTCTATCAGTGCTATGCTGTTGGCGAGTACGGCTAATTCATCTGCCAGCTTGCTTACCTGTGCATGTAAGGGGGCAATTTTTTTTGCCATGATGATGGCGATGATGGCAGAGCCAAATAAAAAAAGATTTCTTACCCTGTTGCTGATGATGTCTTCCATATTCAGCAACATTACTGTTGTCATAATAACGGGTATGGCAAACTGTAATATTTTCCAAAAAATATTATTGATGAATGTTGGGGGAGTGCGGAGCCAGTTTTCTAATCTTTCCTGAGTGGCAGTACTTATTTTTTGTTCTTTACCAAATGCCTGTAATTCCTGCCGCCATGCGGTTGCAGCCGATAATTCTTTTACCGCATCCTGTCTTTGTAAAATTTCGGGTAAGCCTGCAGGTGTTAATAGCCATTTGCTGAGGGTGCTGCTG
>JBAXET010000377.1:0-1437 GCA_037140275.1 Ferruginibacter sp. | reverse complement strand
GAAATAATTTGTGTAAAAAATAAATTTATGAAAAAGCTTTTCCAATTTGCATGCATTTTTATTGCTGCAGTTTTTTTCTCAGCAATGGTAAAGGGTCAGTCAAATAAACAACTGGCTTACACGGTAACTGATTCAGTGCACAACGGATATAAGTGGAACTATCTGCGAAAGATAGATCTTCGAACAGGAGCCTTTAGCGGAATACTTTTGCGCCTGTTGAATAGGAACGATACTGTGTCTAATCCTGCTTTGTATAATGGCGTTGCAGCAATAGCGCTTGATGAAAAAAACAACAGGCTGTATTTTACACCCATGTTTGCTGACAGGCTTAGTTATGTAGATCTTAAAACGCTTAGGATCTATGATATTACCAATAATTTTACCGGGCTGTTTCCAAAATCATCAGACCAAAGTAATGTTTTTACAAGAATGGTTATTGGAGATGATGATAATGGTTATGCATTAACCAACGATGGTAAACACCTGGTTAAGTTCAATACAAAGAACAACCATATCAGTGACCTGGGTTCTTTGATAGATGCGTCTCAAAATGAAGTATCTGTTCATGAAATATGCAGTAGTTATGGCGGAGATATTATTGAAGCCGAAGATGATTTACTTTATCTGGTAACTTCCCGAAATCATGTTTTTAAAATAAAAATTGAAACAAGGGTTGCCAAATATATGGGTACCATCACAGGCCTTCCTCAGGCATTTATAACAAGTAGTGCTGCAGTAGACTACCGTACCAATCGGGTAGTTATAGGAAGTTCAGTTGATGCATCTGACATTTATTCTGTTGATATTAAATCACTGATTGCAGTTGGATTGCATAGTGCTAGCCCTTGGCTTAGTTCTGATCTGGCAAACAGCAATATCCTGAAAATGAAAAAGGATGAAGAAGTGGATGACAGGGGCATGCTGGTTAATACCGAGCTAACTACTAAAGAAATGATACAGGTATTTCCCAACCCAGTTACTTCAAATGAATTTAATATTCAATTTGCAAATGTACAGGCCGGCAATTATACAATCAATGTGATCAACTTTACTGGGCAAACGATTACAACACAGACTGAAAACCTGTCTGGGAAAAACAATATCGTTACGGTGAAACTACCAGTATTAACGGCTAAAGGAATATATATCGTAAAAATCACGGATAGCCATAAAACCATGTTCACCGAAAAGGTCATTGTACTGTAAGTGGGAGTATGTTTCTTACACGACTTTTTGTTTTTTATTTCCCAGTTTTTCATGCAGGTTTACCGGGATGCTATTGTTTAACATCGTTTTAATGCGGCAATAAATAATTAATAATTTGGTTATGATTTGTTAACAACATTGGTAACTGTAAAACTTATTTTTGTAGAAACCTGGCAATCCTGTTGTCAGGTTTCTTTTTCAAAATCCTGATTAAAGCCGCCACCATATCTA
>JBAXET010000376.1:0-1440 GCA_037140275.1 Ferruginibacter sp. | reverse complement strand
CTTAAGGGGAGGTGAAAATATCTTTAAATTATTTGTATCAGTACATTAATTAAAATCAAACGTCTGATTATAGGAGACAAAATGAAAAAATTTTTAATGATTTTTCTGGTGGCTTTACTGGTAGTTTCATTTTCTCTTGTTGGAGCAGGTTGTAAATCGACTGCTACAACTGAAACTACAGCAGCAGCAGCTGAAACAACAGCCGCAGCCGCAACAACAGCAGCCGCAGCGGAAACAACAGCAGCAGCTGCAGCAGGCGAGATAGTTTTAAAGATAGCAGACTTTCAAAATGGCAACCAGGGAATTCTAAATACTTATAACGCACTTGCAGAAATTTTTGCAAAAGAAAACCCCGGCGTTAAAATTGATTATCAACAGTATACTGTAACAACTTTCAATGAATTCTTAAAACCAGCTATTGCCAGCGGAACGGCTCCGGATCTTTTTGCAGTTTATCCTGGTCCTGATCTTAAAGAAGTAGCTGAGTCGGGAGCATTATTAGATCTGACTCCTAAAATTGATGATGAATGGAAAGGCTGGCTTGGAGCTGCATATAATTTTAAAGGTATCAGATATAATGACAAGATCTGGATTGTTCCTCAGGATGTCTGGACAGAATGCATGTGGTATCACAAAGACATGTTAAAGGAAATAGGATTTGAACCCAAACCTTCTACTGAGGCATATACCATAGCAGAACTTGCATCAATGGTTGCTCCTGCAAAAGCCAAGGGTTATGATGTTATTCTTGCAGGTTTTGTTGAAACATGGTGCTATTTTGATGCATACTTTAACATGGTTCATCAGCAGCAGAAAGCTGGAGATGCAGACCTGATGGAAGAAGCTCTTAGTGGCAAAATATCATGGCAGCAGGATGTTTTTAAAAATGCATTCAATGCTTTTGTAGAGCTAAATAATGCAGGTGTCTGGAGAAAAGATGTATTTAATATGGATTACCAGGTGCAGGCATTTGGAAAATGGCTTGAAAAAGAGAGCATATTTATGTGGGCTCAGGGTGACTGGTTTGCAAGCGCAATGAAACCGGAAGAAAATAGTGCTGATAATCCCAATATTGGAATAACTCAGTATCCTATGGTAAACGACACTTCTGAAGTTGTTTATAATAAAAATTTTGGAACAGATCTCGGAGTGTATTCAAAGGGTAAAAATATTGACCTTGCTGTAAAATGGGCAAGACTGACTAACAGCCCTGAAGCAGCTAAAATATTTATGGCAAATGGAGTTAATCCGGCAAGTGGCGCTGACTTAAATAATCTTCCGGAAATTTCAAGCCCTATCTTAAAAGAATGCATTACTCTTTATAATTCACCAGGAACACAAAGTGAAGTATATTATATGTATCCTGATGCAATCAAAGCATTAGGCGACGGAATTGGCGCTCTGCTGCTGGGCACTGATAAATTAGATAATATATTAAAG
>JBAXET010000375.1:0-1456 GCA_037140275.1 Ferruginibacter sp. | reverse complement strand
TCATCATACCCCCATCACAATTAAGGCACATTACCTCTTTTTTACCTCTGGCGACTGATGCCCCAATTGCCGCAGGTAATCCATACCCCATTTCACCCAGGCCCGTTGATGTCATTAAACGCTGACCATCTTTAATTTTTAATACCTGGTGCCCTGATAACAAAGCCGTACCCATATCTGTAGTAATTAGCTGATCAGCTTTCAAATGCTGATTCAACTTATCCATAAATTGGTAAGAGTTAATAAATCCATCAACATCAGGATGATCAGTTGGTGAAAACCAGGGATACTTTTCTCTATACCTTGTACATTCGGCTACCCATTCATTGTAATCATCTGGCTTCAATTCTCCAAGCTGTTCTAAAAGCATTTCTAAAAAATCTTTGGCATCTGCATTAATGCTGTACTTATATCTTGACGCATATTTATCCAATTCATATTTATCAATATCTACCACAGCAATATCAGCTTCTCTTGCCAGTTCATTTATTTCATATCCTATTTGCGATATGGCCATTCTGGTTCCAATACATAAAAGAAAGTCGCAATTTTGTACTACAAAATTAGCACACCTTTGCCCATAAGTACCAGCTCTTCCAAAAACAAGGGGATGGTAAGAGTCTACCATATCTATTCCTGCCCATGTTACTAATGCCGGTATATTGGATTGTTGTAAAAGTGGTGCTATTAATTTTTCGCCCCCGGCTAACCTGATACCATGACCTAGCCAAAGAACCGGGCGTTTTGATTTTTTTAAGGCTTCAACTATATGCTTTACTTCTGATTTTAAATCATCCAGCTTTTTTATATCAATGATGGGTAATGATTTTTTTTCAAAACTATCCAGTTTTTCAATTTCCACATTTGAAGACTGGATATTCATCGGTATATCTAACCAAACAGGTCCAGGTCTGCCATGCGTAGTGATGGCGTATGCCTTTTGCATTTCGTACTTAATTTGCTCAGGTGCTAAAACACGCCCTGCATACTTGGTTACTTTTTCTACCATTAACGAACTATTATAGCCCTGCACACCCCACATCCGCAAATCTTTATGCAGGTCTATGAATTTTGAATTTTCATTACCCGAAATAATTAATGCAGGAATAGAATCTGCCCATGCACTAACCACGCCTGTAACACCATTGGTAGAACCAGCGCCGGTTGTAAGTATTGCAGCACAGACTTTTCCCGATGTACGGTAATAAGTTTGTATGGCCATGCATGCTGCCTGTTCATGGTGCACGCAAATTATTTCTGTATACCCTTTCTTTTGTATTGAATCGAAAATGTGTGCATTCCCTGCACCAATAATACCAAATACATGCTTTATTTGATTCTCTTCAAGAAAATCAGCAATAAAATCACTTACTTTAATAATAGGCTTGTTCATTTGTTATTGTTTTTTATAAAACTGGCTACGGTTCTTGTAAATCCTTCTTTTACTGTAGTAGAA
>JBAXET010000374.1:0-1473 GCA_037140275.1 Ferruginibacter sp. | reverse complement strand
CTGCAGCATCAGGAATCCAGCTGTGAAACGGCATCGAACCAGCTTTGGAAATTGCCCCTATCATCAAAAATATAAATGCCAGTCCACCGAGTGAAGCCATATTAAGATTAATGTCAGACATTGTTAATGTACCTGCCAGGTGTCCGGTAAGACCTATGCCAACCATCAGGCACAAGTCAGAAATACCAACCAGAACAAGAGCTTTGACTGCTGTCTTAAACGCACCTTTATTACCTATCACTATCATTGCAAATAATGTAACCAGCAGACCTTCCCAGAAAAACAACATCATTACAAGATTATTGGCAAGAACAGCACCGGTTGTCATGGCAAGTGAAATCAGAAGGTATGCAAAAAACTGTGTGGAATTATTCTTTTCCTTCATAAAAGTTATAGAATAAAGCGTGATCAAAAAGCAAAATGCGGCGACAGCAAGAATGATAAAGCTGCTAAAATTATCAAGTCTTATAGAGAACTCTATGCCAAAACCAGCCCAGGGGACCGAATACATTAAGTCTTTTTTGAATAGCATGATGGCAATAACAAGGCCCGCCAGTGTTATCAGCAAAGTAAAGAATCCGGTAATTTTGCGGATAGATTTTGGCAAGGCAAAAATCAGCAAGCCGGCTATAAAAGGCAGAAATATTAATATATAAATCAAATTAATCATTTTATGATCCCCAACATCTGCTGAACTGTCAATACTACAAAATCAGAAGGATATTTTATAAAAATACCTCCTAAAAGCGAGAGCACTGCAAGCAATGCTGCACTGGATACCATAGTCCCTGATTTTTCTTTTACTATACCAATTTTTAAGTCACCAAGAAATACCATCGTGAAAACTCTTAAAAGATATAATATCGTAAGAATTGCTCCTGCCAAAAAAGTAAAGGCAATCGCTAACTGTCCGTTATTTATTGCCCCGGTAATAACCAGATATTTGCTGAAGAATCCGCCAAATGGCGGTATGCCCATGACTGAAAATGCGCAAAATAAAAATGCTATCGCTGTTACCGGCATGGTTTTTATAAGGCCGCCTAACTTTTTGATGTCTTTGGTTCCTGTATTCTGTTCAACTATACCGGCACACAGGAACAAACCGCCTTTTGCCAGACCATGCATAAGAATATACAGAAGACCGCCTGCAATACCTATTTCGTTTCCCGTTGCAAGCCCAAGAAAAATAAAACTGATCTGGCTGATTGTTGAATATGCCAGTATACGCTTCAAATCTTTCTCCACAAAAGCTGCCCCGGCTGAAACAAGCATGCTTACAGCAGCTATAATGGGAACAATTGTGTGCCATACTTCACCAAGTGTAAGAGTTGAAATAAATAAACGAGCAAAAACATAGACCCCTATTTTAACCAGTACTGCGGCATGAAGCAATGCAGTAACAGGCGAAGGAGCTATACCTGCGTCGGGAAGCCAGGTATGGAACGGCAATGTTGCCGATTTTGAAAATATCCC
>JBAXET010000373.1:0-1486 GCA_037140275.1 Ferruginibacter sp. | reverse complement strand
GAACAGGGGTCAGATGAAAATCTGGCCCTTTGTTCTATGTAAGTATTTGCAATATATAGCGCAGTTTTATTTTTATTTATACTGCAACAGTGCTGTATTTTGCTGCACACTATTATTCAGTAACTTGAAACAGACAGCCTATTCAACATGACTCCGCATTACAAAACAGAAAAAGCGGCCTTACATTGATACCTGACTTTCTTTTTCTAAAATTTTCAGCGTTTGTTCATAAAAGTATTTTGCACGATCCATTGAAGATGCAACACATACCAATCCTATTTTTCCAAACTGCGACAATGCCCCAATTAAATGAAACATCACGCCTTCTTCTTTGGTATGATCATAATGCAGTCCGTTACAAATGGCAATCTCCATCAAATCATAAGGGGTTAATCCTTTAAAGCGGTCGTCCTGCAGATTATCGGTAAATAAATAAAATTTTTCCATCCCGTCGGCTAATACAAATTTTCCATTAGGGGCATCGTATTTTCCATTAGTTAAAAATTCCAGCATGATATAGGGATGTGTGGTACCCCCTTTACGTAAATTGATTTCTATTGCATAATGTTTCCATTTGCCATTTTCTTTTACAGATAAAAAATCAACTGCAAACCTGCCTAAAACTCCTTTTTTCTGCAATGCTTCTGCCACCACTTTTCCCAACTCCCCTATTGCAACATTATAGGCACTATCTGCAGGGAATGTGCCACCTAAAAATACCTGACCATCTTTTCCTCCCATCATCTGATCATGTGTGGACAATACTTCAGCTTTTCCTTCGGGATCGATGCGGCATTGAACCGAAGGAGATATTTTTTCTTCCCCGTCAACAAAAGCTTCTGCAATACCTCCCATCTGTGTAAGTTTCTCCATAAATACTAAATAGGAAAGATCCTTTGCCACAATATCCAGGTACAAGGGCAACTGATTGCGCAATTGCATTTCGATATCCAAACCGGCAACAATACGATGAAATGAAAATACCCCATTGCCTTCCCCACTAAATCCGTCATTCATTTTAACCACTGCCTTGCGAATGGAAGGATTGCTTTTATATAACTGTGCTAATGCAACAATCACTTCATTTTCATTTTTTAAATTGCAGTATCCCGCTGGCATCAGTAATCCGCAGGCTTCAAATATTTCTCTGCTGCCCGATTTGGTACCCCAGTACAGCAGATCGGGATCGCAACCATAAATGGGATACCCCAGTTTTACTGCCAGCTGTCGTTCAAATGGCGTTACATTAAAACAGGCCATATGAGCAGTATGTTTGTTAGGGACAGCATGTTTAATTCTTTGTATCAGTCTTGGACGGGCTAATATTTTTTCTGTTAGTGAAACTGAGGATGCATCATAGCAGCTGAAAAAATGCAACCGTTGCCGGGCATGATGTCCGGTAATACCAGGCAATAAGTGCAGGTAATAATCAATAATTACAGGATCAATTGGCGTACTGGTTACGTACACCAGATGAGTATTGGGC
>JBAXET010000372.1:0-1490 GCA_037140275.1 Ferruginibacter sp. | reverse complement strand
CTGTGTTATTTTCCTTTATTATTAATATTGTTGCGTTATTAGGAAAATCCGGAATTTAATTAGATTTCAAAATGATCAGTTTCTCCTTTTTCCATTAAATCAAAACATCAATCCTGCTCATTTTGAATTATTTTGCAGTATAAATCTCCCCTGTAGTGGTACTGCTTGTTTTAAGCAGATTTGATTCCGGGTTTAAGGAATGGGTTTAATATGGAGCTAAATAATATGATTGACGCACTAAAAAAAATATTGCCTGAAAACCGCATCCGGTCAAAATATATCGACCTGGTTTCTTTTGCTTCCGATGCAGGCTTTTATTATCTCATTCCTAAAGCCGTGGTGCAGCCGGTAAATGAAGCCGAGATCATTGCCCTGTTTACTTTTTCACAACAATATAAAACGCCGATGGTATTCCGTACAGGTGGCACCAGCCTCTCCGGTCAGGCCGTTACGGATGGTATATTGGTTGATTTAAGTCAGTTCTGGAAAAAAATAAGTGTTGAAGCAGCAGGCGAACTGGTGCGTACACAACCCGGTATTACAGGGGCGATGGTGAATGCATTTTTAAAAAAACACGGGCGCAAAATTGGTCCCGATCCGGCCAGCATCAGTGCAGCCATGATGGGCGGCATCTTATCCAATAATGCAAGTGGTATGTGCTGCGGTGTGGCACTCAATTCTTATCATACCACAAAATATATCAGCTTTATTTTGCCCGATGGCAGGCAATTTTCTACCGAAAAAAAAGAAGATTATATACGATTTCAAAATGAGAGTACAGAAATATACAATACTCTTGCTGCAATCAAACTGCAAATACATAATGACACTGCACTATTCAATAAAATAAGAACAAAGTATCAAACCAAAACAACCGTTGGCTATTCGCTGAATGCTTTTATAGATTTTGAACATCCCTTGGATATTTTGGCGCATTTACTGATAGGGGCTGAAGGTACACTGGCATTTATTGCAGAAGCCGTATTACAAACAGTGCCCGACTATCCGTATAAATCAACAGGCCTTTTATATTTCCCTACAATCTATGCTGCCTGCCAGGCCATTGTGCCGCTAAAAAATGCCGGCGCCATGATGGTGGAGCTGATGGACAGGGCCGCCTTGCATGCTGTAGAGAATATGGCGGGTATGCCTGAAGCCATAAAGGGATTACCCGAAACGGCCGCAGCTTTACTGGTAGAATTTCAGGAAACCACCCAAGAGCAGGTAGCCGAAAGGGTTACGCAATTTTTACTGGCTGCAGATGCACTTTCTTTATTGCAGTTTCCATCTTTTACCAATGATGCTGAAGAGCAGGCTTTTTTATGGAAAGTGCGCAAAGGATTGTTTCCGGCAGTGGGTGCAGTAAGGGCCAGCGGTTCTACTGTTATTTTGGAAGATATTGCTTTTCCGGTTGAGCAACTGGGAGATGCGATCACCGACCTGCAATTGATTTTTCGCAAGCATGGTTATCCTAATGCCATCATCTTTGG
>JBAXET010000371.1:0-1496 GCA_037140275.1 Ferruginibacter sp. | reverse complement strand
TTTCAATTTCAATATTCGGATATTCGGTTAAAAATTTCACCACCCGATCCAGTTCCACATACGATTCGGGCCGCAGGGTGTATTTATCAAAGTCGAAGAATACATTATTCAGTCGGAACACCTGCCCAATTTCAATAGGCACTAAATACAAATCTTTATGAATTTCTTTATAGCCGGCTTTGATCAGGGAATCTAAATTCAGGTTTTCTGATATGGCGAAAAATTTATCTGCCGAAGCACGAATACTGTAATTTTTATCGTAAGGCAATACAATTTTAAATGAGCCATCCATCGGGCTTGATATGCCATTGCCCACATCTGCACCATCAGGCAATGTTTGATAAATTAATGAGGCTTCTAATGGTTGTTTGGTTTTGGCATTATAAACATTGCCACTCACCAGCACTACAGGATCAGGCATTTCTTTTTCTAATAATTTTACTCTTACAATATCACTGGCCCCAAAAGAACCATCACTTGAAGTAAGGTAGGCAAATTCGCCTCCGGCATCCATGGTAAAAAAAGCTTCGGAGCCGGCTGTATTTATTGGGGCACCAAGATTAACAGGGTCGCTCCATTTGGTCCAGTTGTCATCCAAACGTTTACTCATCCAGATATCATTTTCACCCAATCCGCCCGGTCTGTCGCTGCTGAAATACAGGGTTACACCATCGGCGGCTAAAAAAGGGCTCATCTCATTATAATCTCCCAGGTTAATTTTTTTACCTAAACTTTTTGGAGCCGTCCAAATATCATTGCCTTCTAAAAAAGACACGTACAAATCATTTCCGTAGCTGTTTTTTTTATCGCTCATGTAAAACAACAAAGTTTTACCATCATGTCCCATACAAGCACCAATCTGTTGCGTAAGACTGAACTTATTAAAATTGCGGATCTTCAGCATTTCGGCATTGGTCCAGCTGCCATCACGTCTTTTATGAATCATGCTAACACCCATGCCCAAATATTGTCCGTCTATAAATGAGCCTTTCAGTAAAATCGTATTCAGGTCAGGTGAAATCCAGTATACTGCATTGTATTGAGAGGCATTTACTTTAGCACTCAGGTGCCTTGACTTACTCCATTTGCCTGCAGAATCCCGCATAGAATACCAGATATCCTGTGAGTTAGGAACGGTTTGGTATTGCACATTAGCCGGATCATTCTGACGGATAAAAAATAACAGGTTGCCATCGGCAGAAATAGTGGGACGCATTTCGGGATGCTCGGTATTAATAAATTCTCCCAGATTTTCTACTTTAACGATGGTGGATTCTTTAATGATATTCTCTTTCTGCTCTTTTAATTTAACCGTGGTATCAATAGCAGGTTGCGCCAAAACGGCGATGGAAAGGCAAAAAGTAAGTATGAACAGCGTAAAAATTGTCTTCATAACATGGGTTGATCTTATACAACAACGAAAAACAGGGGAAAATAATGTGTATGTGGAAAGAAAAAATATGGAAGCCTGTTGCCGCAGATGCGCAGATTAAAAA
>JBAXET010000370.1:0-1527 GCA_037140275.1 Ferruginibacter sp. | reverse complement strand
GTGTTGACGCCAAGAAAAACATAGCAGGTTCAATAATTATAAGAGGTGTGAGCATTGCCATTGGCCTGGTTGCAGTACCGCTTACCATTAATTATGTAAACCCCTTTCAATATGGTATCTGGCTTACATTAAGCTCAATGATAGCCTGGATATCTTTTTTTGATATAGGGTTCACCCACGGCTTACGAAATAAATTCGCAGAAGCAAAGGCAAAAGGTAAAATTGATGAAGCCAGGATCTATGTAAGTACTGCATATTATTACATTAGTGTTATCTTTTTCGCAATCTGGCTATTGCTTATGTTCTCTAACAGGTTTATAATCTGGCATAAATTATTAAGCCTGCCTCAAAATACAGAAGGGGATTTATCAAAGCTGGCATTAATAATTTTTACTTACTTCTGTTTGCAGTTTATTTTCAGGGTTATCAATACTATTTTAATTGCCGATCAGCAGCCTGCAAAAGCATCATTGCTGGAAATGCTGGGCCAACTGATTTCACTGGCGATTATTTTTGCCGTAACAAAACTTACTCATGGCTCTTTGTTGTACCTGGGCCTGGCTGCAGGCATTGGGCCTACCTTAGTGCTGCTGCTGGCCAATATTGTACTGTTCAATTCAAAGTATAAAGAGTACAGGCCTTCATTAAAGTTTGTAAAAAGAGACTATGCTAAAGACGTAATGAAGATTGGCCTTAAGTTTTTTGTACTGCAGATTGCCGTAATGGTGCAATTTGAATCAAGCTTGTTTTTATTAGCACATTATTTTCCTGATAAAACATTGATAACGTCTTACAGTATTGCTTATAAATATTTTTCCACCCTGCAAATGGGTTTTCTTATTTTACTCAGCCCTTTTTGGAGCGGGGTTACCTATGCTTATAATACCGGCGACAATGACTGGATAAAAAATGCAGTTAAAAAATACTTACGCATATTCGTTGCCGTGGTATTTGGCGGGTTTATCATGCTGATGTTTTCGGGCAAAGTGTACGAGCTTTGGCTGGGTAAGAATTTGGTACATATTGATTTTACCATTTCACTGCTTTGCTTTATCTATTTTTGTACAGCCATTTATGCCAGTATATTCATTTTTGTATTAAATGGTATTGGTGCCATACACATACAATTTGTTAGTGCCATATTCAGCTCCATTGGGTTTGTAATACTGGCGCTGTTACTCATCAAAAAATTTCAGCTTGGGGTACAATCAGTACTGATTGCAGCCATTGCATCAAATATATTTGGTTATATCATTGCACCGGTACAGTATTACCAGATATTTTTTAAAAAATCGCGTTCTAAAATTTGGTATAGATAAATAGCATTAATAAAAACTGCCCCTAAAACTTTAAACAATTGTTTTGATTATACAGCGGAAAAGAAATACAATAGCCATATTCAGAAACAGCAGCAAGAAGAAAACTGTACCTGTTCAGGATGATTTTGCATTAACAAAAAAAGAACGGATTAATTTTAATCTCTTTGTTTATGGCCTGATTATTTATACTTTGGGGTATGTACCTACC
>JBAXET010000369.1:0-1536 GCA_037140275.1 Ferruginibacter sp. | reverse complement strand
ATTATGGAATGCTGGGTGCTGCATTCGGTATTGGTTTTATTATTGGTCCGGTAATTGGCGGCATGCTGAGTAAGTTTGGATTAAGGGTGCCATTTTACGGGGCTGCAGCACTTTGTCTGATCAACTGGCTGTACGGATATTTTGTATTACCAGAATCATTACCCGAAGATAAAAGAAGGCCCTTTGATATTAAACGTTCCAATCCTTTTGGGGCTTTTAAACAAATGAAAAAATATCCTTCAATAGGCTGGATGCTGGTGGCTGTATTCTTAATGTATATGGCATCACATGCGGTACAGGGCCACTGGAGCTTCTTTTGTAAGTACCGGTTTAACTGGAATGAAGCCATGATCGGCTATTCATTGGGAATGGTTGGATTTATGGTGGCTTTAGTGCAGGGAGGTATGATTAGGGTTATCAATCCATGGCTGGGAAACGAAAAAAGTGTTTATATCGGACTCTTACTTTATGCCGCTGGGTTATTCATGTTTGCTTTTGCCAGCCAGACCTGGATGATGTTTGTGTTTTTAATCCCGTATTGTTTTGGAGGTATTGCAGGGCCTGCTTTTCAGGCTATATTAGCAGGTAAAGTGCCACCCGATGCGCAGGGTGAAATGCAGGGGATATTGACCAGTATCATGAGCCTGACTTCCATATTCGGACCACCATTAATGAATTATCTATTATTCTTTTTTACAAAAGATACTGCACCGGTTCATTTTCCGGGAGCAGCATTTTTTACAGGTGCAATTTTTATGCTGGGCAGTTCTGCATCGGCATATTATTTCTTACATAAAAATCAACTGAGTGTTGTAAAATGAAAACTGTAACTGAGTATAAAAATGTATTCTTTATTGGCGTAGCAGGTGTAGGAATGAGTGCCATTGCACAATACCTGCAGGGCATCGGTATACAAAGCAGCGGAAGCGACCGATATTTTAAAGATGGAGAGTACAACGAAACAAAAGAAAAACTGGAAGCCACAGGTATTAAATGTTTTGCACAAAACGGAGAAGGCATTACAACTGCAACAGATTTGGTAGTGGTATCAACGGCTATTGAAGAAACTGTACCGGAAGTACAAAAAGCAAAGCAATTAAATATTCCTATTTTAAAAAGAAGTGAGGTACTTGCTTTAATTGCAGAAAGTAAAAAAACAATTGCAGTAGGGGGTACCAGTGGAAAAAGTACTACCAGTGCCATGCTCTTTGATATTTTGGAATATGCCCGTATGCAACCCAGCATTATCAGCGGTGCAGGATTAACCAGTATCATTAAAGAAGGAAAAATTGGTAATGCAAAAGTAGGTGCCGGCGAATGGCTGGTGATTGAAGCCGATGAAAGTGATGGCAGTATTGTGCAGTATCATCCCGAAGTGGGATTATTATTAAACATAGATAAAGACCATCAGGAGATTGATGAGCTGATGCAGATCTTCGGCACATTTAAAAACAATTCCAAACAATTGTTTATCGTCAATCAATCCAATGCACTGGCCAAACAATTATCACAGAATATCAAACATGATTTTTCATC
>JBAXET010000368.1:0-1547 GCA_037140275.1 Ferruginibacter sp. | reverse complement strand
ATTAAATATAATGGATAAGTTTTAGGTAAGACTAGCTGTTAAAAGGATTGTTACAAAAATTAAATTTTTTATTTTAAATTATGAGAAATGAAATATTATTATTTTGTATAGTTTTTGTTCCTGTAATCGGTTCGTTCGTTCTGCCGGCTATTGGCAAGTTTTCAAAACTGGCCAGGAATATTCTTGCACTGGTTCTGGTGCTTATCCCTGTCGTACTTTTATTTATCCTTCTTCCGGAAATTTTATCCGGCAATACCATTACAATTAATTATCCTTTAATACCAGGCATCAGCTTTATCCTTCATGCTGATATGCTTGCAATATTTATGGCAATTGCTGCATCTTTTATTGGTGCGGTAATAGTTTTATATTCTTTTGGCTATATAAGCCACTACGAAAATCAGAATGAGTATTACATGATGGTAGTTTTGTTCCTTGGTTCAATGATGGGACTTGTATTTTCAGGGAATCTCATTTTCCTGTTTTTATTTTGGGAAATTACAACGATAGTATGCTGGCGTTTGATAGGATTTTTCAGAGAAAAATTTCAGATTATACGAGCAGACAAGGCATTTTTAATTACAGTTTTTGGTGCTTTGATAATGCTTGTCGGATTTGTTATTTTATATACCCAGACAGGTTCTTTTGATCTTTCGGTTATTCAAAATACCCTGAAGGGCAATCCTGTATCAAATATAGTCGTAGTATTGATTTTATTTGGCATACTTTCGAAATCAGCAACATTGCCGTTCCATACATGGCTGCCTGATGCAGGCATAGCGCCCTCATCTGTTACAGCACTTCTTCATGCAGCGGTACTTGTTAAAATCGGGGTATATGTTTTTGCAAGGTTATTTATTGTAACATTACAATTGGGAGCAGTATGGCATACAATCGTTCCCATAATTGCAGCAGTAAGCATGCTTGTCTCAGCTGGGGCAGCATTTGTTGAAACTGACTTGAAACGAATACTGGCATATTCAACAATAAGCCAGATAAGCTTTATTTTTCTGGGGCTTGCAATGGGTAACGAATTGGGCATTGCAGGGGGGCTTCTATATATTCTTATGCATGGTCTTGCAAAAGGTGGCTTGTTCTTGTGCGCCGGTATAGTCGAACAGAATACCGGTACCAAAGATATTACAAAGCTGGGCGGTCTGATAAAAACAATGCCGGTAACAGCGATAACATTTTTGTTCTGCGCATTTTCAGTAATGGGCATACCGCCATTTGGCGGGTTCTTCAGCAAATATATGGTTATTGCAGGCGCTATAAATGCCGGACAGATAGCGATTGCCATTACTTTTATTGCAGGGGCCATCCTGACAATATTATATCTTTCAAGGGTTTTCATGATGGTTTTCCTGGGTGATGCTAAAATGAGCCCGGTAAAAGAAAAATCAGCTACCATGGTTTCAAGTGCGGCGCTGCTTGCGGTACTTTCGCTTGCAGGAGGTATTCTAATAAAATATCCTTCTGATTTTGTAGCTTTGACAGTTCAACAAATGTTAGGGATTATAAAATGATATATTTACTGATATTACTAC
>JBAXET010000367.1:0-1549 GCA_037140275.1 Ferruginibacter sp. | reverse complement strand
GTACAGGAAGATATAATTGTTGCAGCCAGACAAAACGCAAGGGATTATATTGAAGATAATTTCGTTATCCTTCTTGCAGGTATAAACCGGTATAAAAAAGCTCAGAATAAATTTTTACCTGTTATTAATGATATTGATGCCATTATTAATATACTCTACAATAACTCTACTACTGATTATATTGTAAAAATTTTTCCGGATGTATTACCCTTGTTAATACCGGTTGGCACAGCAGATGCAGTTATTGAAAATAAACTACAAGTATTCAGTAATCAATTGTATCAGCTGGCTATAAATACAATTTGTAATGGCATACAATTATATAAAGACAAACAAAGTTTACTGGCTTTTGATGATATGATTAACAAACTGCATCATGCAGTAGTTACCAGTGCCAATACAGCATTAATTGATGCGCTGAAACAAAAGTATAAAGCCGTTTTTATTGATGAATTTCAGGACACAGATAAACTGCAGTACGAAATATTTAGTGCTGTTTTTAAAACCGATACTATCCTGTTTTATATTGGCGACCCAAAGCAATCTATTTATGCCTGGCGCAAAGCAGATATCCTTACCTACTTTAGGGCAAGTAATGAGGTAAGTAATATCTATAGTATGAATACCAATTACCGGTCGTGTGACAGTATTATTGCAGCACAAAATAAATTCTTTAATCCGCAACCCGGCTTTGATGCTTTTTATTTTAATGGTGCAGCAGATGCTATTGAATATACTGATGTGGCCGCTCCGCCCAATAATGAAGCCGGTAGCTTATTATTAAGTGGCGCAGCGGTTACCCCCATTACAATTTTTGAACCCCAAAATGAAGAGCAAATTATTGGTGCTGTTGTAGCCAATGTAATTGATTTGTTAAGCAATACCGAATATAAAATTGCTGCTAAAGGCAGACTTGCATCGATTAAGCCTTCTGATATTGGCATATTGGTACGCAGTAAAGACAAGGGTAAAAAAATAAGAAACGAATTAGCTAAATATAAAATACCCGCAGTTACAATCGACGATACCAAACTATCTGAGTGCGAGGAAGCTGCTGAATTGCTGTACATTTTGCAAGCAGCCAATGATATTAATGCATCCAATATTAATAAAGCATTACTAAGCGGACTTACCGGCTACAGTATTGATGATTTATTAAGTGCCAATGAAGAATTAATCCTCAATCAATTTAAAAGATATCAGCAAAGCTGGATAAAAGAAGGGGTGTATGTAATGCTGATGCAGTTTATAACAGATTACCGGGTAAAATCTTTATTGCTGGATAGTGATACCGAAGGAGGCGAACGGAGGCTGGCGAATATATTACAACTGCTGGAGCTGTTACATAAAATTCAAATACGTAACCAGTACACACCTGTTGAACTCATCAGCTGGTTTCAAAAATTAATAGAAGGTAAAACTAATGAAGGGGATGAGTTTGAATTAAGAATTGAAAACGATGCCGATGCTGTTAAAATTATAACCATACACAGCAGTAAAGGTTTAGAATATAATATTGTACTTGCACCGCACCTGGATAGTGTAGCGG
>JBAXET010000366.1:0-1555 GCA_037140275.1 Ferruginibacter sp. | reverse complement strand
GTATAATACCGCAGCGGATATTGGAGAAGCACATGATTTGTTTAATACAAATAAAGCACGTGCAAAAAAAATGGCGCAGCAGTTAGGTGCTATTTTAAAAAAAGGAAAAGCCGGAATGCCCATTGTAAAAGACACCGGAAAACCTGTTCCATATCCGGATGAGATTCAATTTTAATCCGTGTAAAAAAAGATTTTAAAATTGTATTGAATAAAGTACAGATAATTAAATATGATGAAGCAATTATTCAGATATATATTGGTAATGGTAGTATTGTTAGGCACAACAGCAGCATTATTCAGTTATACAAAAAAGGGTGCAGCACCTGCACCCAAAACTGCAGCAAAGCCTAATGTGGTCATTATTTTTATGGATGATATGGGTTATGGAGATCCTGAATGTTATGGCGGAGGGCCGTATCATACCCCTAATATGAATGCACTCGCGGCATCGGGTATGCGCTTTACCAATTTTTATGCAGCCCAGGCGGTATGCAGTGCTTCAAGAAGCGCATTGCTTACAGGTTGTTATCCCACCAGAATCGGCATCAGCGGCGCATTGGATAATAACAGTAAAATAGCACTCAATCCCGACGAAGAAACCATTGCTGAAATATTGAAGCCGGCAGGTTACCGGTCTGCGATTGTCGGCAAATGGCATTTGGGCAGCAAGCAGCCCTATCTGCCCCTGCAACAGGGCTTTGATGAATTTTTTGGATTGCCTTATTCCAATGATATGTGGCCGGTGTATTATGATGGCACACCATGGAAAGATACTTCCAGCTTTCGTTCAAAATATCCACCATTGCCTTTGTACGAAGGCAATAATGTGGTTAAGGTAATCAGTACGCTGGATGATCAGGCACAACTCACTACATTATATACACAGCGGGCGGTGCAATTTATTACTGAAAATAAAAACCATCCCTTCTTTTTATATCTGGCACATGCAATGGTGCATGTGCCCATTGCAGCTTCGGAAAAATACAAAGGAAAAAGTGGTGCCGGCTTATTCGGTGATGTGATGGAAGAAGTAGACTGGTCGGTAGGTGAAGTGATGAAGGCACTTAAAAAAAATGGACTGTCAGATAATACCATTGTGATTTTTTCCAGCGATAACGGGCCATGGTTAACTTTTGGAAATAATGCAGGCAATACTGGCGGGCTAAGAGAAGGTAAAGGCACTGCATGGGACGGTGGATTAAAAGTACCCTGTATAATGAGCTGGCCGGGTAAAATTAAACCTGCCAGCATTTGCAATAACCTTACCACTACAATGGATGTGCTGCCAACAATTGCGGGTATTTGCAAAGTAAAACAACCCGCTAAAAAAATTGATGGTATTAATATCATTGATCTGCTTAGTGGAAAAGTCAATGCTAACCCCAGAGATGAGTTTGTATATTATTACGACAGAAATAATTTAAAAGGCATACGAAAAGGAAACTGGAAATTAGTTTTTCCATGTGTTTCTCAAACTTATAATAAACCCGGTGCTATTGCCAATGACAGATTCCCCGGGAAATACTCAACTGATTCTGTACGGCTGGCTTTATAC
>JBAXET010000365.1:0-1561 GCA_037140275.1 Ferruginibacter sp. | reverse complement strand
ATTATATGTTATGCAGGATCCCAATCCAATCACCAAATTATTTTTACCGGGATAAAAATGTACCGCTGCCGCAGAAAGTGCCAGTCTGTCGGCTCCAATAGTTTCGGGCTTTCCTACCGGGGTAGTAAAATTAGCTTGCGTAAGATGCGATATCTTATGAAATTTGGAATATTTTGATAATACAGTTTCAATTACCGGATTATGATTAATAACAGATGATAAAATGGTTTTTTGCGGCTGGTGCACATACATTACCCTTTCAATGGTAAATAACTCATCATTAGGCAAAGTGATTTCCTCTACAAAATTATCGTTATCAAACACCGCAAACTTCAAGCGGGTATTTCCAAAATCAAAGCAAAGTGTTTTCATTACAATTTATTTTTTCAGTAGTTCAACATTATGCTGATGCACTGTTTATAATTCAAATCCACTTACATTTTTAAAATGACCATTCAGTTGAATTCTTTCTTTTAAGGTTTCCATTTCTGCAATTACAGGCAGTACTTTTTTCAGGTGCCGTTTCAAATACTCCTGACGCTGTAATTCATGTAATAGTTGCAGCAACTCATACTCTTCTGTAATAGAAAGCCCGGCATGATGAGCTACATCATAACTCCACAATACCTCATCGGCTTTTTTAAACTCTTTTTCTACTTTAAGCAGCTGATGCAATTGCCTGATGCCGGCAATAATCTGCTGCATCAAAGCTCTGTTACCCTGTTCCGTATTAGGGGGATAATTTACAATAGCACCACTGTATAATTTATCCGGTAATTCTTTTATCAGTTCTAAAACCGTAAATACTTCCAGGCCCTGTGTTTTAATATCCATCTTTCCGTCATCATATACTTTGGATATCTCCAGAATGTGCACCTGTGTACCGGTATCATTTACCTTATTATCAATAACAGAAGGTATACCAAAAGGTTTTTTTTTACTAAAGCATTCCTGCACCAGTTGTTTATACCGTGGTTCAAATATATGCAGGTTAAGCTGTTCGCCCGGAAATACCACTATACCCAGTGGAAATATGGGAATAAAATTGGTCAATATTGCTGTCTTTTATTTTCTGTTCAGCTCTTTTAAATAACTGTACTTTAAAAAAGTGTACCAGGCGGTTGTTTTTGCAATCAGATACCCTTCCCATCCGTCTAAAAAACCCAGTCGTAAAATATAATGCTGAAAAAAAGTTAATCCCGGTGCAATGCGCAATTTAAAAAAACCGGCCTGCTTACCCTGCAACTGGTACTTGGCAGCATTCAGTTTAGCATAGGCAATAGTTTTGCTGATATACTCATCTATATGCTGCGTGGTATAATGCAGTACATTCCCCGGCAGGGTTATTACTGTATTGCTGTTTTGTAATGTTAGCCCTTCGTGTACAGCTGCTGTATTCCATCTCACTGCTTTGCGGTTGAACAGGCGGATATGTTTATCACCCGACCATTCTCCAAAACGGATCCACTTATTACAAAAAAAATTTTTGAATTTAAACTGATATACGGCATTTTCATTCTGCAGGTCAAGTGTTGCGATGGCTGCTTTTAAAGTATCATCA
>JBAXET010000364.1:0-1577 GCA_037140275.1 Ferruginibacter sp. | reverse complement strand
TACCTGAATTTTATTGTGGAGGATAAAGAAAATAAATTGCCCAAAGAAATACCGGTGGAATTCAGTTTGTACACGCCAACGGGACAATTGTATAAACATACCATACAAACCAATGCAGAAGATGGCTTTTATTTATTTAAAACCAATACCGACGCATCTTCACCTACCGGTAACTGGCTGGCTAAAGTAAAAGTAGGTGGCGCCAGTTTTGAAAAGAATATAAAAGTAGAAACGGTAATGCCTAACCGCCTGAAAATAAATGTGGATTTTGGCAAAGACGCATTATTGCAGGAAGGCAGCACAGGTACTATCAACGCTAAATGGTTGTTTGGTACACCCGGCCGTAACCTTAAAGCAAAAATCGATGCATCGTTGTATGCTAAAAATACTTCCTTCCCCAAGTTTGCAGGTTTTAAATTTGACGATCCCACTGCTAAATACAGTACTCAGCAGAAAACAATTTATGAAGGCACATTAGATACTGCAGGTAATGCACAATTAAAACCCGGCTTTCAAATAGACGAAAATGCACCGGGCATGTTAACTGCCAATCTGGTGGTAAAAGTATTTGAGCCCGGAGGAAGTTTCAGTATCGATAATATGAGTATTCCTTACAGTCCGTACAGCAGTTATGTTGGATTAAAATTGCCCGACGGTGAAAAACCATTCGACTATTTACTGGCAGGCAAAAATCAAACAACACAAATTGTAAACGTAGACAGTAAGGGTAATTTAATCAGCGGCAGTCATGATGTGGAAGTGGAATTCTACCGCATTCAATGGCGCTGGTGGTGGGATAATAATGGCGATAACCTCAGCAATTTTACACAGAACGAATACAATAAATTGCTGAAAAAAGAAACTGTGCATTTAACTAACGGTCGTGGACAATGGACGTTTAGTACTTCGGAAAACGAATGGGGCCGTTATCTGATTTTGGTAAAAGATCCTGAAAGCGGTCATACTACTGGTTCAGCATTTTATATTGATCAGCCGGGCTGGCAAAGCCGTGAAGGTAATGATGACCAGACTGCGGCATCCATGTTATCATTTACATCTAATAAAGAAAAGTACAGCGTGGGAGAAGATGTGTCATTAACCATACCAAGCAGTAAAGGTGGAAGAGTATTGGTAAGTATTGAGAATGGCAGCAAAGTGATCAAATCCTTCTGGCAGCCTACCACACCCGGACAAACCATTGTAAAGTTTAAAGCAGACGGCAGCATGGCACCCAATGTATATGCTACAGTAAGTTTGTTACAACCACATTCTCAAACCATCAACGATTTGCCCATAAGAATGTATGGCTCCATCCCCATTTTTGTGGAAGACAAAGCCACTGTATTAAATCCTGTACTCAATATACCTAACACCATCAGGCCGGAGCAGAATGTATCTTTTACGGTAAGTGAAAAAACTGGAAAAGAAATGACCTATTGTGTGGCCATTGTGGATGATGGTTTATTAGACCTGACCAGATTTAAAACCCCCAATCCGCATGATGCTTTTTATGCAAGAGAAGCATTGGGTGTAAAAAGCTTTGATATGTTTGATTATGTAATTGGTGCATGGGGTGG
>JBAXET010000363.1:0-1592 GCA_037140275.1 Ferruginibacter sp. | reverse complement strand
GGATTAAGGGGAATACCCACATGCAGCCAGGCGCTGAAATTGCCAAAATCAAACCCTCCATCAAAACCCCAGCTGAAAAAGGTACGTTGATAGGTGCCTGCAGCATTTCCAACAGTAAGTTTATTAGAGGTATTGTTTTTGGAAGGCATCATAGAGCCAAAATAACTGATGCTGGTTTTTTCACTGCCCCCGGTAAAAAAATTCAAACAGGGGCCGGTACCTACAAAAAAATTATTTGTTTCGCCCATGGCAAAACTTTTACGGAAATTAATATTCCAGTCTATATACTTTAATCCCTGAGTAAAGGATGAATCTTTTATACTGTTATTAGCGCCTGTTTCAGCCTGATACAGATACTGGTATCCCTTTTTATTGAATCCTGCTGAAGTATATAAACTAATGCCATTATGTGATAAAGGAAATTCGGCAGTAATACCACCCCAAAAAGATCCATTGGCATCATATCTGTCAAAATCTTCCGGCGAAAAAGGGAATTTGTATAAGGATGTTTTTCCCGCTCCGGCAAAAATGCCATAGGTACTTTGAGCAATGGAAGTATATATTGAACACAGCACCAGTACTGTTGCAAAAGCATTTTTTATTACGCTATTTACAATAGATTTTTTGAACATGTGTTTGAATAGTGCTGTTTTGGGGTTAACGGAATACATTATATAACTAGATGCATTCTGTTGCAAATATAACAGTTCTTATTCTATGATTATCTTTTTGAAATAATAGCCCTCTGTATCAATCAGTGGCAGGCTTTGGGCACTGATAGTGGTTTCTTTTGCCGAAAGCTGTACCATTTTAGTAACTCCGTCAATAGTTATATTAACAGGCAATTGCATGTCTATATTCAGTAATTTGATCTGATATTTACTTTCCTCAGTTTGTTTAATACTGATCTCCAGTCTGTTGGTAGTGCGCAAAAACATATTGAACAATGGTTTCAGATCTTTGCCCGAAGCCTTACTGAAATATTGCTCCACATCATTGGTGGTAACAAGGTTGCTATATGTAAAACGGGCATCGGTGGCAAAGCCTTTTAATGCAGGGAAAAATATTTCATCTCCCACTACCCAGCGGATGGTGTGCATGAAATATGCGCCTTTACCATAGATATCAGGATGGTAGGCTTCATCTTCAGTTACTTCATCGCCAATTACTACCGGTTTTTTATTTTGAAAGTGCAGGGCATTATTGCGCATTCTTTTTAAATAGGCGGCTTCACCTTCTGTTTCCCTTACATACAGGGCATCACCAAAACTGCAGATGCCTTCCTGAATCCAGTAATGGCCCCAGTCTTTTGCCGTTATTTTATTACCCCACCATTCGTGTCCGAATTCGTGGTGCATCAGCCAGTCGAAATCACTGCCGCCAACCTGTGTATACTTAAATTTATTGCCATAAGCATTCATAGTCTGGTGTTCCATACCCAGGTGCGGAGTTTCGCAAATGCCTATTTTTTCTTTTGCAAAGGGATATTCACCAAAGTATTTTTCCTGTACGGCAATGGTTTTTTCCAATATATCAAGGTGGTGCGCTGCTTTATCTGCATGTTCTTCTAAAACATAAAATTCAATTGGCAC
>JBAXET010000362.1:0-1611 GCA_037140275.1 Ferruginibacter sp. | reverse complement strand
CTTGTAAATTACCGGTAATTGCTTCTGATGTGCAGGGCATAAATAATATGTTACATAATAATGTAACGGGTATTTTAGTTCCTCCTCAACAACCGGAATTACTCGCTAATGCAATAGATTTGCTGCTAAATGATAATAATCTGGCGCTGCAACTGGCAACAAATGCATACCAGAAATCAGCAGAAAGATTTTCAAGCAATACAATATTTGAATCATATAAAAGAATTTTTAGCAAATGAAAGTTTTACACCTCATTTATACACATGGCATTGCAGGCGCAGAAAAGTACCTTTTGGATTTGCTGCCCGGTATAAAAGAGCATGGTATAGCTGCAGAAGTTATATGTGTTTGCCCACCGGCTCATGAAAAAAAAGTACAGGTGTATTGCGATATGCTGATTGCCAAAGGCATCCCCACACAATTATTAGCTTCCAGCAGAATCAATGTTTTTAAGGTGGCCCAAAAAATCAACAGGTATTGCAGGCTCCATCAAATCAGCTGCATCCATTCTCATTTATTTAATTCTGATGTGCTGGCTGTATTTCTGAAAATCTTTTACAATAAAAAAATTGTATTGCTGTCTACCAAACACGGTTATCAGGAATCTTATTTTGTAAAAAACCCGGACCGTGTGGGTAAGATCCGTTATAATTTTTACTATTTTATTACAAAATATATTATCAGCAAAATTGATCATAATATCACTATTAGCAAAGCCACTTCCGATTTATATTTTGCCTTAAAACTTACCCAAAATAAAATGCCTTTTGTGCATCATGGCATTGCGGTGGATGGAAAAATTATTAAAGAAAATGGGGTGATATACAAAAAGGCTTCGCCACAACTGATTATTGCCGGCAGGTTAACTGCCATTAAAGGACACGATTATTTGTTTGATGCTATGCCGGTCATTATAAAAGAATTTCCTGAAACACAGTTACTGGTATTGGGAGAAGGTGAAGAAAAGGAAAGACTGAGGCAAAAAGCAGGAGATTTGGGAATACAAAACCATATCAGTTTTCTGGGCTTTCAGTCTAACCCTTATGCCTATATTCAGGAGTCTGATGTCATCATCATGCCATCATTGCATGAGGCTTTTGGGCTGGTTTATATAGAATCCTTTGCTTTAAAAACACCTGTAGTAGCCTTTGATGTGCAGGCCTGCAACGAAATTATTGATAACGGACAAACAGGTATTTTGGTGCCGGCAAAAGATACAACTGCTTTAACCAATGCCGTGCTGCAATTGCTGAAAAATCCCGCTGAACAGGAAAAGCTGGCCAATAATGCCTATCAAAAATACACCAGCTATTACAATACTTCCCGAATGGTAAAAGATACCGCTGTCTGGTACAAATCAATTAACATAAATAAGTAACGGGTACTTAGTAAATCATTAAGCGGTTTTGCCAAGTAATTTTTCTGCTTTTCGCTCTTCTAATTTTGTATAAATACCTACCAGCATAAAATAATAAAAGGGCAGCAGGATAATTTTGTACCGTACTATGGAGCCAAAATTAAATGTAGTAAACCCAATCACCAAAGCAAAAAGTATAGATACTAAAAAGGAGAAAAGGTAAAAACTGTTAGAAAATACAATGCCGAAAAAAC
>JBAXET010000361.1:0-1618 GCA_037140275.1 Ferruginibacter sp. | reverse complement strand
GGGTGGGCTCTTTATGTGTGGGTAGTATTCTATATTGGGCCTGTACTATTGGTGATATGCGCCACTGGTAATCAGCAGCAATAATTAAGGGTTTGGTAGTATCTACATCATCAGGCAGATTATAAAAATGATGCTCTTTAAGTTGTGGGTAGAAGCTATTTTCAACCCGTGTAGGATCTTCATTTTTTATGGCCACATTAAATTCAATATCTGTACTGCTTTCCTTTTGATCAGCAAAATACTTTTCGCCTAAAATATCAGCATTTTCGTAGGTGCTGGCTTCGCTTACATACACTAAGTTTTTACGGGCTTTTGCAAGCAGCTCAGTATAATATTCAATTTTAGAGTTTTGCGGATCAGTTTCTTTTAGCTCATTAACTTTTAGCTGCATGCTAATTACAGCATCAATTACTTTTTGATTAACCAGCTTGCGCTTATTCAGCAGCCATTGAATATCACCATCCAGCTTATCAGTAAAATACCATTCGCTTTGGAATTCTGCAAGATGCCCAAACTCTTTAAATCCACCGCGCAAAGCACGCTGAATTTCTTTTAACTTTTTTTCATTAAAAAATTTGGCTTCATCACCCACTAAAGCCTGCAGGTTAAAACCATTACCGGCACCTTCTACTGCCAATGATAAAATAGGCATGATGCAGCCATTACTGAAACTAATTACATTGGTGTATTTAAAAATTGGAATTATCGGCTTTTGCCACTCATCCGGTGGCTTTACACCAATTACATAATCATCACCTTCAACCATGCCCATCACATTTTGCCAGAAGCTGGCAATGTTGCCAATAATTTTATTAAAAGCCATTTCGTAGGTGGGTACTACTAAGCCAATTTGCGCACGGGGCATTTCGTTCATTAAATGGATAATGCGTGGACCTAAACCGCCATTACTTTTACCGGTACCACGGCCCCACATGCCATAAGTTTTATTGGCATTGATGATATGCAGCAATGCCTGTGGCCTGTTCAATTCTATTTCTTTAATATCATCCATTGGCTGCCTGTAGTAAGGTAAATTCTGCATCTTCAATAGGCATTACGTTATCAGTAACTGCTTTGCCTTTAAAAGAAAAAACTAAGTTTTGTGGCCGCTGCTGTGTTTTTAGTTCCGGATACATATCGTAATACTTTGCCAGCGAAGATTCCAGCTTTGCAGCATTATCATAATCTTTGTTGGTATACAGTTCATTTATCTTTTCTTCTAAAAAATTAATACGGGCACCAATGCGGAACCGTTTATTTAATGGTGTACTATACCCAAATAATGCTTCTGCACTACCGATATCATTAAAAGCAGTTACCCGGCTAATAACATAGGTACTCATTAAGCGCTCTACTAATTCACGCTGGCTTAACAGTTCACATGTTTTAAGTTCTATTACTGTATTCCAGCGTTCCATCATATTTTGCTGGCGATCATTAAGCACTATGCCTGATTCATCATCAAACATATACCGGCGTATGATATCGAAATTATTTTCTATCACTGTATTGCTGTTGTAGTGCTTTTAATAGCAGCAGGTTCTTTCACAGCCTGTAAAAAAGAATTTGATGCTCCTCCAGGGCCAGGAGATTTGGATATTGTAGCCAACACAACTAT
>JBAXET010000360.1:0-1618 GCA_037140275.1 Ferruginibacter sp. | reverse complement strand
CCTGGTACTTCATATTCAATGATTAATTTCACACAAGACTGGACATTCAGGGATTCTTTGGCAAATAATAGTAAAGGTCAAAATTATGGAATTGATATCACCTTTGAGCGTTTCTTGCATGATGGTTATTATTTTTTAATAACAACTTCAATATTCAACTCAATATATAAAGGAGATGACGGCATTTGGCGAAACACTAAATTTGATAAGGGCTATGTGGCCAACCTGCTATTTGGCAAAGAATTTAATCTGAAACACAATAAAGTATTAGGTATTAATGGCAGATTTAATTTCATGGGTGGGGATAGAGTAAGTCCTGTAGATGTTGCAAAATCGGAACAGGAAAAGGCAATCTTTTATGATAACACCAAACCCATTTTACAAAATGCTCTTCATACTTAACATCGTGTTGTATGGATGAAGGATGCCTGTATGGATGCTGTAATGATTGGGTGGCAATATTTGCTGCCGGATTATCAGCCCGTTGTGTATGTGTGGCATTGGCATCAAAACCAATATTGCTTACCAGGTTTACGGCAGGCACAACAGATAATTGCCGATGCAGGGTTTGGTGCCAGATCCATTGCCAGTCCCACCAGCTAACAGTTTCCTGTGTAACAGTAAGATCAAATTTATGCTGCCAGTATTTATACCATTTGATATCTGTATCAAAAATATGCTGGCGCATTTTTTTATATAGGAACCAAACGGGATGTTTTACATCCCGCCATTGGTTTAGAGTATAATCAATGGCTCCTGCCCTGTTAGCCCAGGTGGCCCATCCCCACATGTTCATAAAATGGCTGAAAGTATAACTATTGCCATCTTTTACCTGGTAACCCAGGTTTGACTCATTGATGGAAATGATCTTTTTATTGTCCCTGTATCTTTCAAGCATAGTTGCGGCAAACATAAAAAAATCGGGATGCGGCAAACAATCATCTTCCAGAATAATTCCTTCTGGTTCCTGTGCAAAAAACCAATCGAATGCTGCCCTTGGCCCAAAGCTACAACCCAGATTTTTTTCCTGATACAACCGTTTTACTTCGCAGGGCCAGTCAATATTTTCTGTAATAGATCTTGCGGCTTTGCAGTTTTCAGCATCCGTTAAATTACCGGTACGGGGTGCATCAGCTGCGATGTATAAATGAGAAGGCTTTGCCTGTTTGATGGCATTGAAAACTCTCAGAGTTGTGTCTGGGCGGTTGAAAATAATAAAAAGAATTGCTGACATTACTATATTTTACCAATAACAGCCACCTTCAACTTTTTCAGCATTTGGAACAATTTCTGAAACCTCAGGCCTTACCCAATATTCATTATATAATTTGGATATCACCGGATGATCGTCCCAACGCTTTCCTTTAATGCCAAATAATATTTGTGTTGCACCACCCATATGTATCGATATTTTCCCTTTATCTTTTACATAGGCTGATAATGGTAAACCATAAGAGCCTGCACCAATAATAGCTACATCAAAATCTGTAGCATCAATTTGATTTTTCATGTGATTAAGAGCTTCAAACCAATCAGTAAATTCTGTTTTATTTCCTGCAATTGTTTGTACAGCAGCAATAGTTTTCAATTCAAAATCTGGCAAAATGCTGCTATTGAC
>JBAXET010000359.1:0-1625 GCA_037140275.1 Ferruginibacter sp. | reverse complement strand
GTATTTTTTAATAAAAATACCATACAGAGAGTTTAAAATTTTTATTTGTATGGTATTTTATAACAGGTCATTAATGTGTTTAAAGAGGGGAGATTTATTTATTATGAGCAATAAAGCAATTGGCATCTTAACAAGCGGTGGAGACTGCGGAGGACTTAATTCTGTAATAAAGGGAGCGGCTGAAATGGCGCTTTATTTTGGTATGAAAGCATACATTATTCCAAATGGCTATGCCGGCCTGTATAATCTTTATGACAGTGGAAATATTATTGAGCTTAACGAATATCTGGTTGACAATATTTCTTCCATGATGGCCGGGTCGGAGGCCGGGAACTCAAGGGTAAAAATACCAAAAATACAGGATCCTGATAAATACAAAAAAATAAAGGCAGGCCTTTCCAAATACTCAATTGACTGCCTTGTAATATCAGGCGGAGATGATACGGGAAGTGTGGTAGTAGACCTGGCAGAAAAAGGTATACCATGCGTCCACGTTCCAAAGACAATGGATCTGGACCTGCAGATTTATTCTGTAGGCGGCGACTCAGCCATTAATCGCATTGCACTGTTTGTGGAGCAATTGAAAACAACCGGCAGAAGTCATAACCGAATTATGATCGCAGAGGTTTTTGGGAGATATGCAGGACACACAGCATTCAGAGGCGGAATTGCAGCAGATGCAGACTGCATATTAATTCCTGAAGTTCCAATCGACTTCGATATTATTTATGAACATATGAAAAAGCGTTTTATGGAGCGTGTATCGCAGAGCACTTATAAATCAGGGACGTATCTGATTGTTGTTTCTGAGGGACTTACCGATTTGACAGGTGAGCATATTACTGATAATACTGCCAGTACGGATTCTTTCGGCCATAAAAAGCTGAGCGGTACCGGTAAGTTTGTCAGAAGCAGTCTTGCGTCCAGAATGAAGCATGATGCTGAAATGGAGCATTTTATGAAATCCCAGGGACTTTTTGTCGAAGAGATGAATGTCCTGCCGGAGATAAGGGAAACTGTACCGGGCTAC
Source organism: Ferruginibacter sp. (assembly GCA_037140275.1). GTDB lineage: Bacteria > Bacteroidota > Bacteroidia > Chitinophagales > Chitinophagaceae > Ferruginibacter. The sequence continues at coordinate 595 of JBAXET010000359.1, read as the reverse complement.
CTGATACGTTCAGGCAATACTACGGCGCTTGATGCCAATTTTGGCAAAGATACCGGCGCTTCCGCTGTAGTTCTCATAGAAAATGGAATTACAGGAGTTACAGTTACCGGTATTAAAGACGGTAAAATAAATTATGTAAAAACTCATAAGGCAATAAAACAGCGTTTTGTTGATTTGAATATGGTTTCTTTCTATGAAACTATGGGTGTTTGCTTTGGGAGAAAACCTGAGAAATTTAAGCCTGAGTTTGAAGAAGTAGATGCACCTGTCTGTACTTATTTATAATTTCATTTTTAACTGGTGAGAGCATTAGAAGTGCAGACTTAAAACCAGCAATTAGTTTTAATGCTGCATTTAGCCAGGGCATATTAAACTGACACGACCTTTGTATGAACTGTCATTTTTATTTATAAAAAAAATGTATGATTAAATAAATAATTCTGTGTGCTGATGGTCTTTAAAAAACATATAAGGATTTACGGGAGAATTTTTTAGCTGGCTTAGCGGTTCTATGACAAGGCAGAATATATTGTTTTGGTAATTTTTAAAAAATTTAACATTAATATAAAAAGGATAATCATGGACATAATTACGC
>JBAXET010000358.1:0-1632 GCA_037140275.1 Ferruginibacter sp. | reverse complement strand
GTATTTGATATTAGCTGTTGGCCCGTTGGCAGGATTGTATGCTCTTTTAAAAAGTCAAAGACATACATTGTAAATAGTTTTCTGAATACTCAAAAAACTTCTCCATTTTTCTTCAGGCAGGATTTTATTTTTTATTTTTTATATTATGGCTATGTGTAACTCAGGGTGGTTTTCCTGAAAATGCGGTAAATGAAATTGCCAATACAATCGATCCCACAACTGCGGAATAAGTATCAACGAAATTTTGCCACTTACAGCTATGTAATAGGCCATATTTTATCCTTCCAATTTGACTTAATACTTATTACTTATTACTTAATACTTATAACTTAATACTTACAACTTATTCCTCCCCCTTCTCCTTCGGCCTCAATTTATACGCCACATATCCAAAGCCTGCTAATAAATGCAGCATTACAATACTGAAGATGATTATTCCGGTAGTATCCATGCCGCAAATTTCATATATCAAAACTATTAGTTGCGTAACCTTTGTTACAATGGCAATTACAATCTTATTCCCCAATGGAATATATTGCCTTTTCGGGCGCTTTTTTTGTACCTTTACCTCCGACAGAAATAACTTATTCAGAACAATTCAGGTATATAAATGAATCTTACAGCAAGCAGGATTGAAGTAATGAACTTCCTGGCACAGAAAATGGACGCCAGTATCGACAATTATTTAACTCAGGCGGATAATAACTGGCAACCCAGCGAACTATTACCCGTTAGCAGCAGCGATAGTTTTTTAGAAGATATTAAAGCTTTACAGGAAGAATGTAAAGAACTGCCTTACGACTATCTGGCCGTACTGGTAGGTAATATCATTACCGAAGAAGCTTTACCCACTTACGAAACCTGGTTGATGGATCTTGAAGGCATTGGTAAAAACAATACCAATGGCTGGAGCAAATGGGTACGCATGTGGACTGCAGAAGAGAACCGCCATGGCGATTTGCTGAATAAATATGTATACCTATCGGGGCGTATCAATATGCAGCAGATGGAGATCAGCACACAGTACCTTATTTCAGATGGTTTGGATAATGGCGCTGCATGTGACCCTTACCGTAATTTTGTTTATACTTCTTTTCAGGAACTGGCTACTAATGTTTCGCACCGCCGTACAGCCACCATGGCTAAAAAATACGGCAATGCAAAATTATCAAGAATTTGTGGTGTAATTGCTGCCGATGAGGCTCGTCATGCCAACGCCTATAAAAGTTTTATTGCGCAGGTTTTTGAAGTGGATCCCAGCGAAATGATGCTGGCTTTTGAAGATATGATGCGCAAAAAAATTGTAATGCCTGCACACTTTCTGCGTCAGCAGGGAGAAAAGATTGGGGCAACATTTTCTCATTTCAGTGATGCGGCTCAAAGATTGGGTGTATACACCACCCTGGATTATACTGATATTCTGGAAAGCCTTACCAAAGAATGGAATATTAAAAATCTTACCGGGCTTACCGACGCTGCAGAAAAAGCAAGAGACTACCTGATGGGCTTACCGGAACGTTTCAGAAAAATTGCTGAACGTACCGCTATCAAAGCACCGCTGGAATATGAGTTCAACTGGATCACCCGTTAAGGCATAGCCGAAATTATTTGGATTCTTTCACCATCTTACGC
>JBAXET010000357.1:0-1636 GCA_037140275.1 Ferruginibacter sp. | reverse complement strand
GTATTAAGTTCCGGACTATGATTATTAATAAAGATGCCGATCATTTAGCAGCGATGGAAAATGACAACAGAATCACCCGAGCAGGCTTGTTTTTGCGCAAGACATTTATAGACGAACTGCCGCAGTTTTTCAATGTACTTGCAGGCGATATGTCGGTAATTGGCCCCAGGCCACATATGTTAGCCGAACATTTTAAGTTTGAGGCTCAGATACCGCAGTATTCTGTAAGGCAAAATGCAAAACCGGGTATTACAGGTTTATCGCAGGTAATGGGGCTGGAAGGCGCAGTGAATACCAGCAAAAGGATGAATGACCGGGTGATTGTAGATAATTTTTACATCAAACACTGGTCTGTAAAATTAGACCTGATTATACTTTTCAGAACAGTCTGTAAAATGTTTGGCTTTTAACTCATCCACCTGTTTGTATTGAACTCGAACTTTAAAAATACCATCCGCCTGCTGACGCAGGATGAAAGAAAACATTTTTTTCTGCTTACCATTACAGATGCGGTAATTTGTGTGCTGGATATCCTATCTCTGGCAGCACTGGTTTTTTTAATTAACTTTTATTTGCATCCGGGAAAATTACCATCCGGCTTTTTTGACACTTTATTTACTGATTCCCATTCTGTTTTACCTGCAGGTGTTTTTTTTCTGTTGTTTAGTTTAAAAAATTGGGCTGCCTATCAACTTAATAAAAAACAATACCAGTTTGTATAAGGGGTGGCTTCCCGCCTGTCTGAAAAAAAATTATTAAATTTTCTGGAAGGACCTTACCAGCAGTATCAGGTAGACACATCCGTGCATATCAAAAGCATCAGTCAGCAACCCGTAGAATTTGCCCATTATGTACTGGCTGGTCTTCAACAAATCATCACGCAATGTATTTTAATTGCCTGCAGCATAACTGCCATCTTACTGTATAATGCTTCGTTATTTTTATTATTACTGCTGATACTGGCACCACCGGTTTTGCTGTTAACTATCTTTATAAAAAAAGCCACACGTAATTTCAGGGAGCACACTAAGGCCAATAGCGAAAAAGCCTTGCAGTATTTAAAAGAAGCCCTTGCGGGTTTTATAGAAAGTAAAATATATCAGCAAAGCAATTTTTTTACCCGGCGATATGCCGCAAGGCAGCAACAACTCAATGCATACCTTTCTAATTTACAGGCAGTACAGGCCGTGCCCGGCCGTTTGATGGAAGTATTTGCAGTAGCAGGTTTATTTGTATTGATAGTAATAAGTAGTTTTTGGGGCACAGAGATTATCTCTTTAGTTACAATTGGAGCATTTATGGCCGCTGCATATAAAATTATTCCGGGAGTGGTTAAAATACTGAATTGTGCAGGTACTATAAGGGCATATGAATATACCATAACAGAGCTGGGTAAAAATGAAACTAATATTTATACTCCTGTAGCACAAAGCCAAACAATCAATAGCATTGCGTGTAAAGAAGTTTCTTTTAGGTTTCGGGAACAACCCGTACTAAAAGACTTTAACTGTTATTTTAAAAAAGGAGATTTTATTGGAATAAATGGCGTTTCCGGCAGGGGTAAAACCACACTGATACATTTATTGTTAGGATTTGAACAATGCAACAGCGGACAAGTATTTATTAATGATAGCCC
>JBAXET010000356.1:0-1664 GCA_037140275.1 Ferruginibacter sp. | reverse complement strand
AAGGCTGCGTTTACCCGATGCGGTAATACAGTCATCCCCTAAAATTACCAGAGGTGAAAATTATCAGTTATAGCCCTATGTAATTTTAGATTATCCGCGCTGTTTTCAAAAGGATCAGGTGTTTGCCATTCGTACCCTATTCTGGTGGGGTAAATGCATCAGCATTACCCTGCATGTTTCGGGAAACTATGCCGGTGCGGTTAGAAGGGCTTTGCAGGATGAACAGTTGCTGCAGGAATTACAAAGCTATTATTTGTGTGTAAACGATACGGAATGGGAGCATCATTTTGAGCCCGATAATTATCAGCAGATAGCAATGCTGCGCAGGGAGCAGGTACAGCATATTGCCATAAACAGCCAGTTTATAAAACTGGCTGTACAATTTACCTTACAGCAATGGAATGCATTACCTGTATTGCTTGAAAAAGAGTTGGAAAAATTGATACAGCTGGCGGCTTATTAGCTTCCAATACGATGAAAAAGATCTTTCACCTGATATTCCCACAACTGACTCTGGTCTTTAATGTCTTTTTTATCGGCAAAATCTTTTACTATCAAAATGGTTTGATTAGTTACTTCTGATTTATCAATACTCCATTCAAAATATTCGCCTTTAGGCATATGCAGCCAGTGAAAACGAATGAATTTGTCATCTTCACTTTCCAGTAATTCTGCTTTGTCTGTGGTGCCATTCCATGAAAAACTGAAAACCCCGTCACGTTCATCAACTTTATCAGCAAACCACTCCTGCAAACCAGCCGGAGTGCTTAAAAATTCGTACAATATAGATGGTGAACATCTTACAGGGTATTCTAACGTAAATAAAACTTTCTTACTCATCCTTAATTTTTAAATATCCTTTGAACCATGCAATAATAGCAAAATATTAGCTGTGACAAAATATTTATCTGTTTATTTTCTTTAAGTTATCAACATAGCGGATTGCGAATAATTGTTTTAAAAGCTTTTGACCTGCAGTTTATTACAAAAAGTTTTTTGGTTGGATACTTTAAATAGTATAAATTACGTTAATAAATACAGTGTTTTTTTAACAAAACATTAACCGCTAAACATTTTCTACACCAAACCTTTAAAACTGCAGGCTTATGAGCATGCGTCAACTCAAGATCACCAAATCCATTACCAATCGTGAGAGTCAGAGTTTAGAGAAATATTTACAGGAAATTGGTAAGGTAGAATTAATCAGTCCCGAAGAGGAGGTTGCCCTGGCAATCCGAATCAAAAACGGCGATCAGCTTGCTTTGGATAAATTAACCAAGGCCAATTTGCGTTTTGTGGTATCTGTAGCCAAACAGTATCAAAATCAGGGATTAACATTGCCCGATCTTATCAATGAAGGCAATCTGGGTTTAATAAAAGCCGCACAACGTTTTGATGAAACCCGCGGATTCAAATTTATTTCTTATGCCGTATGGTGGATACGCCAGAGTATTTTACAGGCTTTGGCTGAACAATCGCGTATTGTACGACTGCCTTTGAATAAGGTAGGTCTGTCCAACAGAATCAGTAAAGCATTTTCACATCTGGAACAGGAATTCGAAAGGGAGCCAACTGCAGAAGAGCTGGCTGTTTTTTTAGATATAGAAATAGAAGAAGTTACTTCCACCTTAGGCTCGGGTATTCGTCATGTTAGTATGGACCAG
>JBAXET010000355.1:0-1670 GCA_037140275.1 Ferruginibacter sp. | reverse complement strand
TAAGCTGCTTTGCACAGACCAATACCAAACCAATCAATTCGAGTTATGCATTGGTAGTGGGTATTTCGAAGTATGGCAATGGTATCCCTAGCCTTCAATTTGCCAATCGAGATGCAAAAGTGTTTGCAGATTTTCTAAAATCCAAAGCAGGTGGATCTGTTCCACCGGAAAACATTCGTTTCCTCCAGGATTCAGCTGCCTCATCTGGTGCAGTATATGTAGGCTTATACTGGTTAACCAAGGTTGCCAAAGAAAATGATTTGGTGTATATCTATTTCTCCGGGCATGGGGATATTGATGGTGAGCTTATACAAAAAAACGGCTACCTGCTTTGTTACAACACACCTCCCTCTGAATACATCAATTTTGCATTAAGCGTTTCTAACCTGAATGAATATGCCAATACCCTTTCTGCTGCTAAAAAAGCCAATGTGGTTATCATCACCGATGCCTGCCATTCTGATAAAATATCTTCAGCAGAAAACAGGGGGCCGCTACTAGCAGGATTACTGGGAAAGGAAACTGAAAAAAAGGAAGTACGCATCAGTTCCTCCGCTGCTGATGAATTATCGAATGAGAATGAAGCCTGGGGAGGCGGCCGGGGTGTCTTCTCCTATTACCTTGTTAACGGATTAAAAGGACTTGCAGATAAAAGCAATGACGGATTAGTGACACTGAAAGAAATAAAATCCTATATGGAAACTGCTTTTGCAGGTGATGCCCTGATACAAAGGGAAAAAATAAAACAAACCCCTTCTTTAAAAGGTAGTGATGATTTTATAGTGTCCAAAGTAGATAAAGCAGCAGCAACAGATGCAGCCAAAGAAATCAGCGAGGGACAGCTAGCAATACCAATAGTTAGCGCAAGCCTTTATCCCGAAGAAGCCAATACCCCTGCTCCGGATTATTTCTTTGATCTGCTGGATAAATCTAACATGGATGAACTCACAGAAAAATTGCAGTTATACAATCAACCGGCAGACTCCATTGCATTTCGAATAATACATCATCTAATAGAAAAATATAAACCTTCTACTGCAATTGAATCTGAAATTAACAGGTTAAGAAAATCCATTGCCAATTCGGCTTCAATACCAAAAGAAATAGCAGCATTCAACTTGGTAAATTTTAATAACACTATTCAGGATAGTGTCATGAGACAAAAATCCGATACTAAATTACATGAGCTGCTAACGATGTTGATGGCCGATGCCACAGAACTTAGCTTCTTTAAAGACCGGCTTGCAGAAAGATTTGACAATACGGGACAGCAGGTGATTGACCAATACCTAAGTGGAGATGCCGCCGAGTTGGAAAAACGCAGGTATTATAATGCCAATAATAACGGATATGACCTATACAAAAAAATGTTTGCCATTTCCATGAAACTATCTTCGCAGGGTAATATTTTTTTACAAAAAATCCTTAATGTAAAATACCATTATTTCGGAGCAGTAGCTGCAAGGGTTAAAATACCATTGGCAGATAACCCTGCACCGCTTGTGGCTACAGCATGGAATGAAATACAGGCCGCGGTAAAACTGGAAGACAGCGCCTCCTATATTTATAATGAACTCGGGAATATTTCCGAACTGAAAAAAGATTACCGCAGCGCTGAAAAAAGTTATTTAAGAGCCATTAAAAAAACACCCAATTGGGCTATCCCATGG
>JBAXET010000354.1:0-1683 GCA_037140275.1 Ferruginibacter sp. | reverse complement strand
GTACTATTGGTTTGTGTTGTATTCAGCACCAACTCATTTTCACAGGCACAATATGAGATCAGTAAAGATGAAAAGCATCCTGATGAATTTATACTCAAGGGAATCATCAATAAATACTTGGTACAAAACGATACCGCTTACGTAAAATGGTACCGTGCCAGCTACAATATGTACACTCCCGATACGGCTTTACTTTCGGCATTTGAAAAATATAAAAGTAACGTGCAGTTTGTAATATTTGGAGGTACCTGGTGCGAAGACACGCAGTTTGTACTGCCTAAGTTTTTTAAATTGCAAGAAAAAAGTGGGGTGCCGGATAATGCCATTACTTTATTTGGAGTTAACCGCGAAAAAAAATCTTTGGGCAGTATTGCAGAAGCATTTGCAGTGGTAAACGTACCTACTATTATTGTAATGAAAAACGGAAAAGAAGTGGGCCGTGTGGTGGAATATGGAAAAACCGGTAAATGGGATAAAGAGTTGGCAGAAATTTTAAACCAGTAATTGTATTTACTCCCCTTTAGCTTCATTGATTATTGTAACAGTGTTGATAGTACTGGCCAATTCAACACTGGTTTTATCCAAAGCTTCTTTAACCGCATAACTCAATTCTTCTTTTAACTGGTTAAAATTTTCCAATGGAATATGCGGAGTAAAATATTCTGCAGTAATTTGAATACCATGTTTATTTATTTCCGTTAGATGAACGGTATACGAACTGATAATGTCTGATTTTGACTGCAATATATTTTTTAAAGCTTCAATCAGCTGTTGTGTTTTTAAACTGCTGGTTTGTTGAATAAGTTCCAGATTAAATTCTCCGCGGCGTTGTATACGCATGCTCCAGTTGTCTACCACACTATCCACCATTTGCTTGTTAGGCACCGTAACCAATGTTTTATCTGCGGTGCGTATACGGGTGCTGCGCAAACCAATTTTTTCTACTGTACCTGTTACGGCATTTACTTTTACCGTATCACCGGTAATAAATGGTTTATCGAAAAATATAATGAAGGAGGCAATTAAATTTTCCAGACTTTCTTTTGCCGCAAGGGCTACTGCCGCACCCACAATACTCAGGCTGGTGAGCAATCCGCCAATATCGAGATTAAACGAGGTTTTCATCAGCAACAACAATCCCATTATGCCGACAATTACTTTTAAAAAATCTCTGAAAAATACCACCAACTGGTCATCAGTTTTATCTTGTGTAGCCTCGGCCTTTCGTGCCAGTATCAATGCAATAAAATCGATGATGCGCAATAAAAACCGGGTAAAGAAAATAACAATGATGGCAATGCCTAAACTGGTTAAAATATCCTCAATACTATGGCCATAAATTTTATATTTCCATTCAGCTGGATAGTTTAAATTATCTATAGCAAAAACAGCAATTAGCATAACCAGAAACCATTCTAAAGGTTCCACCACCAAATCAACAAAACTTTTTCTGTCCACCGTTTTCCATATATAACTGAGCAAACGAATTAGTACAGACGCAATGTAACGGGAGAAATATCGCTTAAAGAGTAATACAAATAATATAATACCACCTACAATACAGTAGCTCCTAATGGTATTACTTAAAAAGATATGATCTAATACATTCATGAAATAAAATTAATGAACAATGGTCAATAAAATTTAGGAAGTGCAAGGTAAACGATATTCACTATTCACCAT
>JBAXET010000353.1:0-1698 GCA_037140275.1 Ferruginibacter sp. | reverse complement strand
TGATTATCATGCTTGTCTTTGCTGTTTATAACAGTACAGCTCAGAATAAATCAAACAGAGGAAAGGAATTTTGGCTAGGCTATAGTTTTAGTTCCAACTTTTTTGCACACGCTGGCCTTTCGGATCCTGTTAATCAACAAGAGCTTTCCTTATACATCAGTACTCAATTGGCAGCCAATGTAACCGTCAGCATTAATGGAACAAGTTGGACTCAATCTTTTTCAATGCCTGCTAATACTGTAGATGCTTCTATTATTATTCCTAAAATAGGCGCAGACGATGCCCGCATCCTTTCAGATGGTTTATCCAACAAAGCTATTCACATTGTAAGTGATGTTCCGGTAGCAGTATATGCACATGAATATGATGCCATGTTTTCTGCGGCAACCATGCTAATGCCATCAGAAACCTGGGGCTATCTGTATTATTCAGTGAATTATTATCAAACACAGGGAGTGTCCAATCCACCATTTACTGCAAGTAGCCAGGGGGTTAATTTTCCTGATTGGTATAACTGGTTTTATATTGTAGCAAAAGATGATAATACCAGGATATTGATTACACCTTCAGACACTTGCAAAAATGGGTGGTTGCCTGGTCAGACTTATACAGTAAATCTGAGCAAAGGAGAAATTTACACCGTTTTTGGCAAGGCAAATTTTGCTGCTGGATGGATTACAGATACTGTTAATTCAAGTAAAGATCTTACGGGCAGTAAAATTTTGTCTATTGCAGGTGCTGATGGAAGCTGCCACCCTATAGCTCTTTTTTCAGGTACAGGTGGTATGCATGTTTGTCAAAAAGATGGTGGTGAAGCAGTACAGCAGCAAGTATTTCCTGCACAAGCATGGGGCTCCCGTTATCTTACGCACCACACCATTAATAATTTTTCAGGCGATATCAATGCCAGTTTCAGAAATTATTATCGGATTTGTGTAAAAGACCCAACGACTGTTGTAAAAAAAAATGGGATTGTCCTAACTGGCTTAATACGAAATTTTTTTTATCAATATATGGATTCAACAGGAGGGGATTATATTGAAGCAGATAGGCCCATTCTGGTATCTCAGTATACACCTAATCGAGCACAGTGTTGGATGAATATACAACCAGCTCAGCTGGCCATAGGAGATCCTGAAATGTTTTATTTAAGCCCCATTGAACAAGGGCAGAACTCCGTTTTATTTTATACAAGTTCACTTAATCTGATTTCGAAATCCTATGTTAATATAATTATACCAACTGCAGGGGTCAGCTCTATGTTGCTCGATGGCACTCCCATTCCACCTTCAAAAATTAAATTACATCCCAATAATCCTGCTTATTCAGTAGCGATAGGCGATTTATCAACTACCATGGATATGCAGCATATCATCACCAGCGATTCTGCATTCACTGCGACTGTATATGGATTGGGTGCTTATGAAAGTTATGGTTATAATATTGGTTGCAATATCAATAACCTCAATATCAAAACTGAAATAAAGAATGTATTCAGCATAACAGGCAATCCCGATACCATTACCTGTCCACAAACACCATTTAGAATTTTTGCTAAAATTGGTTATAGGCTTTCAAATATTCATTGGAAATTTAGCCTGGTACCAGGATTAACACCCACCGCTGATTCAATTATTGCAAATCCCATTCCTATTGATTCTCCCTTTATCAATGGAAGAAAATACTACACTTATACAG
>JBAXET010000352.1:0-1720 GCA_037140275.1 Ferruginibacter sp. | reverse complement strand
AAGGGTAAGCCAGATGCATCTGTTTTATAAGCATTCACTAAATTATAAGAAGGTTGTTTCCAGCTTACATAATAACTTGTTACAGGATAAAATGTAGGCGTGTTGGCAATTTCACCAATGTTTGAGTTACCGCCATTGGCACCATCATTGGCAGAGAACTGAATTTGAAAAACATGCTCTGCACTATTTTCTAATGACGGATTAAAGTTGTCATCAAAATTTGTCATTAGTGCATAAGGTTTTCCCTTTGCATTAACACCAGCGCCGGCGCCGCCATAAGCAGCAGGGATGATAGTATTCAATAAAGCTTTCGCTTCCGGAAATTTTTTCTCAAACATATAAGCTTTGGCAAGATAACAGGCGGCGGCCCATTTATTTCCCTGTCCTTTATATTTCTGCACGGCAGGTAAATTATCAAAAGCAAACTGAAAATCTTTTTCAATCAATGGCCAGATATCCGTTTCGTTTGATACTTTAAAATCGACAACTGTTTCATCTATAAAAGGTACTTTGCCCCACATTTTTTTTGCTTCAAAATGAAAGTGGCCTCTTAGAAATCTTGCTTCTGCAATTGCCGCAGTTTTCTCAGCAATAGTCATATCCTTAGCTGCATTAGCTGCCAGTATTGTTTTATTACAACGGGCAACGCCATCATATACTGTACGCCATTTATCAGAGAGGTAAGCTGTGGATGGCTGGGTTTGAAAATGTTCGATAGTTAACCCATCGTCAGGATTATTTGTACCACCCCTATATGCATCACCAGAGGTAATATCACCGTACACCCAATTGGTGCCCGACGTACTCCACCAGCCTGATTTTACTGTTAATCCCGTTACATTATGATAAGCGCCAACTAGCAATTGCTCCACGCCTGCTTTATTGGAAAGTTCTTTTAAAGTAATACCGGTTGAAGATGGTACATCCAAAAAATCTTTTTTACATCCTGTGGTTATAGCTACCAAAGACAACAGGATAATTGATATTTTTTTCATCTGTGTATTTTTTTTTCTAATTAGGTCGGATGAAATTTTTAAGATAATCATCCACTGTTTTAAAATATTTTTTATAACCCAAAGTTTATTCCAAATACTATCTTTCTTGAAATAGGATAATTACCGCCAAAATCAACACCGTAGTTGGTAGCATTGCCAATGCTTATTTCAGGATCGATGCCGGTGTATTTAGTAAAGGTGGCAAGGTTAAAACCTTGTATGTAAAACCTCATTTTACTGAAGGCTTTTGTTGCATGGAAAGTATAGCCAAACTGTAAACTTTTTAATCTTAAGTATGACCCATCTTCAACAAAAAAGCTGGACGGTTTTATATCATCAGATGTGGTGCTGTTCCATATGGGCAGTTTTGCACCGGTATTAGTTGGGCTCCAGGTATCATCTGAACCTTCACCCGTTGCGCCGGGAAATACTGAGTTCACCCTCCAGTAATTAAATATTTTATTACCAGAAACGCCTTGTAAAAATATGCCCATATCAAAATTATTGTAGTTCAAATTCAAATTATAACCATAGCTGAATTTTGGATGAGGATTGCCAATAAATGTGCGATCATCATCATTGATCTTTTTATCGCTATTAATATCTCTGAATTTAAAGTGGCCTGCTGCAGTAGCCGCTTTTAGGCCATTATGTATAACACCATTTTTGGTATAATCATCTGCAGATTGAAAAATGCCATCCTGTATAAAACCAAAGAAGCTTGA
>JBAXET010000351.1:0-1738 GCA_037140275.1 Ferruginibacter sp. | reverse complement strand
GGGCTATCCCATGGGTTAATTTAGCCAGCCTGAAATTAAGAGATGGCAAGCTTGACCAGGCAATAACATTACTAGATTCGGCAAAAAAAAGACAACATAACTTACCAAGTATTGATGTTACTTATGGGCTGGCTTATGAAAAAAAAGGAAATTATTTATTGGCCGAGGAATTATTCAGAAATGCCATTAAAATAAATACCCGGCATTTTTTGCCTTTTGACCGACTGGGTTATATCTATACCACCACCACACAATATGCAAAGGCGGATTCATTTTTTTATGAAGGAGACCTTAGGAAACAAGGTTTTCATTTTTCAGAAGTCGTGATTGAAGGTTTGGATAAAGAAGCTAATACTCCTACTGATTATCCCTGTATTTTTGACTCAGCCAATATTAAAAAAGATGACCCTGTTGGACAAACAGTATGGGGCATCATGGAATTGAATGCTGGAAATATTTTTAATGCAGAAAAACATTTAAAAACAGCAATTGCCCTCGATAAAACCAATCCGCTGGCATTTCATTATCTCGGAAAATTACTTTTTAACCAAGAACGCTGGCAGGAGGCAGAGATTATTTTTAATATGGCAGTTGGTAATTACCTGAACAGAGAAAGTTTCATCAATTATGTTGATTCCATAAAGAAAAACAAAGTGAATTATACCAATGCAGCATGTAATACTGCATTATTCGCATATTTTTGGTACGAACAGGTGGAAGACTTTTATATTCTTGGTGAGGTATATAAAAAATGGGGGCACTTCACCGAGGCAGGCAATCAATATAAAAAAATTATTACGATTAACCCTAGTTTTATTGGCGGGTATCATCAATTATGGACATTGTTGGAATTTCTTGGCCGCAATACCGACGCTGAAAATGTATTGCTGGATTATATTAAGCAATACAAATTGAATTTACAGCAAAATATAATCAGTAGGTTTCCCGATTATTCTGAAGGATACAGGGAGTTATATGCTTTCTACAAAAGGATGATAAAACAGTTTCCCGATGATGGGAGCTGGTATTATAAACAAGGCGTTCTTTTGTATAAGCTTGCAGAAAAACGTAAATCAGATGAAGCCTATTCTGAAAATGAGAGAGAAAGTAAAGAATCCGAAAATAAAAATGTATTTGAGCAGCCGGATATCTATGCTGCTGAAATTTTTTATTATACAGATCTGGCAACCTTGCCTGGTACTGGCGAACAGATTGAACTTTCTCCTGATATTAGAATTCCATATAGTGAGGAAGGTATTGCTTACCTGAAAAAGGCCGACAGCATCCTGGGAGGAAATACCAATACCCATGCAGAGATCAATGAAAGAACTGGTGATATGTTTCTATGGCTGGATTTGCCGGAGCTGGCAAGCAGCCATTACCAGATTGCTGTTGATGCAAGGCCCGATAATGCGACTACAAGAGAAAGATTGGTGGAGACTTATTCAGCTGCAGGCCAACTGCAAAATGCATTAGCACAATTGGATTCGCTGAATTACCGCAAAGAGATCAATTTTAATAAGATGTTAATGCTAGCTGAATATAAAATGCACTCTGGCCTCTTTACAGAAGCGCAATCCATGTTGAATAATGCAGAAAAAATACATCCCTACACGCAGCATACAATCATCGAACTTAATAGCAGGTTGCAACTACTTTCCTTACATCCTAAAGAGGCACTTCTTTTTTATCAGCAACTATTAAAAGGAAACGAAAAAGACAGTATGACCATGTATAC
>JBAXET010000350.1:0-1739 GCA_037140275.1 Ferruginibacter sp. | reverse complement strand
GCTACTAATGGGTTCTTCCGTATATCATTAGCTAATAAAAAATAATTCAGGTGTTTTTGTAATTACTCATTGAAATGAAATGAGTAATTACAAAAAGATCATCAGATAAAAGCTAAATGTATCTCATCTAGTCAACGAAAAACTCACCTACTATTTAATAAAAAAAACAATCATGAAAAATATTCTTTCCATTTTATTTTTTGCATCACTGCTGTCTTCCTGCGGCAACAGCGCACAAAACAAAGCCATCAGCGATGAAAAAAAAGCCCTGACGGTACTTGAACAATTGCAACCCGGTGCCATTCCCACAGCTTCAGCTGGCTGGGTCATGACCGCTAAAATTGATGGCAAAGACTGGTCAGCCACTTCCATAATGCCACCAGATGCGGCCGCAAGCATTGTTGGTAAAAATAATAATGGTATAGGCGTAGGCCTGCCCTATTACAGAAGATTTATGGTACTAGGCAACAAAACCAAATTCAGTCATAGTGAACCGGTAGATATTTTTACTGATGAAAATGTGCCGGGCATTTGGAAGGGCTTTTCCGGGGAAATGGAAATAACAAAAATAGATGGAGACTGGGTGGAAGGTAAATTTATTGTTACCGGCACCTGCGACAGTTATCCGGATAAAAAAATGGAAATTACGGATGGCTTCTTTCGCATTCTATTAGCCAGTAAAAAATAGTTGACCTTCTAAAAAATAATTATGAAAGTATTACTGGTAACAGCGTTATTTTTTTTATGCATTCAAACCGGCGAGGCACAAATTTTTAAAAAACTGGGAGACAAAATAAAACGTGATGCTGAATGGAGAATAAGAAATAAGGCCGACCAGCAGGTGAGCAGGGGGATCGACAGTGTAATTGCTGCCCCAAAAAAAATAGCAGATAAAAACAAAGCCAAAAAAAACAATACCGATCCCGCAACATCAAATCAAAATACATCAACTCCATCCAGCAGTTCAAATGGTAATAATAAAAACAGCCCTGCAAATAACTTAAATGCATCGCCCGAAGACCCCAATGATATGTCTCAGAAAGATGGCTACGTTACTCTGGAACTTTCTGCCAACACAGTATTTGCGGGCGGTAGTATTATCTTTAGTGGCGAGAGTGTAATTTATAAAAATTATAACCAGGTAGAAATAACAGTTAGTGGCCAGGGAACAAGAGATGTAAAGCAGATACCAGTTAACAAAGAAGGGAAATATATTGCTTCCTGGGATGCTTTGGGTAAGGCTGGCAATTACATGGTTACGGTAAAAGGAAGTGATAAAAAATCATCTCTGTCTGCAGCATTCACTGTTTACGAATTGCCGCAATTAAACAACTGGTGCAATGATGATATTGCTATTGTAAACAAAGCATATGAAAAAATAAAAGAGGAAGCTGAACAGGTAAGCAGCAGCATCGGGTCGAAAGACAAAGCAGCGCTGGATGAAAAACTAACAGCAACAAAAGACAAAGTAGATATTCTTATAAAATTATTTAAAGACCTGAACACTGCAGGAAAGGAAATTGCAGCTTTGACTAAATCAGGAAAAAATCTTTCTCCTAATTTAGCCAGTAACTTATCTGCATTGAATAACAGCTTTGCCGAGAAGCGAAAAAAAATGGAGCAGGTAGAAGAGTATTGCAATCACAAGCCTTCAGACAATACCGTTTGCGAATACCTGGTAATGCTGAATGAAGCCTGCGCCGCATTTTCTGTTTATACCAACATAGAATGTTTTGCTA
>JBAXET010000349.1:0-1740 GCA_037140275.1 Ferruginibacter sp. | reverse complement strand
GGAAGGATGGATTAGCTGGGCTGATTCTTAATGGGTGGTCTTACCCAAGCCCCTTTGATAGAAGATTGGGCAAATATTTTCAATGCTAGAAAAGAATAAATGAAAAACAACTGGTTATAGTTGAATAATTATGATAGCGTACCGCTTTCTGTTTGGTGTACAGCTATTTTCACAGGACTTGACTTCTTTGCTGACTCATCTTTTGCCAGGCAGCCTTTTACTATACATTAATCTGTTAATAAAGGATCACTTATGTTTTATCGATGATCTTGCCATCAATAATGCAACAAACGATAAACTGGCAGCAATGGCAATATAATAACCTACATATTCCAGACCGAATTCTTTGGCGAGCTTGGTTGCAATAAAGGGGGTGAGCGAAGCGCCCAGGATACCAGCTAAGGTAAAAGAAAGCGATGCACCTGTATACCGAACGGCCACCGGAAAAATTTCGGCAAGGGCAGTGCCCAAAGGCCCATAAGTCATACCCATTAGGAACATACCCAAAGATAAAAAGACAATAATCTGCGTAAGGTTACCGCTTACAAAAAGGCTGGCAAAAAACAAACCGAATATTAAAATTGCAATAGAAGCCATCATTAAAATAGTAGGACGGCCATAACGATCGGCAAGCGCTGCCGAAATAAGGATACCCACTGCAAAAAACAACATAGAAATAATTTGTGCAGAAAGAAAATCAGCACGCGGATATTGTAAAGCAGTCGTACCCCAGCTTAGTGCAAAAACAGTCATTATATAAAACACTAAAAAAACAATAATAGAACCAATGGTGCCCAGTAGCAGTGCCTTGGTATGTTTTAGAAAAACATCTATTACCGGATAATTGACCTGTTCTTTTTTCTCAATCACTTTTAAAAAGTCGGGTGTTTCTACAAGTTTTAATCGCACATACAATCCCACCAAAACCAGCAATGCACTTGCCACAAAAGGAATACGCCAACCCCAGTTAAAAAATTGTACATCGCTCATGGTATTGCCCAAAAGCAGAAATAAACCGGTTGACAATAAAAACCCAATCGGTGCGCCCAGTTGCGGAAACATACCATACCATGCTTTTTTGTTTTCGGGTGCATTTTCTGTTGCCAGTAAAATGGCACCTCCCCATTCGCCACCAAGTCCAAGGCCTTGTCCAAAGCGCAGCAGCGCCAGCAGGATAGGCGCCACAATCCCGATTGTTTGATAAGTGGGTAGCAAACCAATGGCTACGGTAGAGCAACCCATCGTCATTAATGCAGCTACCAGCGTTGCTTTTCTTCCTATCCTATCTCCAAAGTGACCAAATACAATGGCACCTACAGGCCGTGCAAAAAATGCCAGTGCAAATGTGGCCAGCGACTCTAAAGTGCCGGTAGTAGGATCTACGCTTGGGAAGAACAATTTTGGAAATACCAATACTGCTGCCGTAGCATAAATATAAAAATCAAAAAACTCGATGGTGGTTCCCGCAAGGCTGGCAATAAGTACCCTGCGTTTAGAGTTGGGTGTAGTGGTGTTGGGTTGTTTCAAATTATTGGTTTAAGTGGTTCAGTGGTTAATTTTTTATAAATCTTTTGCAATGGTATTGAATTTATGTCTTTAACCCAAAAGGAGCGTCGTTTTACTCTGCTGCTGATTGAAGTATCTTTTTTTGAGGTCAACCTATTTCAGGACTATACACAATCAAAACTGGATTAGCTGCGCTGATCCTTAATGGGTGGTCTTACCCAAGCCCCTTGCAGT
>JBAXET010000348.1:0-1743 GCA_037140275.1 Ferruginibacter sp. | reverse complement strand
CTATGTTGTGTACCTTTTTTCAATCCCATAAAAACAGGATATTTTTTAAATCACATAAAATCATGGAAAAAGGGGAGTATGAGCCAGTAACAACAACGGCGCTTATATGCGCCGTTGTTAAAAAAATATTGGTACTGGTTACTGTTTGATAAAAGAAAAAGATTGTTCAGTTTTATCTTTCTTTACGATACGAAGTATGCAAACGCCTGCAGCTATATTTTTTACATACAGCTGCATGTTGGTAGTGGCCTTTTGCTGAATTAAAATTTTACCATCACCCGAAATGATCTGAACAAAATCAGCTGTTGCAGCATCAATATTTTTCAGCTGTAATATTACCGAGGCGGGGTTGGGGTAAATTTTTATCTGCGTGCTGCTGTTCAGATTTACTTTTACCGTTGCAGAATATATGAACCTGCCATTAAGGTCAACCTCTTTGATGCGGTAATATAATTGAGATCCTGCTGGTAATAAGTGTTTGTAAGAGTATGTGTGCGAAGTTGTATTTAAAGGTGTAACAGTTGCAATTTTATTAAAATTTAATCCATCGCTGCTGAATTCAACTTCAAAGTGTGAAATATTGTATTCATTGAATGTTTGCCAGTTTATTACAGCATCATAATTATCCTGAGCAGCAGTAACAGTACCAAATTTTAATGGTAGTACGCTTACATCAAATTCATATCCTCCCATATCCACAGTTACATTTACCAGCCTTGCATTATTCGCAACATCTTTATCTGTAACCAGATTGCCACCTGCAGCGGTATATAATGCATTGCTTCCTGCATTTATTGCCGGGCTTATGGGGTTTAACGTAAGATTGCCACCTGCAGCATTGGCAAATAGTTGTGCTGCCGTTATTACTGTTCCATCCAGATTGCCATTGGTGCCCCCAGCCAATCCTTCTGCCACACTGTTTTTAAAATCGAAGCTGCCACCTGTTGTTGTACCCCATACAACAGAATTATGCACTTTTAAAATCCCGTTGGTTGAATTCATTGCTGTACCTGAGGAAGCCGTATTGCCATAAAAAGTACAACTGATAACACTGTTGTTATTTGTGCTATTGATAGGACAAATAGCCCCACCGGAACCAGTTGTAATGTTTGCGTGATTATTATAAAACATGCAGTTCATTATATTAATGGTGCCTGATGTGGCACTGCCATAAATTCCACCACCATCATTATCTGAATTATTATTGGTAAAACTGCAATTTTTTATAGTACCGGAAGCTGAATTAAAAAATTCAATGCCACCTCCAAAATAAGAACTGTTGCCTGTAAAAATACATTTTGATATTACTGGTGCACTTTGAAATGAGGTATTAAATATGGCACCGCCAGCACTGTTGGAGGTATTGTTGGTAAAAGTGCAGTTTGAAATTGTTGGAGAGGAGCCCCCATTATAAATTCCAGCACCCAAAGTACCGGCAATATTATTGCTAAAGGTACAATTGGTAATTGTAGGGGATGAACTATTGTTGGAGATACCTGTTCCTGATAAATACACAAGATTGTTGGAGAAGCTGCAGTTGCTAATAGCAGGCGAAGAGTTATTATTGCAAATACCACCCCCAGTACCCTCTCCTTCGTTACCAATAAATGAACAGTTAGTGATAACTGGGGAAGCTCCATTATTGGTTAACCCGCTTCCTAATTTCGAATCCATTAATAAGCCGTTTATAGTAAGATTAAAGCCATTAATTGTATATCCTCCTGTGATATAAAATCCATCTAC
>JBAXET010000347.1:0-1745 GCA_037140275.1 Ferruginibacter sp. | reverse complement strand
GTAGAGGAACTGGTTAACTCAACTCCAGATTTAGAGAATATAAGTAAGGAATTACATGAATTTTTAGAAGCGCTTTGATGAAGAAAATTTTACTTATCAGTCCACATTATCCACCATCCAATCTAGCTGCAGTACATCGCAGCCGTTTGTTTGCACAACATTTACCTGAATTTGGATGGGAACCAATTATCCTAACTGTTGATGAATCCTATTATGAAGAAAAATTAGACTGGAATCTTCATAAACTGTTACCTGCTATGCAGCATATAGAAAAAGTAAAGGCTTTTGCAGTTACTAAACCAAGGCTAATTGGTGATATTGGATTGAGGAGTTTTTTTCAATTAAGGAAAAAAGCAATTGAACTTGTAAAGAAGGAGCAAATTGATTTCGTTTACATCCCTATTCCTTCATTTTATGTTTCATTAATTGGCGCTTACCTCCATCTGAAAACAGGTGTAAAATACGGCATTGATTATATTGATCCCTGGGTGCATAAGTTTCCGGGATCGGATAAAAAACTTTCGAGGCACTGGTGGAGTATGAAACTGGCAGGCTGGCTAGAGCCCAAAGCAGTCCGCAAAGCTTCACTGATCACCGGTGTGGCGGCGGGGTATTACCAGGGAGTAATGGACCGGAATCCCAGATTAAAAAATACCTGTGTATTTGGCCACATGCCTTATGGTGGCGAAGCGGCTGATCATGAAGGGTTAAAGGAACTGGCATTGCAACCTTACCTTTTTCAAAAAAATGATAAACTGCAATTGATATATGCAGGTGCCATGCTTCCCAAAGCATACGGCCCTTTAGAAGCTGTCTTCCGGGCAATTGCAGCAAACAAGGAGCAATTCAGCGAAGTGGAATTTCATTTTGTGGGTACTGGTAAAACTTCCGGCGATGAAAACGGGTTCAATATAAAACCACTGGCAGTAAAATATGACTTATGGCAAACGATTGTTTTTGAATACCCCAAACGCATTCCATACTTGGATGTACTCATTCACCTGGATGCTGCTGATGCTGTTTTTATTTTAGGAAGCACCGAGCCGCATTATACACCATCAAAGACCTATCAAGGGGTATTGAGCAAAAAAAGTATATTGGCAGTTTTGCATACGCAAAGTACAGCAGTAAAAATAATCCATTCCACAAATGCTGGTTTGGTATTAGATTTTAATGGAGAAGAAGGGGTAGACGAAATACGAAACAGGTTTAGTCAATTTTTTAAGAAATTTGTTTTGTTTCATCAGTCATACAATATCGAAAAGGTGGATACTGCTTTATTCAATCAGTATTCAGCCAGGGAAGTTACAAGAGAACTTGTCTTACTTTTAGAAAAAGCGATTAAGGATATTAATATTTCATGAAATCATTAAAACAGATTTTTAACTTTATCAACCATCATCCATTAGCCGGAAAGCATAAGATAAAAGCATACTACCGTTTTTTTTATTGGCAATTAGCGCAGTTACTATTTCCTAAAGAAAGAGTTGTAAAATTTATAGGGAACACAAAACTTGTGGTTAAAAAAGGTTTAGCTGGTGCCACCGGTAATATATATGCAGGTTTACATGATTTTGCTGACATGGGTTTTTTGCTACATTTTTTACGAAAGGACGATTTGTTTTTTGATATTGGAGCCAATATAGGAAATTGGGCTAAATCTAATATGTTACATTATGATAAAATTATTGCAATAGAAGCATCAGAATCTGCATATAAAAAGTTGAAAGAAACAATTTCTACTA
>JBAXET010000346.1:0-1746 GCA_037140275.1 Ferruginibacter sp. | reverse complement strand
ATTATTGATGCTGCTCCAGAAGTAGTAAGTCACAATATTGAAACCACCGAACGCCTGACTAAACAGGTACGCATACAAGCCAAATACTGGCAGAGTATGGAAACACTTAAAATGCTTAAGCAGGGTGGCATGCGTACCAAAAGTGGTATCATGCTTGGACTGGGGGAAGAAAAAGAAGAAGTGATCCAAACTTTAAAAGACCTCAGGGCTTCTGATGTGGATGTAATCACTATTGGCCAATATTTACAACCCACCAAAAAACATTTACCTGTAGTACGTTTTGTACACCCCGATGAATTTGCCGAATACCGCGAGATAGGGTATAACCTGGGCTTTGATTATATGGAAAGCGGCCCATTGGTTCGTTCTTCTTACCACAGCGAAAAACATGTAATTCCCGGATATGGTATCACCAAATGGAAGGAAGAAAAATCTCAGGGATAATAACACTCATTATTGGTTAAATATTTTTGTAATGAAAACTTTTATTGCACTCACTGCTGCATGCATGCTGCTGTTATCCTGTAATAGTAATGCTCCTAAAAAAGGAGTTCCTGTAAATGAAGTGCAATACCTTGAGCTCGGTGGCGAAAAACAATATATAGAAATCAGCGGTGAATCAGATACTAAACCGGTGCTCTTATTCCTTCACGGCGGACCAGGCTGGCCACAAACCCCTTTTTTACGTTACTTCAATAAAGACCTTACCAAAGATTTTATATTGGTTTCCTGGGACCAGCGGGGCAGTGGCCTTTCGTATGTAAGCAATCCCAATCCTGCAAATATGACATTGCAGCAAATTGTAAGTGATGCACATGATCTTACCGCATATCTGAAAAGCAAATTCAAACAGCAAAAAATATATTTGGCCGGCTATTCCTGGGGAACTATTGTGGGGATGCAATTAGTGCTGCAATATCCTGAGGACTATGAAGCATATATCGCCATTTCGCAGATCATTAATATGAAAAAAGGGATGGCTGTTACACAGGACTGGCTTAAAGACCAGGCCACCAAGGCAAATGATACCGCTACATTAAACAGCTTACTTAAACTAAAAGACACTGCGTTTTGTAAAACAGATCTGGATTGTTTTATGCAGCAGTACCAATTGCTGAATAAATATAAAGGCGCTGTTTATAATGATAGTATTGCTGCAATTGAACAAAAAGTAATGGGCATGTATAAGGATTATAAAAATTACAATTGGAATAAAGCATTTGAATTTTCATCGGGCCATCTTGCTAAAGATATGTTTACTGCTGACTTTACTAAAGTAGAACGACTGAATGTGCCGGCGTATTTTCTCGCAGGTAAATACGATTGGAATGTACCTTCTGTTATTACAGGTATGTTTGAAGAAAATTTGATTGCACCGGAAAAGAAAATATTCTGGTTCAAAGCATCTGCACATGCATTACTTGAAGAGGAAGCTGCTGAGTTTAATGAAATAATGAGGTTTAAAATAATCCGAAACTAAATATTAGCGGCCTAGCTATTCTTTATAGTCATTTTCTCTTTCTTAGTTAACAGCAGTACTGTGCTATAAAAAAATGTTGTTAGTTTCATGATTCTAAAATTTAATTGTTTGTAAAATAGTGGACGATTAATTTTATAGTACAAGAATATTTCTAAAGTATAATTTAATATACTAAAAAGAGTGAACTGATTATTTGGAGGAGTGAACTGCAAAAACAACCCATATACAATGCGCAAACTATTACATACGGCAACATTCATAATACT
>JBAXET010000345.1:0-1749 GCA_037140275.1 Ferruginibacter sp. | reverse complement strand
CTATAATATGGTATTAAAGTACTGATCCTTTAACTTTGAAACAGAATTAATACTGTACACGCAAAAAAAAGGCCCCTCTGTGGAAACAGAGCGGCTCTAACGATTGCTTGCTATATGAAAATTCTTAATTTTTTTCTTTTCCTGCATATTATGCAGTTCCAAGGATTGAATACTCACTTTAACGATTGTCTGCTATTTCATTAACTCATCCTCTTACACAAAAGTAGGGTGCGTTCTTTTTGTACTAAAATCAACTTATTGCTGATTTTATTATGGTGAAGCATTATTTTTATAGCTAAAACCATTAACAGCACTGGGTTTTGACCATTATATATAATGATGCCTAACAATTTTACAGATACTCTATTTCAACTGGTCCGTTCCCTGGAGAAGTCGGAGAAGAGGCATTTTAAGCTCTATATTAAAAGAAGTTCGGGCAATGAGGATCTCAAAATCATAGAATTATTTGATGCGCTGGACAAGCTGCCCGAATATGACGAGGCCATTTTATTAAAACGTCTCAAATCTATTAAAAAACCTCAGTTAGCTAATGTAAAAGTACACCTGTACAAACAGTTACTGGCCAGTCTGAGATTATTAAAAAGCGGCGACAGTATCGATTTGCAGCTGAATGAACAATTTGACTATGCGCATATTCTTTACAAAAAAGGCTTGTTTTCACAGAGCCTTAAAATATTAGATAAAGCCAAGGAAACGGCCAAGGCCAATCATAAGATCAATTTTTTGCTCAGTGCTATTGCATTGGAAAAAAGAATTGAAACCCTGCACATCACCCGTTCCATGCAAACCCGGGCAGAACAGCTTTCTGCCGAAGTTAATGAAGTGAATCAGCGGATAGATGCTTTATCTAAACTGAGTAATCTGGCGATGTTGTTATACAGCTGGTTTATTAAAAATGGCCATGCCCGCAACAAGAATGATGAGGCAAGCGTGGAAGTTTATCTTAAAGAACATTTGCCCGATAATGCCTGGGAGCAAACGGGGTTTTACGAAAAATTATACCTGTACCAGAGCTATACCTGGTATGCATTTATACGGCAGGATTTTATCATGTATTACCGGCATGCTCAAAAATGGGTGGATATTTTTGATGCCGAACCATTAATGATACGGGTAGAAACCGGTCACTATATCAAAGGGCTGCATACCTTGCTGAATGCGCATTTTGACCTGCGCAATTACCAGCGCTTTGATGATACCCTGAAGAAATTTGAAAAATTTGCCGAAACCGACAGGGTACGCCTGCACGATAACTTCCGTACACAGGCTTTTGTATATATCTTCAGTGCCAAAATAAATCAGCACAGCATGCTGGGTACTTTTAAAGAAGGGGTAAGGCTGGTACCGCATCTGGAAGAAAAAATGAAAGAATTCGAATTGTTTATAGATGAGCACCGCATTATGGTGTTCAATTACAAAATCGCCAGTATGTATTTTGGAAATGGCGACTATGCTAACTGTATCGACTACCTGCAAAAAATCATCAACGAAAATGCAGAAGTGCGGAGCGACCTCCAGAGCTATTCCCGCCTGCTGCACCTGATGGCGCATTACGAACTGGGTAATTACGATTTGATGGAATATCTTACCAAATCTGTATATCGATTTATGTCAAAAAAAGACAACTTAACGGTAGTGGAAGAAGAGATGTTTAAATTTTTGCGCAAATCATTTCATGTAGATAGAAGCAA
Organism: Ferruginibacter sp.; assembly: GCA_037140275.1. GTDB lineage: Bacteria > Bacteroidota > Bacteroidia > Chitinophagales > Chitinophagaceae > Ferruginibacter. The sequence goes on along the minus strand of JBAXET010000345.1, from coordinate 37 downwards.
AGTGCGATTAGAACTGGAACAGTTCTTAGAAAAGATA
>JBAXET010000344.1:0-1750 GCA_037140275.1 Ferruginibacter sp. | reverse complement strand
GACAGTTTACAGGCAGCTATTAATGCAGGAGCAGATGCTATTTATTTTGGTGTGGAGCAGTTGAACATGCGCACCCGTTCTGCTAACGCATTTTCCAAAGAAGATATTAAGGAAGTGAGTGAACTGTGTAAAGCAGCAGGCATTAAAGCCTATTTAACGCTTAATACAGTAATGTATGAGCATGATATGCAATTGCTGAAATCAATTTTACAGGAAGTTAAAAAACAAAAAATAGATGCTGTAATTGCAGCTGATTTTGCAGTAATAGAATATTGCAGCCAGTTAAATATTCCTTTACATATTTCTACTCAGGCCAATGTTAGCAATATTGAAGCCGTACAATTTTTTAGCCGCTTTGCCGATGTAATAGTACTGGCCAGAGAACTTACCTTAAAACAGGTAGAACATATTTGTAAAGAAATCAAAAGAAAAAGAATTACAGGCCCATCGGGCGAATTTGTTAAAATTGAATTGTTTGTGCACGGAGCATTATGTATGGCCATATCCGGCAAGTGTTACCTGAGCCTGCACTCAGAAAATGCTTCTGCTAACCGTGGTGCCTGCGTACAAAATTGCAGGCGTTCTTATACAGTAACAGATAATGAAACCAAAGAAGAATTGCTGGTAGACAATGAATATATCATGTCGCCAAAAGATTTATGTACTATAAATGTATTGGATCAGGTAATTGCCAGTGGCGTAGATGTATTAAAAATTGAAGGCCGTACCAAGGGCTCCGATTATGTATTTACTGTAACCAAATGTTATAAAGAAGCAGTGGAAGCTATCGCTGATAAAACATTTACGCAGGAAAAAATAGATGGCTGGTTAAAAGATTTAAGCACCGTATACAACCGTGGTTTTTGGGAAGGCTATTATTTGGGTCGTGAATTAGGAGAGTGGACCTCAACACCAGGTTCCATAGCAACAGAAAAGAAAATATACATTGGTAAAGGCACAAACTATTACCCCCGAATAAATGTGGCGGAATTTATTGTAGAAACAGGAACTATTAAGAAGGGGGATACCATTATGATCAGCGGACCGGTTTGCGGAATGGTAAAAGAAAATTTTGATACGCTGATTGTAAATGGGGAGGAAAATATTGAAGCTAAGAAAGGAGACAAGATCACCTTTCCTTTTGCAGTTAAAGTTACTCCCAGTGATAAATTATATAAAATAGTAGCTGCTGAATATGCCTAATATCATACACTACAGAAAAAAATGTATTGGTTGTGGCATTTGCTATGAAATGCAGCCGGAATACTGGCGAATGAGCAAGAAAGATGGAAAAGCTACGCTGGTAAAAGCAGCCGGCAAAAAAGATATTTTTATATTACCCATAACTGCCGGAGAAAGAATCAATGCACATGAAGTGGCTATTGCCTGTCCGGTTAAAATAATAAAAGTACAATGAACAAACATATTGCTGAATTTATAGCCAACCAAACCTGCGCCAGCATTTGCTGTACAGATGCAGTCGGAAATCCTTATTGTTTCAGCTGCTTTTATGTGCTGAACAGTGATGATGGGCTTTTATATTTCAAATCTTCCGGAAGCTCCAAACATGCGGGCATCTTACAACAAAAACAAACTATTGCCGGCACCATTTTACCCGATAAATTAAACAAGCTGATGGTAAAAGGTATCCAGTTTGAAGGTATAATGCTTAAAGAGGATGACCCTTTAACTATCGCCGCTCCGGCGCATTATTATAAAAAGAATCCTGCTGCATTGGTGATACCAGGAG
>JBAXET010000343.1:0-1771 GCA_037140275.1 Ferruginibacter sp. | reverse complement strand
AGCCACAGTAGCACTTACGCTTAATCAGGGAACCATCCCGCAATCGGGGGGTTATCGATTGCGGGGGCCCTTTTTTGGTTACTTTTTTGGGCAAGCAAAAAAGTACGAAGCCCACCGCAGGTGTAAAAGAAATTCAATCAACACGACCAAAATCATTCACTAAAATCCATCAATCACAAACCTTCCTCAATCTAACGTTAAACCTTAAACCTTTAAACCTTTAAACGCCTGTAACCTTGAACCTATGAAACCCTTGAAACCCTTGAAACCCTTGAAACCTATGAAACCTTTGCCCAGCAGAACCCTCCCTTAAAACAGGTTTTTTTATATTAGAAATTTATGTTTACTTGCGCCTGTATTTTTTACTATTATTCAATCAACCTGTTTATGACATTAATACCAAATGGCTCTATGAAAAAAACTATGATAACCCTTGTGCTGATTTTTAGTTTGTTGATGGGTGCTATGGCGCAGCAGAATACTTCTTATAACGCAAATACAGTCCCAATTGGAGGAACATATTCTACTGCAATAGGATTTGAATCCTTATTGCAAAACATAGCTATAGGAAATACAGCCAATGGGAACTCGGCGCTTAAAAATAATACTTCCGGTGAATACAATAGCGCTTTTGGCCTGGCTGCACTATTCTATAACACAACAGGATATAACAATACAGCTAGCGGCACACAGGCGCTTTATAGTAATACCACAGGTGGCCATAATACAGCCAATGGTTTTTCGGCACTTGTGAATAATACTATAGGTTATAACAATACTGCAAACGGAGTCTTTACACTACAAACAAATACATCCGGCTCTAATAATACTGCGAATGGTGCAGGGGCACTCTACAAAAATACTATAGGATATAGCAACAGTGCCAACGGAGCAAATTCGCTTTTTAATAATACCACAGGGTTTCTTAATACTGCTAATGGTTTTAACGCCCTTAGTGGCAACAGCAATGGTAATTACAATACGGCCAACGGAGTTTATACCCTTGCTAATAATAATACCGGAAGCAACAACACAGCCACGGGAGGTTATGCACTTTCCAATAACTCAACAGGTTTTTCCAACACCGCCAATGGATATGCTGCTCTTTATTCTAATTTAACGGGCAGCAACAATACCAGTAATGGCTTTCAGTCGCTTTACAGTAATTCAGGCGGCACAAACAATACTTCCAATGGCGTTAATGCACTTTACAGCAATACTACCGGCAGCAACAATACCAGTAATGGCTTTCAGTCGCTTTACAGTAATTCAGGCGGCACAAACAATACTTCCAATGGCGTTAATGCACTTTACAGCAATACTACCGGCAGCAACAATACCGCCAATGGCAGTGGGTCACTTTACTTTAATAGCACCGGTGATTTTAATACCGCCAACGGCGTAAATTCCTTGTACCACAATACCACCGGTTTTGCCAATATTGGCAATGGGCTAAATGCTTTGTTTAGTAATACCATCGGCTTCTCCAACAGCGCTACAGGTTCCAATGCCTTATACAGCAATACCACCGGCAATAGCAACAATGCGGTAGGTGATGGATCGCTTTACAGCAATACAACCGGCAGCAGCAACAATGCCTATGGCAATAACTCGCTAAACAATAACAGCATAGGATCTTTTAATACAGCCATGGGAATAAGTGCGTTGGTAAATAATACTACTGGTAATAAAAACACAGCTAATGGTTGTAATGCGGCCTATTACAACAGCACCGGCAGCTACAATACCATCAGTGGTAATTACGCCTTGC
>JBAXET010000342.1:0-1786 GCA_037140275.1 Ferruginibacter sp. | reverse complement strand
ACTGTAATGGTAGCGTTTTGGTAGGCTTCATTCATTTTTGTAACTGCATTTTTAAAACCCGGAGCATACTTTTCGGTTTTTATAAAATAGTTATAGGCTGTTTTTAAATTATCTCTGGAACCGTAATTCATCAAAGCAAGTGCTTTGTCGTAATAATCTGCCGCAGCAGCCAGATGGGTTTCCAAAATTTGGTTTTGATAATTTACAGCATTCACCAAACGGCTGGCGGGCCCGGAGCTGCTGATGCTTTCATACATGTTTTGTAAAATACTGTACTCTGCAATCAGTTTATCCCAATGAAAAATATCAGGACTGTTTTTATATCCGTCAATTTTTTTAAGATGATTTTGCTGAACCCTTGTATATACTTCCGGTAAAGCATTTACTGCATCAGCATCATTACCTCGTTTGTTTAATTTCTTCACAATGTCGAACAGAGTTCTGTCTTCATCGCCCCGCAATAAATAGTCTTTGCTGGTTTTGCAGGAAAAGAGTATTACAGCAGAAATAATAAATAGTAAAAATGATTTCATAATAGGCATCCTCCTTTAAAACATTAATGCAAAGCCAATGCCACGGGCTCATGTTTTATTAACTTGTAATTACTTTAACAAATTTTGAAGGTTCTATTTAGAATAATACGACCATAATAGAGCTGATAATTTTTTTGTCAGTACCCAGGCTTCATTAGTATCGCTCCAACTAATGTCTGTGTTGTTTTTAGTAAAGATGCTGAATACATAAGGTTCTTTGGCCATCACCAATAGTACTTCACTTCTGCTCGCATCTACACAACCATTTTTACTGGCAACAAAAATTTCAGGCGGAATTTGTGATATAGCCTGTTCATCCCAAAAGTTTCGTCCCAGCAAACGAATCATTCTTTTGCTCATACTATCACTAATAATGGTGCCGGTATATATTTTTTCCATAAGGCTGGCCATTTCATATGGGCTTGTTTGACCCCAGCCATATTGGGTACGGTTATTTTCTCTGCCGGGGGTTCTGGAATTCACACGGGTAATTTTACAACCAATACTATCTAATAAGTCATTTATTCTTGAACCACCGCCGGCCAGTTTTTGTAACCATAAGCTGGCGCTGTTATCGCTGGTGGTAAGCATCAGCATAATCACTTTGGCCATTTCAATTTTAGCGGTGTCTTTTAAATTGGCGGTAACATCAAAGCTGCTGTAGGCTAAAGAATCTCTGTATTGCAATTGCTGGTGATAATTAAAATCCCCTCTATTAATCTTATCCATGATACCAATAAGAATGGGAATTTTTACAATACTGGCAGTAGGGAAAATGGTATCTGAGTTAATGGCTACTATCTTACCTGTTTTAAGGCTCTTTATATATATACCCAGCTCGCCCTTAAAGCCCTGCACCAAAGCTGCAATGCGGGACTGAAGTTTTTGATCTGTTTTTTGGGCATAAGCAGGAGCAAGCAAAGAAATAAATGCAAAAAATATCAGAATCGCTTTTTTCATATTGACTGTTTGGTTAAATAAATCTACTTAAAAAGCTGATAGATTAAGTTTTCACACCTAAAATAGAAGTAATAAGTATAACATGATGTTGAAAATAAAGGGATTTGCTGCCGCTCATCCTAAAAAAACGACCATTTATACCTATCCCAAAAATATTTTTATTTCCCTTAATTCTATGAAACCCTTTACTGTAAAGGGTTTTAAGTAAAATAGGCTAATTGTCACCACCCACTACTGTAAAAAATATGGTATTATGTGTTGCATAGTACTAAAAAGTTTCTATATTTGTGGTG
>JBAXET010000341.1:0-1789 GCA_037140275.1 Ferruginibacter sp. | reverse complement strand
TGTATTGATCACTCTTTCCTGCATTATTTTGCTGGCACGCATTTCTCCGCGTCTAACAATCATGTGTACCTGACTGCAAATTTTTGAAAGGTACATGGCTTCTTCAGCAGCAGTATCACCTGCACCAATTATAGCCACTTCTTTCCCTTTAAAGAAAAATCCGTCGCATACCGCACAGGCACTAACTCCATATCCATTTAACCGTTGTTCACTTTCCAGTCCCAGCCATTTTGCACTGGCGCCTGTTGAAACTATTACTGAATCTGCTTCAATCCATTTTTCCTCATCAATCTCTACTTTTAAAGGCCTCACTGAAAAATCAACTTTTGTTGCCAATCCATAACGTATATCGGATCCCATTCTTTTGGCCTGATTTTCAAAATTCACCATCATATCCGGTCCCTGAATTCCTTCTGGATAACCAGGATAGTTTTCTACTTCAGTAGTAATGGTGAGCTGACCACCCGGCTGAATGCCCTGATATAATACCGGATTTAAGCCTGCTCTTGAGGCATAAATAGCTGCAGTATATCCTGCAGGTCCTGATCCAATGATCAAACAATGTACTTTTTCTGTATTCATAAAAATTAACTGCTAATCCACGAAATTAATGGATTATTTGTTTTAACTACCGGGCAATAATGGTTTTGTACCAGGCAGCATATCCACAAAATGCCCCCAATGCACCATTATTGATATTCCCAATTACTTTATTGGGTTGAGAGAATGGATTGCCAATGCTTTGCTGGGCAAATTCCCAGGTGCTCCAAAAGGTATAAGTAGGTTTATCTATATTACATAATTTGAGGGTAACGGTATCTCCTCTTCTGAAAAAAATACTGTCGGCCGTATTGGTACTGTTTCTGTCAATACCCGGATCAACCTGCAGTTCATAAGATATTCCGTCTATAACCGCATCATCAAAAACAGAATTAGAGCCCGGTAAAAAAGTGCCTCCGTTCTTTTTAGTGAAATAACGAATATAGTTGCCCAAGCCCGGCGGATCTGTTGCCTTAATCATCATTACCCTTTTATTGGTGTCAGGATTTAAAGGGGCAACTTTAAACCATACCGAATCGGGATATTTAGTCAGCAGCGGAATGGTTGTTTTAGCAAGATACTCTTTGCCATCAGCTTTTATAGTAAGCGTATATTGTTTATTGAACTGTCCAACAAATGCTGTTGCCAGATTAGCCGAATCTATTCCGTAATAATAAGCTGTATAGCCTGCACCTAACGGTACCGCATATTCTTTAAGCTGATGGGTTAAAACTCCATTGGAAATTGTAACCGTGGCATTATGCACAAATGAATTAGACAGTATTTGAGGATTGATATTGCTGAAATAATCCAGACTTTTGGTGAGTAACACCGTTGGAGCCTGAGCATTTTCAATTTGGGCATCCACCACTAATACTGGTTCTGCATTATTCAGGTTGAAATTGATATTTTTTTCACAAGAACTCAATATCACTGCAGTAGATATACAAAACACTATTCTCTTCATAAGTTTACAAAATTAAAAATAATTACAGTGTTTATGGCCTTTTGTTTACTGCTTATGGTTTTATTTTTACAAAGCAGCAAAATTTAACATTTAATACTCTTACCAGTACACCACTATATGAAATTTTACCGCCATTATACTGTGCTCATCTGTTTTATTATGATTGCTGTTGCACAGGCACAGAGCCAATCGCAGTTAAACAAAATTAAAGCAGGTATTTTAGGCGTACCAGGCTTTCAATCCGGCTTTGCCACAGGCAATATCGGGTATGAGCGGATGAAT
>JBAXET010000340.1:0-1807 GCA_037140275.1 Ferruginibacter sp. | reverse complement strand
GCATAATACTGTGCGATCTTCCTGATTTTTTCCGGGGATTCTGCAATAAACCCGTTTTCAAAATCATGCTGATATACAGTAATCAGTTCATCAATAATTACATTTAAGCGGGCTAGTTCTTCTTCCCTTATTAATACTTCTTGCTGCCGGTATTTATCCCACAAAACTTCTCTGTTAAATGCATGGCTGCTTACATCTGCCGGTAAAAAACTAATTTGGTTTACCCCCAGACTTTTTGCAGCATCAATTATTAAAGGCCATTGTTTATAGTTCTGTTGATGAATCACTGTTCTGGCAGTAATTTTAAATGAAGGATCAATTTCTCTGATAGCTGCAATGCCTTGCTCCATTTTTGAAAATGCTTCCGGTATATTACGGATGGTATTATGCAGTACCTCATCGCCATCAAGCGAAACTATAATATCATCCACCCATGCTGTTATTTGCAGGGCGTTTTTTTTAAGTGCCAGTCCCGTAGATAATACACTGATCTTAATTTTTTGTTTTTTTAATATGGCACAAAGTGTAAAAAAATTTGGATTGAGTAAGGCTTCGCCACCCGACATCAATATTTGTTGTGTGCCTAATTTTTTTAATGTGGTTAATAAGCCGCTTATGTCTGCTTCGGTTAATTGTCTCAGGTTATGATTGTCTTTCCAAATATCACACATTACACACTTACAGTTACAGGCACTGTGTGGCATCAGTATTACAATGGGCATAGAGCGGATTATATGCGTTTGTAAACTGCGGTGCCTTTTATATGTTTCTATTACAGATTGCATGTTGGTTAATATCCCCTTGTTATTACCAGATGGTAAAATGGATTTTTATGCCGACTGAATGTATTCATCCAGCTCTCAGGATCATGTAATATTTTATAGTTAAACATTTTAACATCATCAATACAATGATGAAAATAACAATCTGCCATTTCTGGAAAACCGATAGAAGTTAAATATTGGGTGGTTCTTTTTGAAGCCGCTTCAACTAATTCAGATTTATATAAATGGGTATCCAGAATATGTATCTCCCCCTGCAATGTGATATGCCGGAGTGCAGTTTGTAATATTTTTTTTAGAGAAGGAAAATATTGTACTGAGGCCGCAAACACAATAATGTCGAAAGCCTGTCCCTCAAAAATTTCACTATCCAAATCACCATAAAAAAAACTGATATTGTTTTTTTTGCCGAATACACGGTTAGCCTGATCCAATTCAAAAGTATTAATATCGGTACCTGCTACTGTTGCATTTTCCACTGTAGCCAGCTTTGCTGTAAGCCAGCCATTGCCGCAACCAATTTCTAAAATGGTTAATGCTTTTTGTTTTTGACCCAGATATTTTAATAATTTGTTACAACTCTGTTTACGTACCTGCCATTCTTCATAATAAATATGGAAGGCATCTACATTGGGCAATTGATTTACCTCCCAGTCGGTATACACCCTGCCTTCATTTTTGCGCAGCTGCAAATAATGTGTGGCAAACCAATCAGCTGATGCGGTTTGGTCGGGTAGTTCCGGTGCAATAGTTAATGGATTATTCATTGGATAATATTTTAAAAGCCCTGTATTTCCGGCTGCCGGTATTTCCATACTCTTTGCAGCAATTTTATTTCGTATGGAAACTGATAAAAATTTATTTTATATCTTAACCCTGCGGCCAGTTGCATCATTTTTCTTTTAACCTGATTGAGCCTGATATCTGAAACTGTAGGATAATACCCGTTTAATACGGTTTCAAAATTTCTGATTTTATCAATCATGGGTTCTTATCCTTAAAGGTATAGGCATTACGCTCACCTT
>JBAXET010000339.1:0-1814 GCA_037140275.1 Ferruginibacter sp. | reverse complement strand
GATTATTCAATCAACAAATTAGGCTTTGGAACTCACTTAACTTATTATGGGAAAGTGTTGCTGAAAGGTTTTGGAGATGCTACACCTGATAATCCAAATTATGCAGGTATCAATCCAATGGTGCCTTCTGATGCCAATGGAACTTATGTACCCGAAAATTTCAATTACAATGGCAAACTGGTTACCGATGTTTTTGTGTCATTTAAATTCTGTAATCAGGCTTCTATTTTCTTTGGAGCAGATAACCTGCTGAATGTACATCCTGATTTGGGTGTGGTACAGGCAGCAAGAGGATGGGCCGGTGATAATGAAAGTGGCGGACCATGGGATAGTGTGCAGATGGGCTTTAACGGAAGACGATTGTTTACTAAACTGGCTTTTAGCTTTTAAAGAAACCCCAAACCCCTAAAGGGGCTTACGAATAGTTAATTAATTATTTCAGAATTATATAGTTGAAGAGTTGGCAATCAAAAATTGCCAACTCTTTTTTAAATAAATATGCGCATGAAAAAAATTATCAGTTACCTGTTTTGTTCCATTGTTGCGTTGTTTTTAACAATACATTCTTTTGCTCAAAATAAGATCGTGGTATTTCAAACAGATTTTGGTGTAAAAGATGGAGCAGTATCTGCTATGAAGGGGGTGGCTATGAATGTAGATAGCAGTCTGAAATTATTTGATCTTACCCATGAAATTCCTGCTTATAATATCTGGGAAGCGGCGTATCGGTTAGAGCAAACCGTTAGTTACTGGCCTACAGGAACCGTATTTGTTTCAGTGGTGGATCCGGGTGTGGGTACTAACAGAAAATCAGTAGTACTCAAAACCAACAGCGGGCATTTTATTGTAACTCCCGATAATGGTACACTTACTTTAATTGCACAATCGATGGGTATTGCAGAGATAAGAGCTATTGATGAAGTAGCCAACCGCAGAAAAGGTTCAGAAAAATCATATACTTTTCATGGGCGTGATGTGTATGCCTATACCGCAGCAAGACTGGCCTCAGGAAAAATTAATTTTGAACAGGTGGGTGGAGTGTTACCCGCTGCAGTGGTAAGTATTGCCTATCAAAAACCAACCCTTACTAATAATATTGTAAAAGGCACCATTGCTATTTTGGATATTCAGTATGGTAATATTTGGACTAATATTACTGATGATTTATTTAAACAATTGAATGTAAAAACAGGAGATAAACTGAGCGTAACTATTTTTAATAAGGGCGAAAAAATATATCAGTCTGAAATGCCTTACTGCACCACATTCGGCAGTGTGGCAGAAGGAAAACCATTATTATATTTAAACAGTCTGATGCAGGTGTCTTTTGCATTGAATATGGCTAGTTTTTCTGCAGTGCATAAAGTGTACAGCGGAAGTGAGTGGACAGTGGAAATTTCTTCAAAAGCAAATTGAGCAACAATGAAATTGGGCAGAACTGTTAAAAAATCACATTAAGCAGTATGCAAAAAAAATGAACTGCTCTATTTAACTGCCTGTGTTCCAGTAATTGACTTAATTACTATTGTTAAAATTAGTCACTCATTTTACAATCCGGGTTGGGTAGTCAATTATTAAATAATATCTTGTATTGCCATTTCCTTTATACTGAATACTATTCTTTACGAAAAAAAATGTATGAAAATAAAATCAGCAGTACTTCAAAATTATTTAAGCTGTATTTCTGTTTCTTTATTAATTGTTTTTTCATCGTGTACTAAAGATCCATTGCCCGGTGGTGGAGGAACTGGAGGAGGTGGAACAGGGCTGCTGCCGGAGCGGATAATTCTTGACACCGCATACGGAACAGACAG
>JBAXET010000338.1:0-1831 GCA_037140275.1 Ferruginibacter sp. | reverse complement strand
TTATATCACTGCAGGTTACACTGTAAGAAAAGGATTTTTTACAAAGCATTACTTTAATATTGGTTTTACAAGGCTTACCGTTAGCGACAGTATCTTACTGCAAAAAAATAATCCTTACTACCTGAATACCAACACTACAGCAGCAAGTATTTTTGAAGCTTCCTATGCCTGGCAATATGCAAATGTAAATAATGTGTTATATGCAACAAAAGGGCATACTGCATTTATTGCGGTATCAAAACGCGGCACAGGATTTACCGGTGGTGTTAATGCATTAACGCTTGAAACCGGCATGAACAGATATTACGCTTTGGGTAAAAAATGGTACAGCAGTATTCAGTTAAATGCCAAAATCAGGCTTCCCTTTTATCAGGCCTACATTAACCAGCGCGGGCTGGGTTATGGCGACAGCTATTTAAGAGGTATGGAGTATTTGGTAATTGATGGAGTGGCTACAGGATTAATAAAGACTACGCTGAAAAAAAAGTTGGTTGAATTTAACATACCCATTCCATTCAAATTAAAATCACTCCCGTATATCCCCTTCACCATTTTTGCAAAAACCTATGGCGATTTAGGGTATGCATTTAACAAAAAAGAATTTGCCTCGGCGCTTAACAACAGGTTACTATATACAGGCGGTTTTGGTATTGACATCCTTACCTTTTATGATGTTAATCTGCGGTTGGAATACAGTTTTAACCAATTAAACCAAAAGGGGCTATTTTTACATACCCAAAGCGGGTTTTAGTCAATAATAAATATTATATCAATGAAGATAGCCATATACAGCAGAGGGCTTGAAGAAAATCAGCATAAGGAAATTGATGCTTTATTACATGAGCTGGAAAAATATAAAGTAGAACCAGTGTTTTATCAGGACTTCTTCAACAAATTTTATTCTGCTGTTGATCTTAAAACAAAATATTCCACATTCAATTCTTCCGAAGATCTGGATGATACTATTGATTGCATGATCAGTTTAGGAGGAGATGGCACTTTACTGGATACAGTGACTTTTGTAAGAGATAAGGGTATCCCTATTTTAGGCATCAATTATGGCCGTCTGGGCTTTCTAGCAAATATTGGTAAGGGAGAACTGCAAACTGCGGTAGAAACGCTGGTTAACGGAACTTATGTTATTGATAAAAGAACCCTCATACACCTGGATGCAAATATTCCTTTGTTTGGAGAAGTACCTTATGCACTGAACGAATTTTCTTTACTGAAGAAAGATTCCACCTCAATGATAAAGATCCACACCTATCTGAATGGGGAGTTTTTAAATACGTACTGGGCAGATGGATTAATAGTAGCCACCCCAACAGGTTCCACCGGATATTCTTTAAGTTGTAACGGACCTGTGGTATTCCCGCATAGCGGAAGTTTTGTAATTACTCCGGTAGCCCCTCACAATCTTAATATAAGGCCCATTGTAGTGCCGGATGACACAGTTATTTCATTTGAAGTAGAAGGCCGTACGGATGGTTTTTTATGCACGCTCGACAGCCGCAGGGAAATTGTAACCAAAGAAATTCAGCTGGCCGTTCGTAAAGAAGCATTTAGTGTTAACCTCATCCGGTTGAATGAAAATAATTTTTTACAAACTTTGCGTAATAAACTGAGCTGGGGACTGGATGTAAGAAATTGATATCCCGAATAGTTAATTCGGCCTGTTTCATTTCAACAAATTTTGTTTACTACTTATCATGCACAGTAAAATAAAAAAACTGCGTTTTATTTTTATCCTGTACTGGATATTACTGGCCTATATTATAGCCGCATTAGTATGGTGGTTTATTGCGCTTAACCGCCAAAATGAAGTAATGGC
>JBAXET010000337.1:0-1837 GCA_037140275.1 Ferruginibacter sp. | reverse complement strand
CCTAATAATGCCTGGATATTGATCTCATAAGGATAACCTGGTGGAAGGACGAAAGTCGCGCCTGCTAAACATCATAGATGATATTATTCGGATAAAATGTTTTAAATTCCAACTCACCTGTTTCCCTGAAAAAAATCAGTCCGTCCGGATTAATAATCATTTCAGCACCGGTTTCATTTACAGGAGAATGATTGGACTTCCCTGGCTGCATCAATTGCACCAATAAATTCCTGTACGGCAATGTGCTCCCAATCACTAAAAAGATACCAAATGATGCACCTGCACTAAGCAGGTCTTTTAACTTACTGCTGTTTACTTTATTCAGCTTGGGAACCAGCTGCCAGATATCATCTATTAAAACCAGGAGAGGATCATACCCGTTTTTTTTCTGAGACTTTCTCTTAACAAGTATCCTGTGAGTTGTTGTAAACAGCCGGCGTACAGTTTTAATATTTCCTTGTTCCGGATTGTCAATTATATATTTATTTATTGATGCAGAATCAGGTAAAATGATAGAAATTTCTTCTCTGCCTATTAACAGACATTTAGTTAAACCCTTTTCATTTTCTTTGCTAAACTGTGTGAAAAACCGGGTAATCTGCCGATAATCTATATAAGATACAAACAGATGAGCTTTTAATAGTACTTCCGTTACAACCAGCTTGCCCGAACTGTTATATCCAACTGTGTAATTCAATCGTACTGTTTATTGCAAATTTCGGAGTATTGCGGATCATTATGTATGTGACTATAAAACTTAATTTTTAAACGCCAAACAAGCCCACCTATCCAGTAAATAGCATTTAGCTGCCCTTAGTTCAGCTACATCAACAAATACAGCAGTTGATCTTCTGAGCTGAGCTACTTCTTCATGTACCTGGTAATAAGCTTGCTTATATCTATAACAATGATATGCCTCCGGATCCATATCCTTCCCAAAATAAGATAGAATTAACTGCTTATTTCCTCTTCATCTAAATTAACATTATTAATATTACTCATTGTTTGAAATGTTTGTTCCACTTTTTCAATTAACTGAACCAGTAATTGAATATTTGTGTCTTTGCAGTTCTTAAACAAGTCAAAACTGAATTCGCACTCCTCACCAACCGGCACAGTATCATTCCATTCCTTTAGTTCACCAGTCATGGCAACAGGTACTATAGAATTAAATATCTGCCCGTTTACAGCAACAAGGTTTTTGAGTGCATCTTTGATTGTTTCCCGGTAATGTTCAGACTGCATATCTTATTTTTTTATTTTAGAATATTCCATGAAATACAATTCAGTATACCACCTTCGTTGGCTATATCATTACTGTTGACAGTGGATATTTTATTTCCGTTAAACAGATCCACAAATTGCTTCTCTGCAGGGTCATCTTCAACAATACCAAAAACAGGAATTATAATAGCCTGCTGCATTTGCATGTAGTTGAGGTAAATGCCGTTGGCCTGTGATTTTTTTTTATTACCGAAAGGGTTATAAGGAATCTCAATATAATTCAAACCTGCATTATGCAGGGCAAGACGCAGGCTTAGCTGAAATGCATTTTTTTTATTTTCAGCAGCATTTATTAACACCGTATCATTTTCATAGAACCTGACCAATCCATCGGCATGGCCTGTAAAATCATCGGGATCAGTTGGTATAAAGATGATTTTATCAACCTGGAAAATTTGTTCAAGGTTCTTGATCAATTGCCTCTCACTGAATTGAGCGTTTTCCCTGAAAACCTTATCACACATGATAATTTTATTTTCTGACCTGATCACATTACCGCCATCGATCAATATTTTTGATTTTTCTGTTAGAATATGAATGGACTCGCATATCT
>JBAXET010000336.1:0-1843 GCA_037140275.1 Ferruginibacter sp. | reverse complement strand
CAGCATGATAGTACCATTGTAATAGACATGCGCAATCATTACGAGTATGAAGTGGGACATTTTGAAAAAGCCATTGAGATTCCCAGCGATACTTTCAGGGAGCAATTACCCATGGCGGTAGAAATGATGCAGGATAAAAAAGATAAAAACATCATCATGTACTGCACCGGCGGTATCCGTTGCGAAAAAGCCAGTGCTTACATGCTTCATAATGGCTTTAATAATGTATTTCATTTAGAGGGCGGTATCATCAATTATGCCAAGCAGGCAAAGGAAAATAATTTAGCCAGTAAGTTCATTGGTAAAAATTTTGTTTTCGACGACAGGCTGGGGGAGCGTATTACTGAAGATGTGATTGCAAAATGTCATCAGTGCGGACAATCAGCCGATACACATACCAACTGTAAAAATGATGCCTGCCATTTGTTATTCATTCAGTGCGAAGCCTGTGCTGTACAATATGATGGCTGCTGCAGCAAGGAATGTAAAACCGTGTATAATCTGCCTGATGAGGAGCAAAAAGAATTACGCAAGGGTATTGATAAAGGCATGATGATCTTTAATAAAAGTAAAAAGCGGCTTCGCCCGAGGTTGGATGAACTGAATAAAAAGTAATAAGAAGATTCTACTCCTAATTAATATTGTAAGTCTAAAAATACCAGGTAAATGCCATTAACCGGTATTTGCCTTATCCTGCTCCCGCAGTATTATGCTGCGGGATTTTATTTAATGTGATGGTGTATTATTGTAGAGATGGCTTGTTGGCAGCAGTTACTGGAATCCATTTTATACAAACAGGGTTGGGAACACTGATTTTTTTGCCGGTATCGGTAAGTAATCCGGTTTGCTTATTAATTTTAAAAATAAAAATATCATCAGAATTTTGATTGGCTACCAGTAAAAAATTTCCGGAAGGATCAAAATTGAAATTCCTGGGTGTTTTACCTAAGGTTGACTGATGGCCTAACATTGTAAGCTTTCCGTCGGCCTGATTAATAGAAAATATGGCAATATTATTGGCATCGCCACGGTTACTGCAGTATAGAAATTTGCCATCAGGGGAAACATGTATATCCGCACTGCCTATAGTTCCGGTAAAATTTGCGGTTTGTGCCGAAATGGTTTGTATTGGGCTAATATTGCTGCCGCCATAATTTTTAAATACCATCACATTTCCTGTTAGTTCCAGCATCAGATACATATATTTTCCTGTAGGGTTAAAGCTTATGTGCCGGGGGCCACTGCCAGGTGCTGCCTGCAGGTATGGTTGTTTTGCAACAGGGTAGAGGAATCCTTTTTTTGCATTAAAGTTATACTGCATTACTTTGTCAATACCCAAATCGGGTACAAATAAATACTTATTGTTAGCCGTTAGATTGGTGGAGTGAACATGCGGGCCATTTTGTCGGACGGTATTAGGTCCCGAGCCACTATGCTGAATCACCTGCTTTAAAGTATCTAATGAGCCATCTTTTTGAGTATGTAATAATCCAATGGTACCGCTGGTATAGTTGCCTGCAAAAACCCATTGACCTGTTTTATCCACTTCCACAAAACAGGGGTGTTTGCCTCCCGATGGCTGTTTATTGATTTCGGTAAGTTTTCCATTATTAAATCTGAAAGCAGAAATATTGCCCCCAACAGTATGCATGGTACTGTCGGCATTTTCATTTACTGCATAAACTGTTTTTTTATTAGGAGCAACGGCTAAAAAAGAAGGGTTGGAGGTTTTTACGGTACTCACCAGACTATTGTCCCCGGTAGAAGAATTAAATCTATACACATAAATACCCTCGCTTTTTCCACTGGTATAAGTGCCAATCAATAAATAATTTTCTTTTTG
>JBAXET010000335.1:0-1875 GCA_037140275.1 Ferruginibacter sp. | reverse complement strand
AAAGAACTGGAAGAAAAATGTATGATGCTTGCTAACACTACATTAAATGAAGCTTTGTTAGGCGTAACCAACGGACAGGTTGAAATTGCTAAGGAAGTGCTGCAGATGGTATATGATAATTTAAAATAACTACTGCCCCTAACCCCTAAAGGGGAATTTTATCTAAGCGAAAGGGCAGTACAAAATCGGAAAACAAGTTTAATTACTAATACTCTAGTTCCCCTTTAGGGGTTAGGGGCAAAATTTAATTTTATGAGTACATCAACATCAGCCAACACTTTGCTGAAAGGCGGTGAATGGTTAATTAAAGAAAGCAACGCTGCAGATACTTTTACCCCTGAAGACTTTAACGAGGAGCAGCTGATGGTAAAAGATATGTGCCTGCAGTTTTTAAGCTCGGAAGTATTGCCGGTGATTGACCGTATTGATAAGATGGAAGCCGGTTTAATGCCTTCCCTGCTGGTAAAAGCCGGTGAACAGGGCCTGATGGGTGCCAGCATACCGGAAGCTTTTGGCGGACTGGGAAAAGATTTTATCACTTCTACTTTAGTGAATGAAGGATTGGGCGGCGGCTACTCTTTCAGCGTTGCAGTTGCAGCACATACAGGTATTGGTACCTTACCTATTTTATATTTTGGAACCGATGCACAGAAAGAAAAATACATTCCCAAATTAGCTACCGGCGAATGGAAGGGAGCTTACGGGTTAACAGAACCCAACAGTGGCAGTGATGCATTGGGCGCAAAAACAACCGCCAAACTAAGTGATGATGGCAAGCATTATATACTGAACGGACAAAAATGCTGGATCACCAATGGGGGTTTTGCAGATGTATATACCGTGTTTGCAAAAATTGACGGCGATAAATTTTCGGCCTTTATCATTGAAAGAGGCTTTGAAGGATTTACACAAGGACCAGAAGAACACAAGATGGGTATTAAAGGATCATCAACCGTACAATTATATTTTCAGGATTGTAAAGTGCCGGTAGAAAATTTACTGGGCGAAATTGGCAAGGGCCATATCATTGCCTTTAATATTTTAAATATTGGCCGTTTAAAATTATGTGCAGCTGCACTGGGTGGTAGTAAAATGGCTGTAACTACTTCGGTGGAATATGCAAAAACAAGGGAACAGTTTAATACGCCAATTGCAAATTTTGGCGCTATTAAATATAAGCTCGCTGAAATGGCTATACGCATTTTTACCAGTGAAAGTGCTTTGTATCGTACCAGCAAATGGGTGGACGATAAGGAAACAGAACTGGCCGCAGCAGGTAAACCTTTTAATGAAGCTTTATTGGGAGCTGCCGAAGAATATGCAGTGGAGTGCGCTATTTTAAAAGTGCATGGCAGTGAAGTGTTAGATTATGTAGTGGATGAAGGTGTGCAGATACATGGCGGTAACGGATTTAGTGATGAGTATGCAGCAAGCCGTGCTTACCGCGACAGTCGTATCAACCGTATTTACGAAGGCACCAATGAGATCAACCGTTTGCTTACTGTTGATATGATTTTAAAAAGAGCAATGAAAGGCAAACTGGATCTGATGGGTCCTGCAATGGCTGTAAGTAAAGAGCTGATGAGCATTCCCGAATTTGGTGATGCAGATGAAACCCCATTTGCCAAAGAACGTAAAGCCATTGTGAATATGAAGAAAGCTATTTTAATGGTAGCGGGTGCTGCAGTACAAAAACTGATGATGAAAATAAGTGACGAACAGGAGATACTGATGAATATTGCTGATATGGCCATTGAAACTTTTGAAGCAGAAAGTACTTTATTACGTGTAATGAAATTATCAGAAAAACAGGGCGAGGCTGCAACACAAACTCAAACAGATATGATGCGCTGCTACCTGAACGATGCAGTTGAT
>JBAXET010000334.1:0-1877 GCA_037140275.1 Ferruginibacter sp. | reverse complement strand
TTTTGTATTGTACATAGTAGAGTTTGGAATCTACATCTTTAAATATTACTTCTTCATCACTTAATGCGGTCAAACTAACCGGGTCCCAGTTTACCATTCTTTTACCACGGTAAATCAGGCCTTTTTCGTATAGGTCGATAAATACTTTTATCACCGCTTTATAGTAGGCTTCATCCATGGTGAATGAAGTACGGTTCCAGTCTAAACTGCAGCCCAGTTTTTTTAATTGCTGTAAGATGATGCCGCCATATTTTTCTTTCCATTCCCAGGCATAGCTTAAAAATTCATCTCTTGATAAAGAAGATTTGGCAATGCCTCTTTCTCTTAACATACCCACCACTTTAGCTTCTGTAGCAATAGAAGCATGGTCGGTACCCGGTACCCAGCAGGCATTCTTGCCTTCCATGCGGGCCCGGCGCACCAAAATATCTTGTATAGTATTATTTAAGCAATGACCCATATGCAGCACACCGGTTACATTGGGAGGAGGAATCACTACGGTATACGATTCCCTGTCGTCGGGCGTGCTGTTAAAATATCCTTTATCCAAACTGTGCTGGTACCATTTGGCATCAATTGCGGTAGGCTCAAAATTTTTTGTCAGTTCCATTTTCGTCGTTCCAATTTATCTTGGCTGCAAAAGTACGAAAAAGAGGGCAGGGGAGAAAGGAGGATTTAAGGGGATTTTTAATCCAGTATTAAGTGTCAGGTACTAGGTAATAAGTAGTAAGTTATAAGTAGTAAGTATTGGGCAACCAGTATTAAATAGACAGCATGAATATCGAACAAGGAATATAGAATACAGAATATAGAATATAGAAGGAATAGCCAATATCC
The DNA here is from genome assembly GCA_037140275.1 of Ferruginibacter sp. Lineage (GTDB taxonomy): Bacteria > Bacteroidota > Bacteroidia > Chitinophagales > Chitinophagaceae > Ferruginibacter. The sequence goes on along the minus strand of JBAXET010000334.1, from coordinate 1,040 downwards.
AGTATCAAGTATCAAGTATCCAGCATCAAGTATCTATGCAAACAAAGCGACCAAATGTTTTATAACATCTGGCCGCAAAATCCAATATGAAATGAGCTTATTTTTCTAAAAGACCATCGGCTACCCATTTTTTTAAAGTAGCGATCTCTTCATCAGATAATTTAGCATTCTTCATTGGCATAAATCCTCTGTCAATAGGATTTTTCTCAACTCTGGCAATCATATTAGTAATGTTTTTCTTTACCGCATCAAAACTTTCCAAATTCTCTTTATTTCCACCTTTAGAAGGCAGGTGGCAGGGGGCACATTTTCCTGTTATTATGGCTTGAATGCCACTTGCATAAGTTGTTGGTGCTGGTTTTGCAGGAACAACAGCTTCATCCATTGCTTTTGAAGGATGTGATTTGTGTGAACAAGCTGCAAAAATGATTGCAGCCACTGCTAAAAGTACAATACTGGTTTTTTTCATTATGTTTCTGTTTTATAAATTTAAGATACAGTAATTTTATGATTGCTGAAAAGGGGAATGATAAATGGTAAAAAAAGTATGTAAACCGCAGCCTGGTATTCCTTTAATCATAATGCAGTTCAATATCACCCAGATAAAAATGGTTGCCCAGTTTTAAAAATGCATAAGCCACATGTTGCAGTTCACTATTTTTTTTGTACTGTGCAACTAATATATGCCATACTCCTTCAGATTCATTTTCAGTTAAATAGCGGATGATAGTATAGTTACTATCGAGACGGGTCGATTTTTTGATATTGATATACATTCCATCCACTCTTTTTTTATCTTCCGGATTGTTATAATTACAAATGCTTTTCCAGGCCCTTTTTTCATCTTCTCCTTTATAAACGATATAAGGAGCGACCTTCACTTTGGCAATTGCAGAGCTATCTTTACAAATCAGCAAAATCTTTTTTAACATGATTACCGCATTAGCAGAATCTGTGTTTTTGTTTTGTGCTTTAACAAAACTCAATAAAACAAATGATGCGATAAACAGTATCCAATGTTTTGTGGCCATGACTTACAT
>JBAXET010000333.1:0-1919 GCA_037140275.1 Ferruginibacter sp. | reverse complement strand
GAATTGAATAAAGGAGCCATGTTGCCACTTGGCTATCCGGGCAGATGGAATTACTGGTCAACTCCTGCAGAAGGAAGAGGAGGTGCCGGCGATCATATTAATATTGCCAATACAGAACGTCTGCAAATTTCCATCCGGCAATCTGATTTAAAAAAAGAAGATGCTACCTCTAATTCATGGATTGAGATTACTTCTGTAATACTGTCTTTTGAAAAATAAATATTTGTATACCTTCATGCCTTTAAACTAAGTAATCTGCAAAATATGTTCAGTAACAGATCAGCACTGCTCTCTTTATTTTTATTATTTTCTATTGTAAGTAATGCGCAATCAGTTTCAAAAGTATGGGTGGCAGACAATGGAGATGGCACCTATAAAAATCCTGTCATCAATGCCGATTATAGTGATCCCGATGCTATAAGAGTGGGAGATGATTATTATTTGATCAGCAGCAGCTTTAATAATATTCCCGGCCTGCCTATTTTACACAGTAAAGATTTGGTTAACTGGACCATCATCAGTCATGCATTACCGCAGCAAATACCTGTTGATGTATTCAGCAAAGTGCAGCATGGCAATGGCGTATGGGCGCCTGCAATTGGCTATCATAACAATGAATTTTATATTTTTTACCCCGATCCTGATTTTGGCATCTATGTAATCAAAACAAAAAATATCAACGGGCCATGGTCGGCTCCGGTATTGGTGCAGGAAGGAAAGGGATTGATAGATCCCTGTCCGTTTTGGGATGAGAACGGTAAAGTGTACTTGGCGCATGCATTAGCAGGCAGCCGTGCAGGTTTTAAATCTGTGATTATAATAAAAGAATTGAATGCCGCTGCGGATAAAGTAATTGGCGAAGCAGTATTGGTATATGATGGGCATGAAAAGGATGCCACTATTGAAGGACCCAAATTATATAAACGCAATGGTTTCTATTATATTTTTGCGCCTGCAGGCGGAGTGGGCACCGGATGGCAGACCATACTACGCAGTAAAAATATTTATGGGCCTTATGAAAGAAAAGTAGTGCTGGAGCAGGGCACCACCACTACCAATGGGCCGCACCAGGGTGCATGGGTACAAACACAAACCGGTGAAGATTGGTTCCTGCATTTCCAGGATAAAGATGCTTACGGAAGAGTGGTACATCTGCAGCCCATGAAATGGGCAAACGACTGGCCGGTGATGGGAGAAGATAATGACCATAACGGTATCGGTGAGCCGGTGATGGCATTCAAAAAACCCAATGTTGGAAAAAAATATCCCATTGCCACCCCGCAGGAATCGGATGAGTTTACTGGTGCTGCAATCGGACAGCAGTGGCAATGGCAGGCCAATGCAAAAATTGATTGGGCATTTTTAAATCCGGCAGCAGGAACTATACGTTTCAATAGCATACTAACTCCGGATACTGCAAAAAATCTTTGGGATATACCTAATATCCTCAGTCAGAAAATGCCTGCAGAAGAATTTACTGCCACCACTAAATTTTTATTTACACCAAAAACCAATGGTGAAAAATTTGGACTGGTAGTTTTAGGTATGAGTTATGCGAATATTACCGTTACCAAAAAAACTGATGGCTTGTATTTGAGTTATACCAAATGCATTGATGCCGAACATGGTAAACCTGAAATAACTACTGAGCTTACTAAAATTACTGCAGGTGATTTGTATTTTAAAGTTACCGTTGGCAAAAGTGCTGTCTGCACATTTAGTTTTAGCAGCGATGGAAAAACATTTACAAATATTCCGGAAACATTTAAAGCCACGCCCGGCAAATGGATAGGCGCTACCATTGGATTGTTTTGCACCCGTACTCAAAAAATAAACGATGCCGGCTTTGCAGATGTGGATTGGTTCAGGTTGGATAAATGAATAAATGCATAGCCTTGGGCTTATGAATAGCCTTGGGC
>JBAXET010000332.1:0-1943 GCA_037140275.1 Ferruginibacter sp. | reverse complement strand
AACAAAAAAGCAGCACTTCATATTTTGAATGTGCTGCTTTTTTTATTGTATAATTAAGTAGTGTATACTATTTTTTTATAGCTGCTGTATTACCACTTTCATAGGGGCCTTTAAACGTGGCCGGATCCATACTAAAATGGCGGGTATAAATATTATTCTGCTCAAACAATTTCTTTAACCAGGTGGCAGTCTGAATAAATCCTCTGGCATCTCTGCTGTCGTAATCATTTAATGCAAGTCCGTTTGCTTCTTTTAGCATTGCCTGAGTGTCATCTAAATAATAATATAACACTGCCAGATTAAAATAGCTGGCATATCGCATCTTGCGGTCATGTTTACTTGATGAACTGTACGTGCTTTTTATTCCTTCAAAATATTTTATAGCGGGTTGAAGTTTTTCTTTTAATCCGTCAATAGGGGTGGATGCATTGATGCCCGTGAGCACATCCTGCAGTTGCTGCATCATTCGACGGCTTTCTTCATATTCCGGATGCTTTCTGCTGTCAATAATCCACATATAGTCATTTGATGCCACTTCGTTGAATCCAAAATTTTCTGTGATTCTGTTGCTCAAATCATGCATAGCTGAATGGATAGCATTACGGTATAATTCCCTGCATACAGAAGCTGCATTGAATAAAAAATACCCTTCGGCTAATTTTTTTATGGTAAACTCCGGACTGTTGTAGGTTCTTTTATAATTGCGGGTAACTAAATCTTCATCCATTATATGTTCACCTTTATAGTCACTGATGCTGGCATTGGCTGCAAAACTGTATACCACTTCTTCATGATAATAGGTTTTTGTACTGATTACTCCGTTTCTGTCTTTGGTGGTTTCAATCCTTTCCTTTACTCCGGCTGATTCTGGTAAAAGATCATCCAGTTTTACTTTAATGGAAAGGTGTCCGTCATGCGGCAGTTTTTTCCAGCTTTTTAATACTACTGATTTCTCCGGATCTATATCCTTCAAAAATGGCTGCATTAATTTAGAACCCTCAATGATAACGTTATAGGTACGGTAAGTACTGTCTATTTTCATTTGCGGAAGAGCCCTGTATTGAACGGAAAAATGAAATTTGTCGAGGTCTACTTTTTTTTGCCCAAAAAGCAGGGCAGGTATTGCAATTACAATGTAAAGGATGGCTTTTTTCACGGGGTTGGATATTTTATGCCTGTATAACGCTTAAAAAGGCGAAATATTACACTTCAGAATTGAAGTTAATCCACAACATATACCCGCTTAATAATCGGCTTCAAATACACAAATTTCCACACGCCTGTTCTTCCATTGTACTAATGGATCTGTAAGTTCAGCTGCAGGGAAACGATTACCATAACCAACATACTGTACTCTTTTTGGATCAATATAAAAACTCTTAATATAGGCAGCACAGGTTTTTGCCCTTTCCAACGCTCTTTTGTCATTTGCTTCCACACTACCGGCATAATCAGTATGGCCTTTAAATAAAACCACCAATTTACTGTTGGCTTTAAGCATATTAATTACTTCATTCAGTTTGTTAAATGCATCTGTAAGCAGATCAGATTTAGCCTGCTCAAAGTAAATAGTAAAGTAGGTAGTGTCTTTAGTTGCCACTTTCACAGTATCAGTAAATATAGGGCAACCGTTATTGGTTATTGGTCCGGCAACAGCAGGGCATTTGTCGGCATCATCATCCACGCCATCGCCGTCGGTGTCTGGTATAGGGCAACCGAAGTATTTAGCAACTCCTTTATGTCCCGGACATCTGTCCTGTCTGTCAATAATACCATCCCCATCCGTATCCGCCAATGTATCTTCTTCTATTATTTTTGCAGGAGGTTCGGGAGCAGGTTTCTCTTTCTTTGCGTGTTTAACTAATGTAAAAAGCGTATAAGCGGCATCAATACCAATTACTTTTATTTTATGCGGAACCGATATAGCAGGATCTCTGTAAAAG
>JBAXET010000331.1:0-1961 GCA_037140275.1 Ferruginibacter sp. | reverse complement strand
TCAGTTATTTCTGAATGCAAATAAGTAGTATCAGTACTCATTTTAAAAGGTTTACGGATTGCGATTAGTTTTTTATAGAACACAGATTGAACTGATATGACTTATTATCACTTATTAATATCTGTGTTTATCAGTTAGATCAGTGTTCGAATTTTTATAGAACACAGATTGAACTGATTTAACTTAAAATCACTTATTAATATCAGTGTTCCTCAGTCTTATCTGTGTCATCAGTGTTCTATTGTATAGTAACTTATTAAACTTATTATCACCTTTTAAAATCAGTGTTCATCAGTCTTATCTGTGTCATCAGTGTGCTATCATCCCTGCACCCCAATCTTCTCCTCAATCAAATACGTATTTCTCTCCGGTGAATTTCTCGAAATCAGTTCGCCAATAAATCCGGCAAGGAATAACTGCGTACCAATGACCATTACTGAAAGCGCAATATAAAAAGTAGGGCGGTTGGTAATGGCATAATCGAAATTGATCAATTTGGATACTACCAAATAACCACTGAAACAAAGGCCTATAAAAAAGCAAATGCTTCCCCATAAACCAAAAAAGTGCATAGGTCGTTTGCCGAATTTACCTACAAAGAAAATCGTCATCAAATCTAAAAAGCCATTCACAAAACGGCTCCAGCCAAATTTGGTAATTCCATATTTTCTGGCCCTGTGCTCCACCACTTTTTCGCCAATATTTCTAAAACCCGCCCATTTGGCGAGTACGGGAACATAGCGGTGCATTTCGCCGTATACTTCAATGCTTTTGATTACTTTTCTTTTATATGATTTTAAACCGCAGTTAAAATCATGCAGTTTAATCTTGCTCATGCCACGGGCTGCAGCATTGAATAATTTACTGGGAATATTTTTGGTAAGGGTATTGTCGTAACGTTTTTTCTTCCAACCGCTTACTAAGTCAAATCCTTCTTCCACAATCAGCCTTCTTAATTCGGGTATTTCATCCGGACTATCCTGCATGTCTGCATCCATGGTAATGATCACATCACCCTGTGCTGCTTTAAAGCCTTCGTTCAATGCTGCACTTTTACCATAGTTACGCTGAAATTTAATGCCTTTAAGATTGGCATTTGTACTGCGCAATTCCTGAATTACTTTCCATGAATCATCGGTGCTGCCGTCATCAATCAATATTATTTCGTAAGAATAGTTATTGGCCAGCATCACCTTTTCTATCCAGGCACAAAGTTCCGGTAAAGATTCATCTTCATTAAAAAGTGGTACTACTACAGATAAGTCCATGATAAAATATTTTTAAGCGTCAGATTATTTTTTTTGACTGATGATACCGGCAGTAACCAATGTGCCCAATGCACCAATCACCAGATAGCCCAATACAGCACCCATTAAATAACCGGGTAAAAAGAATTTTTTAGCAGCAGCCACACGGTTTTCAATATCCGAAGGCATCATGTCTTTAGCGCCTTTATAAGCTACTCTCATATTTTCTGCCATCTGTTCTTTTAATTCGGGATGCAGTAAAATAAATACAAGGGTAAAAATCACCATTAAAAAAGTGACTACCACAAAATATTTAAATCCTTCTGCAAAACAGGTTTTAAAAGTTACGGGGCCATCAGTTAGTTTTTTAAAATCAACCAATGTCCAGATAATGCCGGCAATATAAACCGTATAGGTGATGTATTGTAAATTGTTGTCGTAACTCTTTTTGGCCAGATAAATAGCAATGGAGATCAGTATCATTACCGCACCGGTGATCAGGCCTTTATTTCTTGCGTTAAGGGTTTTCATTATGGGTTCAGTTCTATTTTACCATTGTTAATAATGCCTTTTACTTTTCCTTTCAGTTGCTTGCCTTCAAAAGCTGTATTTTTTGATTTGGAACGAATCATTGCAGCATCAAAAACATAGGTTTCGTCCGGCACAAACAAAGTAAGACAGGCAGCAGCGCCTTCTTTAATTTCCGGTATAGGT
>JBAXET010000330.1:0-1993 GCA_037140275.1 Ferruginibacter sp. | reverse complement strand
ACTGATTTACCAATTAACTGATTTACCAATTAACTGATTTACCAATTAACTGATTAACTAATCAACGTACCCTAATATGACTGAAAGATTACTCCAATACATTTGGCAGTTTCAGTATTTTAATGCCAAAGTACTTTCCACATTGGAAGGTGAACCCATCCAGATTATTCATCCCGGTTTTTACAATACCAATCAGGGCCCCGATTTTACCGATGCCAAAATGAAAATAGGTAATACCCTCTGGGCTGGCAGTGTTGAATTACATATCCGTTCAGGCGACTGGAACAATCACAAACACAGTGATGATAAAAATTACAGGAATGTTATTCTGCATGTGGTATGGCAACAGGATATTCCGCTATCACTGCCATTTCCAACATTAGTATTAGAAGACAGAATACCAGCACTCTTATTAAAAAAGTATGATGCACTGATGAACAGGGAAAGCTTTATTGCCTGCGAAAATATGATTGGTCAGGTTAACGATTTAACCCTGGCTTCCTGGAAAGAAAGACTTTTGATAGAACGACTGCAACAGAAATCAACCCTGGTTTTTGATTTCCTTAAAAAAAATAATCAGCATTGGGAAGAAAGCTTCTGGTGGATGCTGGCCAAAAACTTCGGGGGCAAAGTAAATGGTGAAGCTTTTGAAAAAATTGCCCAATCCATTCCACTGAATATTTTAGCCAAACATAAAAATCAGATCCATCAGCTGGAAGGATTATTGCTGGGACAAGCAGGTCTACTGGAACAGGATTTCGCTGAAGCCTATCCGCAATTATTACAGAAAGAATACCGGTTTCTTAAAACAAAATACCGGTTGAAGTCCATATCTATGCCCCTGTATTTTTTAAGAATGCGACCGGCTGATTTTCCTTCTGTACGACTGGCACAACTGGCCATGCTGGTACACAACAGCCTGCATCTTTTTTCAAAAATTAAGGAGAGCACTATTTTAAAAGACATCAAAACTTTATTAGCAGTTACAGCCAACGATTACTGGCATTATCATTATATGCCCGATGCACCATCTGTATACAAAAAGAAAAATCTGGGTGCCGCAATGATCAATAATATTCTGATCAATACCGTGTGTACTGTGCTGTTTGCCTATGGGCAGTATTATAAAGAAGAAAGCTATACCAATAAAGCACTGCAATGGATGGAAGAAATCGCTCCGGAAAATAATACTATCACAAAAGGATTTGCCCGTTTGCAGATTGCCAACAATAATGCCTTCGATTCACAATCACTCATTCAATTAAAAAATGAATACTGCAATAAAAAGAGGTGCTTATCCTGCAGTATAGGCAATCAGATTCTGAAAATCCCAAACCCCTAAAGGGGCTTTCATTTGTTACACCACAATTATTGCTAAATGCTACAACAGATGCAAGCTTTACAATAATAGTACTGCCGTAGTTTCTCCGCCAGCTGGCGGAGGCGGAGGGGGGCTACCAGTTGTACACGATATTCAACTTCAAATCAGGATGTAATGACTTTGCCACAGGACAGGTATCACCTGTTCTTTGTAAAATCAGGCGGTCTTTTTCTTCCAGCTGAAGTGTTGCAGGAAAATTAAGGGTCACATCAATCTGGCCAATTCTTCTGGGATCGGCAACCATATGCTTGGTAACTTCGATTGCAGTACCGGTAAGATCAATATTCATATCATTGGCTTTAATGCCCATGGTAGTTATTACACAGGTAGCCAGTGCTACACAAACAGTATCGGTAGGTGAAAAACGTTCGCCTTTACCCCGGTTATCTGTTGGAGCATCGGTTTCAATAACGGTGCCGCTTTGCAGGTGAGTACATTCGCAACGCAGCTGGCCTTTATAAACAACAGTGGCAGTCATATTTATTAGGTTTTTGTTAAATGCAGCAGTTATAATATTAAAAGTATCATCTTTATCAATGACAAACTATTTTTGCATAAATTTACGTAAGTAAACAGTACACATGAAGAAATTATTATTCATACTATTAGCAT
>JBAXET010000329.1:0-1993 GCA_037140275.1 Ferruginibacter sp. | reverse complement strand
TTTTTATACCTTACTGTGTCTGTAAAATGCCCTAACTAGGAAAATCCGCCCAATGTGACCACCCTAATCCGGTCCGTTAGGGTTGCTTGTAACATGAGGGCTTTCTGCTGTGCTGGTATTCTGTATTCCGTCAGCCGACAACTGCAGCCCAAAGAATTACTAAAATTTGAAATTAACAAATACAGTTGAGATTTAATCGGCCAGATGGAACAAACGCTGATTAGCGAACAAAAAGCCGAGAACATATTCGTCAACCAGCATAGCAGAAAACCATTTGTTAGCATTTCGTTGGTTTTCGTTTAAAAACAAACTTAGCAATACCGCCGCTCAGGTATGCATAATTCCACCAGATGGGGTGCAGATTTTTAAACAGCATTCTTTTCCGCAGCTTATATGTCTGGTAATGTATCATGATTCCCAAATAGGAATTCATACTGCTCAAAAATAATGATTTCGCTTTTTTACAGGGTCTTGAATTCTTTACTCCTTCATTCTGCTTTTGAATAGCCGCATAAAAATTGCCTTTGGTACGCCTGGCAATATATATCCTGTTGGGTTTGATGATCGTTCCTAAAAACTGAACTCCTTTTGAGTAATGCTGCAGGTAAATTTTCTTTGGATGCAGTGTCAAGCCTAATGAGCCTTGTAAATACTTTGCCAGTTCAGGAACCAGCAATTTTAAGTATTCATTATCCGGATGGACTATTAAAAAATCATCAACATACCGACCATAATATCGAATACCCAATTCCTTTTTTATATAATGATCAAAGCGGTTCATATAAAAATTGGCAAATACCTGGCTGCTCAGGTTGCCAATGGGCAGGCCGCAACCAGTGGGACTGTGAAACAAACTTTTATTATACGGCAAACCTTTCCAATCTTCTTTACTTCCTTTGATAACGGAATTTTTAACAGGGTCGTTGAAAATTATCTTACTGCACAATTCAAGAACCAATTCTTTATCGGCTGCTTCATACTTTTCATATATGAATTCCTTCAACCATCCAAAAAGTAAATCCTTGTTTATATGCATGAAGAAACCCTGTATATCCAGTTTTAAGATATAGCAATCCTTTGTATAGTTCTTTGAGCATTTTCGGATACAATCATTTACCCTGCCGATGCCGAAATGTGTTCCTTTTGCAGTGCGGCAGGCATAGCTGTCAAAAATAAATTCCTTTTCAAAAAGTGGATTTAATTTTTTAATAATGAGATGATGCACAACCCGGTCCCTGAAATCGGCTGCAAAAATTTCCCGGGTAACGGGCTTGTCAACTATAAAGGCAATTGACCTGCCGGGCTGGTAGGTGCCATTATTTATTTCCTCCCATAATTGAACCAGGTTGCTTTCATAATCTACTTCAAATGCAACTGCATTCATGGTGTTTCGCTTGTTACTTCTGCAACTGTAATAGGCTTCAAATAATTCCCAAAGTTCAATTTTAGGTTTAGCAGTTTCAATAGTTGTATCAAATAATTCAAGTTGCATGATAACCGTAAATTAATAATGCCCGAAGCATAAAGCCCCCGGGCATTATTTGTTTTTGTTTAAAACCCCGAACCGCACGAACACGGTTTGTGTTGTTCTTGTTGTTGTTGTTCTGGTTGCCATTGTTGAAATTCTGGTTCCAGGCGTTGTTGTTGTCGTTCTCCGAGGAACTCCAGTAGTTGTCACTGGCAAAACCGCCAACACATTTTATAAAGGTGTTCATATAATTACAAGGCGTCCTGTAATTATTGCAGCATTGTATTACAATAATTGCTGTAAAAACAACATTATAATACAAGACTGATTTTAACTGCTTTTACAAACAGTCCCTTTATCGCTTTTAAACAAAACCTGCTCGCTTACTGCGACCTTGGCCGCAGTAATTCCGGCATCATACAGGCTGGGATTTATTCCAACCTGTAATTTGTTTGCCTATGCTATCCATCAGCAGACTGAGCTCTGCCTGCTTTTTTATGGGCAATACTTTCATATCCGTACACA
>JBAXET010000328.1:0-1998 GCA_037140275.1 Ferruginibacter sp. | reverse complement strand
ATTCAAAATCAAGCATCCATTATCTATAATCTAGTATCCAGCATCCAGCATCCAGTATCCAGTATCCACCATCAAATCCCCAAACTCCAGCCACTCCTGTAATTTCTTTTTACAAATTGATTGGCCTCTTCAAAATTGGTGATTTTCATATTGGCGCCATCCCATAATAGTTTGATACCTCTTCCCGGATAATCAAATTTGCCTGGTTCGGTACTTCTTTCTTTTTTTACATCATTACTTCTTATGGCCAGGTTACCCATTAATACAGTTTCTGTTAATGGACCTGCTATACTGAAAGGGGAACTTAGTAATTGTGCCTTACTGCTGTTATATCCGGCAATACAGGCTTCCACCCATTGTTTATAATGGCCACCGGCCCCGCCTTCCACTCTTGGGATAGTAACCGGTACTTTAATATCATTATTGCGCGAAAGCGGAAGCAGTCTTGCATTGGCGCCGTAAGTATCGCACATCATTTTGCCTTTTGTACCTACAAAAATTACTCCGTTGCCACCGTCGCCCATTTTTTCATTGGGCCCCAGTTCATCAGGTCTTTCGGGTTGTATGCCACCATCCATCCAGTGTAATATGGTATGCTCTTTTGAATTTTTGTTTTCAAATTTTAAAGTTACATGCGAAGCTGCAGGAGCACTTTCGGGAAAGTAACCTCTTCTGAATGGTCCGGTATAATAAGAGCTTACGCTGCAAGCGGCTTCAGTAGGATACCCTAATCCTAAAACTCGGAATGGGGCTTCAATTAAATGGCAGCCCATATCTCCCAAAGCTCCGGTACCATAATCCCACCAGCCTCTCCAGTTAAAAGGCGCAATATTTTCTACATAATCTTTTTGCGGTGCGGTACCTAACCACAGGTTCCAGTCCAGTTCTGCGGGTACAGGTGCCGGTTGTGCCGGCCAGGCAATTCCCTGCGGCCATACGGGCCTGTCTGTCCAGATATATACATCAGTAACTTTACCAATAGTGCCGGCATTAAACCATTCCATCAGTTGCCTTACGCCATCACCCGATGCGCCTTGATTTCCCATTTGGGTAACCACTTTGTATTTTGCTGCACCCTCAGTAAGCATGCGGGCTTCATAAATATCATGGGTAAGGGGCTTTTGAACATAAACATGTTTACCCAGCTGCATGGCAGCCATGGCCTGAACGGCATGATTATGATCGGGAGTAGAAACTGATACCGCATCAAAATTTTTATGCTCTTTATCCAGCATTTCGCGGTAGTCTTTATAGTATTTTGCTTTAGGAAAACGTGCTCTGCTGGCAGCAGCCTGCCTGTCGTCCACATCACATAAAAAAGCAACTTCTGCTAAGCCACTTTTAAAAAATTCATTCAAATCGCTTTCTCCTTTACCACCGGCACCAATACCCGCAACAACCAGTCTGTCACTGGGAGCAATAAAACCACGGCCACCCAAAACGTGCCTGGGTACAATATAAAAACCGGCTGCAAGTGTAAGACTGTTGCGAATAAAATTTCTTCTGGAGTCTGTTAAAGCAGATTTGTTTTTTTTATTTCCTTTCATATTAAACAAGTTGGCGTTTTCGCAAGTATTTAAAACTTAAATTAGAACTATTTTCAATAAACAGGCAACATTTTATTTATTTTCTTTTATTTAGGCAAAAACACAGTATTTTAAAAAAGACGGAGTAAGTTTATGTACTTTTACAAAAAATATCTATATGAAGCTTTTTGTTGCTGGCTTACCGTATGATTTGGATGATGCCGAACTGGAAGAAATATTTGAGAAATTTGGCACCGTAAATTCTGCCAAAGTTGCAATCGACAAAGAAACCGGTAAAAGCCGTGGATTTGGTTTTGTTGATATGCCTGATCGTACTGAAGCTAAAGATGCTATGGATAGCCTGAATGAAATTTCATTAGGCAAAAAAATGCTTGTTATTAAAGAAGCCGAAGAGCGCAATGGCCCTCCATCCGGTGGTGGCAACCGCGGCGGAGGTGGCGGTGGTTATAAT
>JBAXET010000327.1:0-1999 GCA_037140275.1 Ferruginibacter sp. | reverse complement strand
AAGGGATGTAGTAAATGAGCCGTCTTTATTTTTAAATACTTCCATGCCGTAAATAAAAATAACGGATGCCTGTCCGGCCAGATTAAGCAGCCCGTTTGAAGTTCCTTCGGGGGCCGGGTGAGTTATCTCAGCTGCGTACTGGTAACCTACAGGAGCCAGGCTCATCAGGAAAAATCCCAGCACAAACATTGATATTGCGAGAAGCCAGTATGAACTGGTAAAAGTAACGCCTATCAAACCCGGAATACTGAGAGCTACTCCGACAAGCAGAAAAATTTTACGTTTATGCAGTTTGTCTGAAAGTAAAGGAATAATGGCAGCGCCAACTATTCCGCCAATAAGCAGAGCGCCTCCAAGATTTCCTGCCTGAGAAATGCCAAATCCTTTTGGCCTTACTATGCTTTCTATCCATGTGGAAATGCCATTAAAAACACCCATACCTACTAAAAATAAAAACATCAGTATCCATATATCTTTCATCTTTATCATCTTTTTAAATCCGTCCAGCATAAAAGCCCTTGTTTCTTCACCAGGAGGACAAGGCGGCTGCGGAGGTGCCTCACGCGTAAATATTGCAAAAAGAATAGTTGTAAATGCTGCAGCTGCGCCATAAATAAGAAGCATGGATGACATGCCATATTTTGTATATAGTATCGGTGAAGCAATCTGCCCGACGGCTATACCAAGAAAACTTGCAACAATAACAAGCCCTGAAGCTGTTGCGCGTTCCCTTACAGGAAACCATTTTGCCGCAACAGTACTGATTGAATTCATCATAAATGGCTGTGAGACAGCCAGACCCAGAGTAGAAATTACCACTATGGTGTAGTTTGTTGCGAAAAACCCCCGAAGCAGTCCAAAAAAAGCCATCATGGCTGCGCCTATATTAACAGACTTTCGATATCCGATAGTATCTATTATCCATGACACCGGCAATGACAGGGGAACAAAAATAATCATAAATGACATGGCCAGAAAGCCAATCTGCAGTTCTGAAACGCCGTAAAACTTTGCAGCCGGTCCTGTTATTGGAGCAAAACATATCCATAGAACCTGTATGGCAATATTAATTAACATAAAAACTCCAAGCACAACCCAGCGATAAGGATATACTTTATAATTATTCTCAGCCATTACAGCATTTCTCCATTATTTTTTTATATTTACTTCAAATTCAAAAAAGTTTATTACTGATTTTATTTTCTGGTTAAATTATTTTAATTTAGGCAGATATTTTTTTGGCAGCTCTGCGCCCACTACAAATTTAAACAACGGATCTCTTACCATCTGATAAACGTTTATTCTAAAATCAGGTATTACTGCGAGCATCAGATAAATTTCTCTTGATGCTATACCATATTCTTTTATAATCCATTCCATCAGATTGGTTATTGCCTTGTCTACTGCATCTTCCATTGGAGCTGAAGCAAACAGCTGAATTATTGAATCTTCTTTTTCTATTCTGGCGTATGGAATGCTTTTGTTTTTTATTATCCTGCAGCTGGCGGTAACTTCTGATCTGGTTTCATCGGCAGACCAGGATAATTCAGTGTCACCCTGGCTGGCATGAACATCTCCTATATAAAGTAATGCACCTTTATGGTAGCAGTTTAAAAATAATTTACTTCCCTCTTTAATATCACGTACATCCCAATTGCCGGCACACGGGAACTGGCCCGTCATACTCGATAATATCTCAAATTCGGGGCAGACTCCTATGGTGCCAATAAATGGAGCCAGGTTATAAGACAGGTCTTTGCTAAAAACACCGATTCCGTCTCTGGTAGTGCCGCTTGGGCCAGGAAGATGTTTTATTATTTTAGTGTATGCTTCACTCAGCTCCGGCCACTTTAGTGAATTTTTCAAAAGCCCGTTTTCAGGGATGATATTTGTAATCCCATAGTCGTTAGGAACTATTTTTTCAATGGTGATTTCAATAAGGTCTCCTTTTTCTGCTCCTTTTATAAAAACAGGACCAGTGAGGGGATTGTTTTTTACC
>JBAXET010000326.1:0-2022 GCA_037140275.1 Ferruginibacter sp. | reverse complement strand
AACTTGTACCCCCTTAAATAAATACTTTGGCTTTTTTCATGAAGCTGCCATGATGAGAACTATTCTCCATTCGGTCCCATGAAAACTAAATGTGTCCCACAAAGCTTCTTTGTTGATATTTTTATTTGATTTTGTGTCTAAAAAAAAGTAGCTTCCGCTGCCTGATGATTTTACAGATATTTTTCTTGCCAGATCCAAAAGTGCAGGGAATGGCTCATAAAGGGGATCTGTAAAAGTATTCCTCCCAATCTGGGATAAATCTGCCTCATAAATGATTCTTCCATCCGGCTGCATGACCATAATGCTTAACATTTTATCCATAGAAGTCCCGGCAACAATACTGCCAAGGAGTATTTCAGGCTTTAGCATGACACTGACTGAACCTGTTATCTTTTTGTCAGCAGAAAACACAGGATATTCAAAGTCAGCAGCTTCAAATCCTTCGACTGATTTAAAATTGCCGCTTAGCACCGGTTTTTGTGTTTGAAACAGGCGTATGACCTGTTCCTGGCTGCTTATGTCGGAACCTTCAAATTCCCTGTAATTTTCTGGTTCAAGTACAATTATTTTGCCATAACGGTCTATTGTGCAGCTGTCTGCCACATATGGGCGGTCCTTCACCAGGCCTCTCAGTATGCTTCTTGATTCCTCCCCTGAGATATCAATACCCGAGAGATTTTGTGCCGCCAGTTTAAGATCTCCGTCCAGCTTATTCATTTCTGCTTCAATTTTTTTCCCTATATCGCCCAAAACCTGATAAGCCTTTTTTTGCTCCGATGTCTTGCAGGCTGTAAAACCAACAGCCAGGACAAATACTGCGAACATGGCTGGGACTGCAATCCATTTTTTAATATTACTCACTCCTTTAAATCAACTGGCTGCTCGTATTATATAAAAACAGTTAAACTGTTATGCCTGTCTCCTAATTTAATTTTATGGTCCCGTCCTGGGACACAGCATAACTTCAAGTATTGTAACAATAACAGTAAAACGTAATTCTTTTCTTTTGTTACATTTTCTTCCTCTTTTTTACTGTTAACATTTTTTATTTAATAGTAAAAAATTCAGCAGTAACGTCTTTAAACTCGCCCTGGGCCATCTTATAAACATGATTTGAGCTCAGAGTCAGACCTTTTAAACCATCAATATCAATACTTCCGGCAGAAATTCCTGATATCTTCAGCGGCTCATCAAGATAAGCTGCAACCCAGTCATAGCCATAGCCATACTGTTCATATTCAACCCAGACAGGCGCGTCATCAGGATTTGCAAGAGATTCAAAAGATACCTCAAAAACTTTTTTCCCATCGCTATCATATGCTATAACAGGCCCGACAAATGCATTAATGTCGTTGTCATCAAATAAAATAAGGAAATATTTATTAGGAAGCTCAGGTATTAAACTTGCATTATTAAGCGGAACAAGCTGTTCTGCACCTGTGCGATTATTGCTTATTAACTGATATGTGTTTATTCCTATTGAAGACAGCAGCAGAACTGCCAAAACCACGATTATTACAACCCACTTTTTCACTTAACCTCACTTTATGTTATGCCTGGCATTAAAGTATTCATATAATGCCTGTTTAATAATTAAAAACTAACCAGGAATCTATATGGGTCCATAAGGTTCATAATTTGCCGGCGGCATAAGTTTTCCATTGCTGACTCCCAGCTGATAGAAATTCAGCACCCCAGAAACAAACAGTAAAGCTGCAAGAATTATTATTATGATGATCCACTTTTTCACTTAACCCCGCCTTTATGTTAAATAATGGCATTGCAGTATAGGAACAATACCTGTTTTAAAATTAAATAACCTGCTGACTTAAAAAAAGTTGGAGGGAGCCATTGTCCCCGCCTGCTCCATGCCATTTTTTACTCCCAGCTGATAAGAATTAAAAGCCACTGAAACAAACAGTAAAGCCGCGAGAATAATTATTATGATGATCCACTTTTTCATAAAAGTTCCTTTTTTTTATTATTTACTATTTTTTTACAGGCCATCTTTATGTATCATCC
>JBAXET010000325.1:0-2048 GCA_037140275.1 Ferruginibacter sp. | reverse complement strand
CAATGAAAAGATTGTTATCAGCAACTATAATATTTTTAGAATAGAACTAACAGGTTTTTAATATTGTGATTGATTGAATAAAGGGATGTTCCTGACGGACAATGAAATGTTTGGAATGAATTTTTAAATTGATTCAATGGCACCTGAAAGCACCATAAAATCAATTCACTTAAAATTGCGAAAATTACAATTAGCATACAACTCCGTAAACATACACTGCCTTTTGTTCCGTTAGGAACATACTGTTGGTAACAGTACCAATACACTGCTCCAGCGTTCCGTAGGAACGCACGGTGCTCATTCAGCCTCCTTGAAAATATAACGTTCATCCCATTCTACTTCAAAGGCTTTCAGATGTTTTTTATACTCTGTTAAAAAGCTTTCCTTTCTGTGGTGCTGCTCCTGATTTTGAATATATCGCACTACCTGATCCACCTGACTTTTGGCATACGAAAATGCGCCATATCCTTCCTGCCAGGCAAAAGCATATTTACATAATTTTTCTTCTTTTATCCATTTGGTACTTTCAGCCTTTACCAATTGTATTAATGAAGAAATGGACTGATGCGGACGTATTCCCGCAAAAATGTGAATATGATCCGGCATACTGTTTATCTGTATTATCCGGTGCTGATGGCGATGAAAAATACCTGTTATATACTGATGCAACCGCTCTTTCCAGAACGGATCGATTAAAGCCGCCCTATATTTTACGGCAAACACAAATTGAATGTGAATTTGGGTGTAGGTATTAGGCATGGTACGGAATTTACATAAAGATATTTTTCGCATATTTATTCCGCAACAACAATTTATTTTTACAGCAGCAGCACCTGCCGTTCCTAAGGAACGGATACAACGAAACGAAAAATTGTTTCTACCAACGGGAGATTCCTTACGGAACAATAAAAAAGACATGCAATTCTCCTCGCGTATATCCCTTTTAAGTAATCATGAAAAATATTCATTCATGATTACTTATGTTAAGGAACATTTATCTGTATACCGGTAATCACAATAGAAAGAAAATTTCTTATTGTAATATGGTTTCTATTGCGATTAACTCCTCTGCCGAAAAATCAATATTTTTAACACTTGCAATGGAATTCAGCAATTGCGCCGAAGAGCTTGCCCCCACCAGAACCGAACTGATGCGTTTATCTTTCAGCAACCAGGCGATGGCCATTTGTGCCAGTGTTTGATTGCGTTGTAATGCCAGTTCATTTAAGGCCGCCACTTTTTTAAGTACGCTTTCTTCCAGCCCTTTTTCGGTTAATGCTCCATTAGGCAATTGCCTTCCCACACGGGAATTTGCCGGAATGCCTTTTAAATATTTATCTGTAAGCAGCCCCTGCGCCAAAGGAGAAAATACAATGCATCCTACACCATGCTCGTCCACTACTTCCAGTAAATTTTGCTGTACAGTATCATTTGTTTTTTCCACCCAACGGTCGAGCATGGAATAACGGGGCTGATGAATTAAACAGGGTGTGCCCAGCTCTTTTAAAATTTTAAATGCTGCAGCAGCTTTATCCGCAGGATAGTTTGAAATACCTGCATACAATGCTTTACCCTGACGCACTAATAAATCAAGTGCCATCATCGATTCTTCCAATGGAGTATTTGGATCCGGACGATGATGATAATAAATATCAACATAGTCAAGTCCCATTCTTTGTAAACTCTGGTCCAGACTTGATACTAATGCTTTTTTGCTGCCCCATTCACCATAAGGTCCGGGCCACATATAATATCCCGCCTTGGTAGAGATGATCATCTCATCGCGATAGGCTCTGAAATCTTCTCTGAAAATTTGTCCGAAATTTGATTCCGACTCTCCTGCCGGCGGACCATAGTTATTGGCCAGATCAAAATGGGTGATACCATGATCAAATGCAGTATGAAGGGTTTGACGATATACATAAATGTCATCCTCTTCACCAAAATTTTGCCAGAGGCCTAATGAAATTGCAGGCAGCTGAATGCCACTTTTGCCGCAGCGGCGATATTGCATGTCTGCATAGCGGTTGTCGATTGCAGTATAAGAC
>JBAXET010000324.1:0-2098 GCA_037140275.1 Ferruginibacter sp. | reverse complement strand
TAATATTTTTTTAGAATTGATGGGACAGTTTGTTATAGAAATATCTCCCGCAGATGCCGCGGATCTCGCAGAAGGTATTTGATATTTTTTTAGAATTGATGGGCAGTTTGTTATAGAAATATATCTCCTGCAGAAGCAGAGGATCTCGAAGAAGGCATTTAATATTTTTTTAGAATTGATGGGGCAGTTTGTTATAGAAATATATCTCCTGCAGATGCAGCGGATCTCGCAGAAAGCAAACTGTACTTCTATTGACCGGATGCTCATCTGCGTATTTTGCGATATCTGCGGGAGCCCATGTATTTCCCTGCATCACTCTTCCTCCAAAAATCCCCACTCATTTCTCAACCCTTCCAATTGTTCTCCTTCCAATTTAATATTGTTGTAATGTCCCGCATTATTTTTCTGGCGGTAGGCTTCGTATAAGGTAACAGCGCAGGCAACAGAAATATTTAAAGACTTGATGATGCCCACCTGCGGAATTATAAAATTACCATCGGCCATGGCAATAATATCATCACTTATACCACTGTGTTCGTTGCCAAATACCAATGCCACAGGTTCGGTTAAATCCAGTTCATGTAAACCCACGGCATCGGTGCTTAAATGGGTGGTATATATTTTTTTGTAGCGTTTACGCAATTCAGCAAAGCATGCTTCAGCATCGGTATACTGATGTACGGTTAACCATTTGGCAGCACTGGAACTGCTTTTAGCCCCCCATTTACGGTGCGGTGGTATCTTATTGTTTAAAATAAAAATATCCTGAATGCCCACTGCATCTGCCGTACGCATTACTGCACCAATATTATGCGGATCAAATACATTTTCCAAAACCACGGTAAGGTCGGGCTGGCGTTTATTTAATACCGATGTAAGCCGGTCGAATCTTTCTGCTGTCATAATTACAGTAAAATTACAGTTTAGGCCAACATCATCCACTTATCAAATAAATTATTCTTCTACCCATACATTCTTTATTTTTAAGTAAAACTATACAACATGAAACATCTTTTTGTTGCTGCAATTGCTATCAGCACTTTGTATGCCTGCAACAGCACTGATAAAACAGCCATTGCAAAACCTGATGTACTGGCAGTGAATATTGACAGTACCGTTAAACCCGGCGATGATTTTTTTGATTATGCCAATGGAGGATGGATCAAAAAAAATCCTATCCCCGGAGAACAATCCAGCTGGGGAATTGGAAATTTGGTGATGGAAGAAAATCTGAAACGCCTTAGAGAGATTTCAGAAAAAGCTGCCGCCAGTAAAGGTGCAGCAGGAAGTAATGATCAAAAAATTGGCGATTTCTGGACCATGGCTATGGACAGTGCAAAAATAGAAGCTGACGGACTAAAACCCATTCAGCCTTTATTGGATAAAGTAAATGCCATTACCGATATTAAATCACTAATCAGTACCATCAGCGATCTTAAAAAATTTGGCTCCAGTACACTGTTTGGAGAAGGCGTGAGTCAGGATGCCAAGAAAAGCGATGTTATTGCATTTACTCTTTGGCAAGGTGGCATTTCATTGGGTGAAAGAGAATACTATTTTAAAATGGACTCTGCCACCATCAATATCCGCAATGAATATGTAAAGCATATTGCTAAAATACTGACCATGTCTGGTGAGGATGCCTCACTTGCGGCAACGGCTGCCAAAAACATATTGGCATTGGAAACCAAACTGGCTATGGTATCCCGTAAGCTGGAAGACTTGCGGGACCCTTATAAGAATTACAATAAAATGGCTATTGCCGATCTGGGTAAAATTTCGGGGGATATTGAATGGCCTGCTTATTTAACTGCTATGGGTGTTAAAAGCATCGACTCTGTAATTGTTGGACAACCGGAATTTTTTACCGGCATGAATAAAGTACTTACATCAACTCCTATCAGCGATCTGAAAGACTATGTAAAATTCAATTTGCTTAGTGATTTGTCTGGCATATTACCAGATGCTTATGGTATAGAAAATTTTAATTTCAGTAAATTATTCAGTGGCGCAAAAGAAAGAAGGCCAAGATGGAAAAGAGCTATTGCAATGGAAGAAGATGCCATGGGAGAAATGCTGGGACAATTATATGTAAAAG
>JBAXET010000323.1:0-2126 GCA_037140275.1 Ferruginibacter sp. | reverse complement strand
GAGGTGGCGGGGGTTATAATGGCGGCGGCGGTGGTGGTGGTTACCGCGGAGGCGGCAGTGGTGGTGGTGGTTACCGTGGCGGCGGAAATAACGCTGGTGGCGACAGGAACCGTTACTAAGTCAGCAGTTCTACATACAATTCAGTAAACATTTTTTTTCTTCATTTTCATTGCTCACTGAGCAAGGTGATTTTATGCATTTTCTCAATAAAAATACAATATGAGCGAAATAGTTTTAACCAAAGGTGAAATTCATACCAACAAAGGAGTAATGACATTTGAATTATATGATGATGATGCACCCATTGCAGCATCAAATTTTAAAAAACTGATCAGCGAAGGATTTTATAACGGACTTAGTTTTCACAGAGTGATACCTGATTTTGTAATACAGGGCGGATGTCCAAACGGAACAGGCGCCGGTGGTCCGGGTTATACTATCAAATGTGAGTTGAAAGGGGTAAAACAATATCACGACAGAGGTGTGTTGTCGATGGCACACCGAGGTTTAAATACCGGTGGCTCGCAATTTTTTGTTTGCCACAGCCGCAAAAATACCAGCCATCTGGATGGGGTACATACCTGCTTTGGTAAAGTGATTAACGGATTAGAAGTAATTGACGATATAAGGGCAGGAGATGTTATGGAAAAAGTAATTCTCCTGTAAATAATAACCGATAGGTAAAAGTAAAAGTCCGGCTTTATTAAAGGGCCGGACTTTTTTTTATAGTAGTTTTATAGAGTGATCACGCTGTTGGTGCCGCCATATACATTAGGCAACTCACTGTCTGCTTCAGGTTCGTTCATCCATAATATTTCATTTACCCTGTATTTAAACTGGTGTTCTGAATTTTTAGGTAAAGAAACATCACAAGAAAAAGTGCCGTCTTTTTTATTCTTTTTCATAATTATGGAGTTTTCCCAATCGCTGTTCAACCCAAGTACTTCTGCTGTTTCAGCATTTTCTGCGTCCAATACAAATTTTACTTTACAATAATCCTTGGTTTTAAAATACGTCTTCTGAATCATTTTTTTTGTTTTAATGATGAAATGGTTATTGGCAGATGCTTATTTAAAGCACAGTCCAATTCAAAAATTTACTATAGCAGGCAGAAGAAAAATACTATGGGCAGTAATAACAGTTGTATGACGCAACTTGCCGCCAGTTCAATTACTTTTTAATTCCTTCACAGATTAATACAAATTAGTCCAAAAGGTAACCCGTCGCAAAAGCCCGGCAGCAACAGATTTAGTTAACAATTGTGAATAACTTTTACAGCTCAAAAAATAAAAAACTCACAGGCAATTCAAGATGAATTACCTGTGAGTCAGCAGTTTTTTTTATACAGGGATGTACCAACATAAATTCGTGGGCTTCCGCAATGGTAAACTAACAGTTACTGAGCAACTACTACATCATTATTTTCATTAACAGTGGTAGATTCAACATTATTAACAGAAGTGTAAAATGTTTTTGTGTAAACTGTTTTACCGCTCAATAATCTGAAACTTAATTCCTGCGCATCTTTCTTTTCAATTTTAAAAGTGGTCAGTTTGTTTCCTTTTTTATAGCTCTGAGAATAAATTTCACCATCAATTTTGTCATTGATTTTTAACAGGGTGTAATTTTTGTCCAGCGTATTTACTGCTACTTCAAACAGAATATACCCTTCATCATTACCAATGTACTTTACCGTAAATGGTTCGTTTGCAGTGGCAGTTTTTGTTTGTGCTGCGGCAGCGTTTGAAAATAAAATCAGTACTAAAATGGCTGTTGCGATGTTTCTTAAATTTTTCATTTTGTTTTAATTTAAAGGTTACTAATTAATACTTGTTTTTTAAGGTTACTATAGTTACTTGTTTAACCGGATACGGTTAAAATTTCTTCGGCATACAGCAGGCGATTGTTATAGATGATTTCGATGTAGCAGGCAACGGATAAATTGCAGATTGCAATTGATAAAAAAAAAGTACAGTGTTTGCAGGAAAATGATTCGAGTGTTGCTATCCTGATGTAAACCCTCACTGTTGATTTTCTACTGCAAACATACTGCGGGTTTTTGCACCTTAAATACTCATTTAGGGATTCTTTTATTACAGCAAAGTTGTTAAGGAAAACTATAAATC
>JBAXET010000322.1:0-2140 GCA_037140275.1 Ferruginibacter sp. | reverse complement strand
CCATTGTAAAAATTGTTGCAACAAGTTTTATCGCAACCAATTTGCGTATACCCTGCATCCTGCGCAATACCCAATACCACCAAAAATTTTTCAGGTAATTGTTCGGCCTTTACTGCAGGGGATGAATTTTGCTGATGACAACTTACAGTTGTCAGTAATGCAATGCCTATAAATAAAATCAATAGAATTCTCATCTTAAAATTTAAATTACCTGGAACCCAAATGCATATGGATCATCATCGGTATCGATGCTGATGATATTTTGTCCGTACAGTTTTGCCCAGCCTTCAATGCTAGGTCTGATAGCAGCTTTCCCTGCAATCCCGAACGCATCCGAAATTTCCTCTTCAATTCTTCCAATGAATTTACTGCCGATAATACTTTCATGAATAAATTCATCGCCTGCTTTTAATTTCCCTTTGGCATACCATTGCGCCATGCGTGCAGAAGTGCCGGTGCCGCATGGACTGCGGTCGATCGCTTTATCACCATAAAATACAGCATTTCGTGCCGTAGAAGTTTTATCTAATACCGTCCCTGTCCATAAAATATGACTACAACCTTTTATGGTATCATTTTCAGGATGCACAAATTCATATTTGGCATTAATGTTTTTTCTTAGTTCTCTCGACCAGCTAATGAGTTTATCAGCAGTATAATGTTCTAATCCCTTAAAATTTTTCTGTACATCAACAATGGCATAAAAATTACCGCCATAACTTACATCAACTACAATTTCTCCCAGTTCCGGACAATCAACAGTAAGTTCTGTTGAATCTAAATAAGACGCTACATTGGTAAGTCGTACCGATTTTACTTTACCGTTTTCTTCTGTGTATACAATATTTACCAAGCCGGCAGGGGCTTCCATTTTTACAATGCCTTTTTGTTTGGGTTGTATCAATCCTGCTTCAATGGCAATGGTGATAGTGCCAATAGTGCCGTGTCCGCACATGGGTAAACAACCGCTGGTTTCAATAAATAAAACGGCCACATCATTTTGCGGATCGTGTGGTGGATATAAAATGCTTCCACTCATCATATCATGACCGCGAGGTTCAAACATCAGTCCTTTTCTAATCCAGTCGTATTCCCTTAAAAAATGCTGGCGCTTTTCGCTCATGGTAGCACCCTCTAATACAGGGCCACCTTCTTTTACTAATCTAACGGGATTGCCGCAGGTATGTGCATCGATGCAGGTAAATATCTGTTTCATTTTATAATTTTAAACTCTTGGAAAATTTAGTTGGGTATCCAAATTTTATACAATTCCATATTATACACAAAGCTTATTTAAGCGATTGTGTAACTTTCCAAGACTTATATAATAAGATTTACTGCAAATTATGGGTATTTCAATAATAGTCCAAGAGTTTAAGACCTCTAAAAAAACTTATATTTTGGATCAATGGGCTGTTGGTGATATTTGATAAACTCTGTTAGCCCTCCAAAGGCATTTAAAGTATAGGCTCTTTCCAAAACAGTGGGAGCTTTGCTTAACAGCAATTGATAAGACGTATACGGCCATTCCGCCGGGGACTTCACAAACCTGTGGTGTACAGGATTGGCATGCAGGTAATGTACCACTTTGCAAAAATGTGCATTATCAGTAATTTCTTTTTGTTTTGTGTTTTGCATAAACAAACTCCCCATCCGATGGTAAACCTTATTATAAGATTGGGTATAGCTGTTCAAAAAATTAGAAAAAGGTTTGTTTGATTTTTGAATTAAAAAATCAGTAAGATTAAAGGAATCGATATTGGTTTGTTGTTTTAGCAGAATGTCTTTCTCCAGTACAATCATTAATTCAGTTTCGGTTTTAATTTGTACCAGTAAATGAAAATGATTGGGCATTAATGCATAGGCAAATAATCTTGAAGTGGAGAGTATATGCTTGTTAATTAAATGCAGAAAGAATGAAAAATTTCTGTCTTCTGTAAAAAGATTTTCTCTTCCATTAGCATGGTTGTAGATGTGGTAGAAATTGCCAGGGAGCATATTTTTTTCCTCAAAATATCATTTCATTCCAAAAATAAATTGAGGATTACATCATTATAATTTGAGGTTTTTCCCGAACTCTTCCCGAACTCTTGGAGAGTTAAGAAGAGTCATTAAGTTAAAAGTATCTTAAGTAATTTAA
>JBAXET010000321.1:0-2170 GCA_037140275.1 Ferruginibacter sp. | reverse complement strand
TTGGTGCTGCATGGGCTGATAAAAAATTATGCAATAATGATATTGAATATGCAAATGCTGTTATAGAATTTAACAAAGCTATCCTGCAGTATGGCAAAGCAAAAAATACCACCGCTTCACCCATTATTATAGTTGATCAGTTTACAGGTGTAAATCCTGCTCTTGATATGTATGATGATATACATCCTAATTCAGTTGGCGAAAAAAAAATGGCGAAAAAATGGTTTGCTGCAATGAAAAAATATTTAAGAAAATTAAATTAAGGGAAAGGGCATTGCTAAAGCAATGATAATAGAGGAACACAGATAGTTTAGATAGTTATGATTTTTATTGTAAGGAGTAACAGGATTTATCTTCGTAAATCCTGATCATTATAAAAATCAGCGTTTTAAAATCGAAATCAATGAAAAAATATTTTTTATTTAATGTAATTATTTATTGTAGCATCGCAGCTAATGCAATGATTACATTGCCTGCAATAATTGGTTCGCACATGGTGTTGCAGCAGCAAGCAACCATCACCATCTGGGGTTGGTGTGCACCGCAGGAAGATGTAAAAATAAAAACAGGATGGGATACGACAACTTACACCGTAATTGGTAACAGGAATGCAAAATTCAGTATTGAAATAAAAACACCCAAAGCAGGAGGTAATTATACAATTAGTATTGCTGGCTGGGAAAATAAAATAGTTTTGCAGGATGTTTTAATTGGTGAAGTATGGTTGTGCGGCGGGCAAAGCAATATGGAAATTAGCGCCAATAATGGTATTCAACAGGCTATTGACGAAGCGCCCAATGCAACGAATACAAACATCCGTTTCTTTTACGTTAATTTATCTGCCAGCGAAAATATACAGGAAGATGTGCAGGGACATTGGGTAGTTTGTACACCCGAAGAAATGAAACGTTTTAGTGCAGTAGGTTATTTTTTTGGTAAAGCAATTCAGCAAAAATTAAATGTGCCTATTGGATTGATTAACAGCAACTGGGGCGGCACCACTGCAGAAGTTTGGACACCTGCTGATTTAGTAAACAATGATCCCCTATTAAAACAAAGCGAAGGAAAAGTATGGTCGTCGGATATTTGGTGGCCGGCAAAAGCGGGGATATGTTACAATGCTATGATCGCTCCCATTACAAATTATAATATTGCAGGTACTATCTGGTACCAGGGAGAAAGCAATACTGATGCAGCCTTTACTTACGAAAAACTATTCATTACTATGATCGCCGCATGGCGCAAAGCATGGCAAAATAATTTCCCTTTTTATTATGTACAGATAGCGCCTTCGGCACATTACCAGGGCAAATACAGCGGCGCTTTATTAAGAGAGGCGCAGGTAAACTGTAAAACTATTACTAACACCGGCATGGTAGTTATTAGTGACCTAATAACTGACATCAATAACATTCATCCCCAAAATAAAAAAGATGTTGGTTTAAGGTTAGCCAATTATGCTTTGGCACAAACTTATCAGCAAACAGGATTTGCTTACAAAAGTCCACAGTATAATAACATGATGGTAGAAAAAAATAAGATACGTATTTCATTTACTGATGCAGGCGATGGCTTAATGAGTAAAAACGGAGAGCCAGTAGCATTTCTAATTGCAGGAAGTGATAAAGTTTTTTTACCTGCTACTGTAAAAATAGATGGCAATACTATTGTGGTATTAAATA
The DNA here is from genome assembly GCA_037140275.1 of Ferruginibacter sp. GTDB lineage: Bacteria > Bacteroidota > Bacteroidia > Chitinophagales > Chitinophagaceae > Ferruginibacter. Next base: position 488 of record JBAXET010000321.1, on the reverse strand, counting down.
AATATATTTTGCAACCTGTTGCTGTTCGCTTTGCATTTGATAATACGTCAATACCCAACCTGTTTAGTAAAAATGGTCTGCCAGTAAATAGTTTTAGAACTGATGACTGGCCAGTACAATAATTATTGGCATCTAGAAATTTGGAGTTGTGACAATGTGAAAGGCTTCATGCTAATACCTACTGAAAAATTCACGTACCGTTTCACTACTGCCAGATCTTATAGTTGCCAATTAAAAGTGCATAATCCTTTATTCACCAAAGTCAGGATTGCTAACACTGATGTCTAATAAAATCCCTGCTTTGTGTAAGATTATATTACTTATTATATACCATTTAGTAAATCTTAGATTAATACCACTTTCAAATGAATAAAAAAACTGTATCCCCTTGACGTATTTTTTTCCAAAATCTATATTGGTGGTAATGGCACCATCAAGTAACTCTTTATAAAGCTCCGCTGTTTCATAATCTTCTTGTTTTACAAGAT
>JBAXET010000320.1:0-2214 GCA_037140275.1 Ferruginibacter sp. | reverse complement strand
AAAGTTACAAAATGTGTCTACTTTTAAAACGTACTATTTTTGGGGGAGCTTACAGTTAGAGAAGCCCAAAATAGAAAGTTCAAGAACAATAGAGCTGGAATTACTACTGCCCGATTTAGCTGGCAGAATGAAAAAACGTGGTGTCACTAAAAAAATGGTGTATGCCTATTACATAAATCAGCATGCAAACGGCTTTAAGCATTCTGCATTCCTGGTTCGCTTAAATGCGTATATGGGAATGAGTAAACCATCCATGCGTGTACCCCATAAGGTTGGAGATAAACTCTTTGTTGATTTTACAGGTAAGAAGCTGCAGGTGGTTGACGAACAGAGTGGCGAAGTGCGGGATGCAGAGGTTTTTGTTGCCATTCTGGGTTGCAGCCAGCTCACTTTTGTAACTGCAGTTGCATCGCAAAAAAAGGAAGATTTTATCGATGCCTGCGAACGTGCCCTGCATTTTTATGGTGGCGTACCAGAAGTAATTGTGCCCGACAATTTAAGGTCTGCAGTAAAAAAAGCCAGTCGTTATGAGGCAGAACTCAATGATAGTTTTGCTGCATTTGCAGCGCACTACAACACCTATGTTTTTCCGGCAAGAGCTTACAAGCCCAAAGACAAAGCACTGGTGGAAGGTGCTGTAAAAATTATCTACACCAGCATTTTTACTAAAATCGATGAACAGGTATATACCAGTTTTACATCCTTGAACAGCGATATCCTTGTTCATTTAGCTGCTCATAATAATACAATCCTTACCGGATGTGATTATAGCAGGATGCAGCAGTTTGAGCAATTAGAAAAGAATGTATTAAAGCCGCTGAATAAATATCCCTATGATCCAATGATCACCAAAGCTGCAACAGTTGGCAAAACAGGCTATGTTACTGCAGACTACCGGTACTACAGTGTTCCCTATAAGTTTATAGGTAAAAAAGTGAACCTGATGTACAACCGTACAAAAGTGGAAGCATACAGCGAGCATGAGCTCATTGCAGTTCATGTTCGTGAATATGGCAAAGAAAAATACATACAAAACGAAGACCATCTTGCTTCCTGGCATAAGTATCCGACAGAATGGAATCCTGAAAAATTTATTGCAGATGCTGCACTCATCCATATAGTGGTGGTAGAGTACATCAAAAAGGTATTGTCCAGAAATGAATACCCTGAAAAAAACTATCGTGCTTGCCAGGGCATCATTAATTATAAAAACAGGGTTGGTGATATCAGACTCATCAATGCTTGTAAACGGGCAGACAGTTTTAACGTATACAACTTTGGCATTATTGAACGGATATTAAAATCAAAAGCTGACACTATCCCATTAGAGGAAGAATTAACACTACAAGGGGATAATAATATGCCAGTTCACGAAAATATCCGTGGGGAAGATTATTATCAATAAAAGGCAACATCAATATTTACTAATCAAATAAAATCTAAAAAATGAACAAAGAGAGTTTAGAAAAGATGAGTCGCATGCGGCTTTTGGGCATGCACCATGCTTTTAAAAACAGCATTGAGACTGAACATCCGCAGGAATTTACCAATGATGAATTAGTTCATCATCTGGTACAAAGCGAATGGGACGACCGGCGGTATCGTATGCAGCAAAGAACACTTAAGAACGCCAACTTCCGCTATAGTGCCAGTATTGAACAAATAGATTACAGCGATGGCAGAGGATTGGACAAGAATCAGGTGCAACGGTTATCTACCTGCGATTTTATAGAAAAAGGAGAAGATCTTTTTATAACAGGCAGCACAGGAACAGGGAAAAGTTTTTTAGCTTCTGCACTTGGACAACAAGCCTGCTTACTGGGTTATAAAGTTTTATACACCAATACTGCCAAACTGATGTCGCACTTAAAAATGGCAAAAGCCGACGGTGCCCATCTGAGAGAGTTGTCAAAAATAGAAAAACAGGACGCCATAATATTAGACGACTTTGGTGTTCAGCCCTTCGATGCAGGAAGCAGGGCATTGCTTTTAGATATTATCGAAGACCGTCATGGCAAACGCACTACCATCATTACAGCACAGGTTCCGGTAAAAAAATGGCATGAGGTAATCGGAGAAAAAACACTTGCCGATGCAATTATAAGAGCCCAGGTAGCGGGAGTACTTTTCGTTGCTGCTGCTGGAAATGCCGCCAATAATAATGATGCAAATCCATCGTATCCGGCCAGTTATACCAATGAGAACATCATCTCA
>JBAXET010000319.1:0-2233 GCA_037140275.1 Ferruginibacter sp. | reverse complement strand
CCTACCAATCGTTGCACATTACCTTTAACGGGGAAGTATATAATTATGCCGAAATTAAAACAGTGCTGGAGGCAAAAGGCCACCAGTTCCATAGTCATAGTGATACAGAAGTGATTTTACACGCCTATAGCGAATGGGGCAGTGCGGCTTTGCAGCAATTTGTGGGCATGTTTGCCTTTGTTATATATGATGAAGCCAAACAAAAATTATTTGCCTGCCGCGACAGGGCCGGAGTGAAACCCTTTTTCTACTATTGGAAAGACGGACTTTTTTTGTTTGGCTCCGAACTGAAAGCTTTGGTCCAACATCCTGCATTTATCAAAGAAATTAATATTGATGCGGTGGCAGCATTTATGCAATATGCCTATGTGCCTACCCCTCATTGTATTTATAAAAATACCTTCAAGCTAAAGCCGGGTCATTTTTTAGAAATTGATTTAAGATCCCATCAGTTGCGAACCACACAATACTGGACTGTATATGATGCGTATAATAAGCCTGTGCTGGATATCAGTTTGCCCGAAGCGGTAAAAGCTACAGAGGAAGTACTTACTAAAGCATTTAATTACCGTATGGTAAGCGATGTACCTGTAGGGGTATTTTTAAGCGGTGGATACGATAGTGCCTGTGTAACTGCATTATTGCAAAAAGACCAGACCGAAAAAATTAAAACCTTTACTATTGGAGTACCCGATGCAGGTTTAAATGAAGCACCCTTTGCCAAAGCCATAGCTGCACATTTGGGAACCGATCATACAGAATATTACTGTACTCAGAAAGAAGCACTGGAAATAGTACCGCAACTGCCATTTTTTTATGATGAGCCTTTTGCCGACAGCAGCGCCATTCCCACTTCGTTGGTAAGTAAAATTGCCAGGGAAAAAGTTACGGTGGCTTTATCCGCAGATGCAGGGGATGAAATTTTTGCAGGGTATAACCGCTATGATTATGTAATGAAGTACGGAAAAAAATTACAGCGCATACCCGGCGTGATGCGAAAATCTGCAGCTGCAGTAATGGATATGATGCCTGCTGATGCCATTCCCTTTCTTAGTAAAAAATATTTGTTTCACAGCCGCTATGAAAAAACAAAAACTTTTTTAAAAAACCCCTCCGAGCAGAATATTTTAAAAAATATTACACAACAGATGTCTGCAGGGGCTATTGCAAAATTGTTTAAAAAACCAATTGGCATATTGTCTTCTGCATTTGACAGTAACGAACTGAATAAGGATAGTTATTCCACCTTAAATTATATGATGGCTATCGACTATCAAACCTATTTACTGGATGATATTTTACAAAAAGTAGACCGTGCTACCATGAGTGTAAGTCTTGAGGGAAGGGAACCTTTTTTAGATCAAAATATAATAGAGTGGGCTGCACAATTGCCCATGCAATATAAATACAATAAGGGCAATAAGAAATTCATCATTAAAGAAATTGTACACCAATACATTCCGCAACAAATGATGGACCGGCCTAAAATGGGATTTGGTATCCCTATTGCCGGCTGGCTGGAGCATGAACTGAAACCCTTTGTTGACCGCTATTTTGATGAAGCATTTATACAGCGACAGGATATTTTTAATAATGACGAAGTACAACGCATCAAAAAATCGTTTTACGGCGGCAAAAAAGAAAGGGCAGAGAAGATTTGGTTTTTGCTGATGTTTCAAATGTGGTACGACAAGTGGATGAATAATAACTAAAATTGCAACGCGGGCATTTGAATAACACGATCTTTACTTAAAGCAAATACGGCGATGTTTAAAAATATTATTTGGGACTATATCGGAAAATTTGGCAATTACCTGGTATCGTTTCTAATCTCTATAATATTAACCAGATTACTGGTGCCGGATGAGTTTGGTATAATGGCAATGGTAATGGTGGTCATTACAGTGGCCGGTATATTTCTGGATATGGGCTTTAACCGGGCCATTATTCAGCAAAAAGAAATTAGTTCTGTACAGCTCTCTACTGTATTTTATATTAATGTGGCTGTTTCATTGGTACTGATGCTCTTGTGTTTTTTCAGTGCCGGCCCTTTGGCTGTTTTTTATAAGCAACCTTTAATAAAACCCGTTTTTCAGGTAATCTCTTTAAGCTTCCCCTTAAACAGTTTAGACCTTATCCCCACCGCACTGCTGTATAAAAACATGCAACTTAAAGCCAATAGTATTATTCTGTTGCTGTCTTCCTCTATTTCAGGTATCATTGGGGTAATAAT
>JBAXET010000318.1:0-2283 GCA_037140275.1 Ferruginibacter sp. | reverse complement strand
CTGTTGTATACACTTTTTGTGTTACATTCCACTGAACGGTTGCAAAATCCGTACTTACCTGCCGGGTTTGCCAGGTACTTATTATATACCCGCCTTTTTTGTAATAATCTACCCGCAGACTATCTAACCTGGGATAATGATATGAAAGTCGGGAAAGAAAATCATTGTAATCTTTTTTGGAAAAAGGTGTCCATCCGGTTTCAGCTACTGCCAGCAGTCTCGGAAAGTTTTGAACATTGATATCTTTCACCTCCTGGGGCACAGCAGGCCACATGTTAGCCTGAACTCCTAAAAGATATTTACACTCCTCACTGTTTAATCCCTTTTCAGGATTATAGGCATATACATTTTTCAGGGTATTACCACCTTCCATCTCGGCAGTTCCACCCCCATAATTCCAATCTACCATAGTACCATCGTTCAAATCATTTTGTGAAATATCAAAGTATAAAGGTCCTGTAGGATTGGCCACTACTTTAAATCCATACTTCGCAGCATTTTTTACCGCTTCGCTGCCTGTCCACGACATGATAGCTGTACCCGCAGGCAAAGCCTTCACATCTTCTATTTCCATTATGTCGTTCCAGCCTATGGGAGATTTGCCTTTACCCGTAATGATATTGGCCACACGGGTTACGAAATAACTCTGCAGATCGGTTACTTTAGTCATGCCATGTACTTTCATGAATGCCTGTATATGCGGTACATTTTCCCAAAACTGGTGACGCACTTCGTCGCCACCAAAGTGAATATATTTACCCGGAAACAAATCAGCTATCTCACTAAATACATCATTCAAAAAAGTATACACTGATTCTTTTGTGGGATCAAGCGGGTTGGGCGTATACTGGTATCCCCAGTAATTATAAGAATCCATGAAGGACACTACGTAATCAGGGTAGAGATTTTTATTCGTTGCTAATTGCGGATTGGTAATAACAACAGGCCAGCAATGACCCGGTACATCTACCTCCGGTACAATAGTAATATGCCGCAAGGCTGCATAAGCAACTATGTCCTTAATTTGTTGTTGTGTATAAAAACCGCTCCGGTAAGAAGGTTGCCTGCTGCTTTCACCAAATGTTGTTGCTTTTTTAGAAGTTAGCTCAGGGTGAGATCTAATTTGTATCCGCCAGCCCTGATCGTCAGTTAAATGAAGATGAAAAGTATTCATTTTATACAATGCCATAACATCAAGGTATTTTTTGATAACATCCACACTGTAAAAAGTTCGGCTCACATCTTTCATATACCCTCTCCATGCAAAGCGGGGCGCATCTTTTATTTGTACAGCGGGCACTGCCCATTGTACATTTTTTACAATGGTTTTACTCTCAATGGAAGCAGGCAACAACTGGCGTATAGATTGAACAGCATAGAATAACCCTGTATTGTCAGCAGCCCTGGCAATAATAGCATCAGGTGTTACATCAAGACTGTATGCACCTTCGGCTGTATCAATAAAGTCTTTTACAGTCTCCAGAAAAATTCCTTTTTTGGAAACAGCATTTGTCATTTTTACTGGTGCTAACTGATAGCCTGTGGATTGCTTCAGTAGTGTGGAAAGAAAAAAAGCTGCCGGCATGCCATCCGGGGAGGAATATATTTTTGTTGAACTGGTAATACGGTAACTCCCTTCTTCAGTTTGCAAGAATACCGGCAAGGGGATTATATTGACATTAGCATTTTGGGAATGGAGAGCAAAAATGTTTAAAAAAAAGAACAGGTTTAAAAGAAGGTGTATTTTTTTCATGTACTGCTAATATAACTAACCCTGTGTATAAATTCTAATGCAACCGTTTGCACAATTATTTGAGGTAGCGTTTATACAATAGCCTTTTTTCAGTCTATTTTCCTGATAAAAAAATATCCGTAACCGCTTATCATATAACTGTTCTTTAAAAAGCAGGTATCATTAAATTTTAAATGCATGTTGGGATGCCTGCAGGAATGTAAAAAGATGCAAACCTTGTTGTGAACGGAGCGGGATAATTATTTTGCTGCACGGGCAGTTTATTGAGACTGTAAAGAAAACATTTAATAAAAAACAACATTACAGGACAGCTACTTTTTAAACTTAGTTGTTTAGTAAAAGAAGCAGTTAATGCCATTGTGCTTAATTAAAGATTAAATACCTAAAAATTGCGCAAACGTTTGCTTACCAAAAGCAAACGTTTGCGCAATTAAAAACCACTTTCATCAACGTTTGAATAATTTTCTTTTGCAGAAAGAACGGTAGATTTAAAAAACTATAGCATTTAAAACGAAGACAATATATAAAGC
>JBAXET010000317.1:0-2290 GCA_037140275.1 Ferruginibacter sp. | reverse complement strand
TTATTGCACAGCCTACCCAGTAATGTACGCAGGTTTATACTGTTTTTTGATGATGTAAGCGAAGATGATCTTATTGAATTTTACAAAGCATCTGCTGTATTTGTATATCCCTCCAAAGCCGAAGGTTTTGGCTTTCCGCCATTAGAAGCCGCCGCTCTTAAAGTGCCTGTGCTGTGCGCTAACAATACTGCATTAAACGACTATAGTTTTTTTGATCAGAATCATATCGATATCAGTAATCAGAAATTGTTTAAAGAAAGACTGTCAAATTTAATTGAAAGCCCTTCTGTTAAAAGCCTTGAAATCATCGCCCAAAATATCAGACAAAAATACAATTGGCAAAAAACAGCAGATACATTTTATAATCTCTTAAAACAACACAGCCTCCATGATCAACTTTAAATTTTTGCATGATAATAAAGATAAGCTGCGTACAGATTATCTGCTGGCTAAACCTTTCCCGTATCTGGTAATTGATAATTTTTGCGATGCTTCAAAATTGGAAGAAATGTACAACAGTATTCCCCGGCTCACCAATAAAAGCAGGGATTATATTTTTGCACATAATAAGTTTGAAAAAGCTAATTATAAAGAACTGGGTCCGCTGTTTATGGAATATTATACCGACCTGATTTCGGATGAGATGACCGATTTTTTGAGTTTCATCACTAACGAAGAAGTATTTGTTGATCCGGCAAATCACGGAGGGGGTTTACATCAGGGGCAAAAAAATAGTTTTTTGGATATGCACCTTGATTTTAATTATCACCCTCTGCGTACCAACTGGTACAGAAATATGAATTTGTTATTCTATCTGAATAAAGACTGGCGCCCCGATTACCGAGGCCACCTTAAACTGATTGACCTGCGTAGTGGTAATAAAAAAGAACTGGCCGTGCCATTTAACCGGATGATCATTCAGCAAACCAGGGCATATACTTTACATGGATACGATATGACGAATTTTCCGGAAGGCCAATACCGTACTTCTATTGCTACGTATGCATACACTGTTCATCAGCATCATGTGGAAAAACCAAGAACGACTGATTGGGTAGTTAAAGATGCAGGAACAGTAAAAAAATTCATTGCATCCATTTATGGCCCGGCAGTAAAAATAAAAAATAGCCTTTTAGGAAGTGCTACCGCTAAAAATCAATAATTACCTAACCGTTAATTAAAGCATATGAAAATTGGCATCATTGGTACCAGAGGAATTCCAAATGAATATGGCGGATTTGAACAGTTGGCAGAAAAACTGTCGGTTGGATTATACAAAGACGGGCACGAAGTGATCGTATACAATTCCCACAAACATTCTTACCAGCAAAATAAATTTTTCGGAGTGGATATTGTGCATTGTTATGATGCAGAATATTTACTGGGTACTGCCGGACAGTTTATATATGATTTTAACTGTATTATGGATGCCCGTAAACGAAATTTTGATGTGTTACTTTTTCTGGGATATACCAGCAGCTCGGTATGGGGGATGCTGTATCCTAAAAACACTGTGATCATTTCTAATATGGATGGACTGGAATGGAAAAGAAAAAAATATTCAAAGCCGGTAAGGTTCTTTTTAAAATATGCAGAAAGACTGGCAGTAAAATTCAGCCAGTATTTTATTGCAGATTCAATTGCCATGCATTCTTATCTCAAAAATAAATACAATATACATTGTGAATATATTGCTTATGGTGCCGAAATTTTTACTGAGGAAAAAGAAGAGTTGTTAGCGCAATACAATCTATACCCGAAAGATTATTTTATGCTGATGGCCCGAATGGAACCCGAAAACAATATCGAAATGATACTGGACGGATTCCATGAGTCTGGATCAAATAAAAAATTTATAGTAGTGGGAAATACCAACAATAAGTTTGGCAAAAAAATGCTGAAAAAATTTGGCTCCGATAGCCGTATTGTTTTTGCAGGTGCTATTTACGATAATAAAGTAACCCATACGTTAAAGTATAACTGTCCGCTCTATTTTCACGGGCATACAGTGGGAGGCACTAATCCTTCGTTAATTGAAGCAATGGCCAGTCAGGTATTAATAGCTGCTCATGATAATCTTTTTAACAGAGCAGTGCTGGATGAAAACGGCTACTATTTTAATTCTGCCAGCGACGTTAAGCAACTTGTGGAAAAAGTTAGTCCTGCCATAAAAGAAGAAACAATGACTTACAATAATTACGAAAAAATAAAGACTGCTTATAACTGGCCGGGAATTATTGCGCAATATGAAAAATTTATTACGGAGTGCTACAATAAATCAGTGTAATGA
>JBAXET010000316.1:0-2349 GCA_037140275.1 Ferruginibacter sp. | reverse complement strand
CGGGATGTTTCTTTTATTATAGCCAAGCCCATTTTTATACAAAAAAAATATATACCTTCGTCACCATCCCCCACATAAAGGCCATTGTTTAGTTTGGCAGGAAAGCATTCAGCCTCAGTAGGTTTTAGTCACATTTTTTTCACAATGGGCTATCCCTTAACAGGAAGTAATCTTATTATATTATTTTTAAAAAAAATTTGCCCAAATGCTCTCTAATTATTCCAAACGGTTGGCTGGTACTGTGCTTTTGCTGTTATGCAGTACTGTTTTTGTAAATGCTCAAAGCAGTTTTAAATTAAAATACGAGAATTCTTCTGTATATGCCGGAATTGAGGTTGGTTCCAAAGGAGTTAAAATGAGTGTACTTGAAATTGGAAAAAATGCTCAAAAGAACGGCGCCTTCAACATATTGAAGGATACTTCTATTAATTCAGATTTTATTACTTTCTCTCCAGCTACATTTGGTGCAACGCTGGATGGATTGACCAATCTGTATAATACTGCTTCAAAGGAATACCATATCTCTTCCGAAAGTATTTTTACCGTAATCAGCAGCGGGGTTAAAGTACAGGCTGATAAAGACAGTAAGAGCGCATGGATCAATACACTTATCGATTCTTTTAAATTAAGGATAAGCGAACCAAAAAGAGAGGTAGATGTGGTTGATGTATTGCAGGAAGCAAGGTTATCTCATTTAGGAATTGTGCCGGAATCTAGACGATACACCACATTTTTAATTGATATAGGAAGTGGTAATACTAAGGGAGGATTTTTCCCTAACGGAGATACCAAAATGCTGAAATTATTTCAATTGAGCTGGGGTACCAAAAGTACTGCCAACGCTACTGATAAAAGATGTGATGATGATAGAACTATTGATAATTTCAATAAACAACTCACCCGTGTTTTAACCGGTGCCGAAAATTCGGAGATCATTTATATGGTTAATGAAAGTGGCGCTTATCCAATGAGCGATTATATCGCTTTCAGCGGTGGTATTGCCTGGTCTGTGGCTACTTTATTATACCCTGAACTAATTGGTAATTCTGTTGTGCCCACCACTTATGATGATGTACTGAAATTCAGCGAACGCATCTATAAAAATTATGCTTCTTTATCAGAAACTTCTATTGCCAAAACTATTACTGATAATACGCTGGATAAAATGGCTATTTCTAAAGAAGTGAAAAGGGTAAATCAGGTATTTGATCAAAAAGCTTTAATGGCCGGTACTGGTTTATTATTAAAGATTATGCGCCAGTTTGAAGGTGTATATGAAAAGAAACAATTCTTTCTGGTAAAAAATGGTCAGGTAGGCTGGATTTCGGCATATGTTGATCAGCATATTGATAAATAAGTTGCAATAATTTTAGAACGTAATTACAATCAGTACGGATTTGTTTATCATCAATAATATACTTGGAGGTTCATGAGAGATACTAAATCATTATCATTATTATTACTGTCATCGGTTTTATTTTTACTGTCCATTATATTATTATGTACCTGGGGATATCAGTATTACCATCAGATTCAAGAAGATAAATCCAAATCTGCCATTGCAAGGGTGGTAACACCTGCGGTTCCCGACAGTACCAGAGATTCTCTTTTGAAAATTTATAAAACTACCATGAACAGCCTGGATAATAAGGCTGATACTGCATGGTATATTGCAGATTCCTTAAAAGGCAATCTGGATGTTAACCTTAAGGAATTTTATCAGTTAAGAGATCAAATAGCCACTTTACTGCAGGTAAAAACGCCTAATGCAGATGACCTTAACCTGGCCCGAAAAAAAATTACTGAATTACAGCAAAAAGTAGAATTACTGCGCTACAGAAATACTGATGTGGAAACTGAGAATAAACGCCTCCATGCCATTTTAGACCAGTTGACCAATCCTTCCCAGGTCAATGAAATGAATGTGCGACAGGTGGTTAACGATAATAAGAACGCAGCAGGCGGGCCAAGGGCTAATGGTTTTGCCGCATTCAGTGCATCTAACTTATCCCTTTCGGCATTGGCTAATAACGAATCACAGGAAACCACTGATGCAAAAGCAACAGAAAAACTGGTAGGCACTTTTACTTTAAAAAATACAGGTACTATCAGTGGCCGCTGCGATCTGGTGGTGGTGGTACTGCAACCAGACGGACAAGTGTTGCAAAAATCAGCATGGGAGTCAGGTACATTTGAAACCCGTGACGGCAAAAAAATATATTCCTGTAAACTGCGCTGCGATGCTTCGCAGGGCGAAGCCAAACAACTTAATTTTTCACTTACGGCCGACAGCTATCAAAAAGGCAATTACACCATGAAAATTTATCATAATGGTGTATTGATTGGCAA
>JBAXET010000315.1:0-2371 GCA_037140275.1 Ferruginibacter sp. | reverse complement strand
CATTTACACCATCACCATCAGTATCTGGAATTGGGCAACCCTGATAACGTGCAACACCTGGAACAGTGATACATTTATCCTGTTCGTCGTTTACACCATCTTTATCAGTATCTGGAATTGGGCAACCATTGTATTTTGCCAATCCTTTTACATCAGGACATTTATCATCACCATCAGTGATACCGTCGCCATCTTTATCAGGACAACCCTGTAAAGAAGCCAATCCTTTTACGTCAGGGCATTTATCATCTGCATCAATAACACCATCACCATCTCTGTCTTTTGGAGCTTCAACAACTGGTGGAGGTGGTGGAGGTACCACAACAACTGTTTTTACTTTACCAATCTGCTGAGCAAGACCGAATGAATAAAATAAATTATCACCTAAAATTTTATCTGTTAAGGTGAATTTATACTGTGCCTGTGCAAAGAAGTAAGTAATACTGTTCATATTATACTGCAATCCAACACCGGCTGGTACATAAGCACCAAACTTATCGTTATATTTTCCTAGACCAATACCGGTAGTTAAGAACGGCGCAATTTTAGCTGCGTCATTAACCGGACGTATATTAATAGTAGGTTCCAACTCGATACCTATTTCAGGTTTACCGCTAAGACCTCTGTAGATTAAAGCATAATCCCTCAACATCAGGTTAGCTTTAACAGAAAGATCGATTTTATTGGTCAACCCTTTCCAGTAAGATATTGATACTCCTTTACTCATATCTCTAACTGCACTGTATACTTTTCCGGAAATTGGATCTTTTATACCCGTTGGTGCTTTATAATCTGCCAAATTAAAGTGCAACCCTATCAATTGAGCTTTTTTAGCAGGAAGCATTGTTTTTTGAGCAAAAGCACTGCTGCAAAGAATTGCTGAAGCAACAAGTAGTTTTAGTTTGTGTTTCATTTGTGTTTAGTTTAAAATTTTTGAGCAAAACCGAATGAGTAGAACATGTTATCACCCAATACTTTTTTGGTTAAAGTAAATTTATACTGAGCTTGCGCAAAGAAATAAGTTTGACCCTGCATGTTGAACTGGATACCACCACCGGCAGGTACAAATGCACCATATTTATCATTATACATACCAACACCAACACCTGTGCTTACAAATGGAGCTATTTTTGCTTCATCAGGAACAAGACGTATATGAATATTTGGTTCAAGTTCGATACCAATTTCAGATTTTCCGCTAATACCCTGATAAATTAAACTGTAATCGCGAAAAATCAGATTAGCTTTTACAGAAAGATCTACTTTAGAGCACAGTCCTCTGTAATATGCAATAGAAACGCCTTTGCTCATATCTCTTAATGCACTGTAGCCTGATCCAGAAGAAGTATTTTTAAACGTAGATGGAGCTTTAAAATCAGAAAGAGTTACACCCAATCCAATTAACTGGCCTTTTTTTGCATGTTGTGCAAATAATACAGTTGAAAAAACAGATAATGCGATAATCAGCGTTAGTTTTAGTTTCATAATTTTTGTTTTGATAAATAATTTGCAGGTCTTCTACTAGCAAATATAATGTTAAATTTATGTAAAGGCAAAAATTGCAGATAAATTTTATCCGTTGATATTCAATATACAAAATCTATAATTTCACCAGTTTCCATCGTCCTTTTTTAAATAGAATAATACAGATTACGGCCAGCAGGGCTTCCGAAATCCCAATAGCAATATATACCCCCCGGGGGCCCATATGCAGTACTTTCGCCATTGCCCAGGCCAGCGGAATCTGTAATACCCAAAAACAGATCAAATTAAGTATGGTAGGCGTTTTGGTATCACCCGCCCCATTAAACGACTGGCTGATGACCATCCCATAAGAAAAGAACAAATATCCTAAAGCGATTATATGTAAGCATTCTGTTCCAATGGCCAGACTTTTAGGCTCCTGAATAAACACAGACAGGATGGGTTCAGCGAAAAAGAAAAAGAGTACAGCTATACATATAAAGAACAGCATGGTTAAAAAAGCCGTGCGCCAAACCGATTTTTCGGCCCTTTCGGGATGCCCTGCCCCCAAATTTTGACCAACCAGTGTGGCTGCGGCGTTGGCAAAACCCCATGCAGGTAATATGGTAAAGATGATTACTCTTACTGCGGTTTGATATCCTGTAACCGCATCATCTCCAAAATCGGCAATGATGCGCATTAAAAATATCCAACTGCAGGAGCCAATCACATATTGGCCTACGCCGCCTGCCGAAAGCCCGATAATTTGTTTGATTAGCCCCCACTTTATTGCAAGATGCTCCCGGGCAATTTTAACCAGTCCGCTACCTCTCCATAAATAATATAACTGCACCAGCACGGCAATCCCCCGCCCTGTTGTGGTGGCAATAGCTGCACCCTTTACGCC
>JBAXET010000314.1:0-2372 GCA_037140275.1 Ferruginibacter sp. | reverse complement strand
ATTTCTATAACAATCAGGTAAAAGCTTTTGAATGCGGTTTATACACAAAAGATATTATTAAGTTAAGGAGTATGCCTGATAAAATTTTTGGGCAAAAAATTCCGGAAGATGGCAAACAGGATATGGGATTGGACAGTGAAGGCAAGGGAATCATTTATTTATCAGAGTCTGTAGCTAAAGTGCATACGCAACATCCTGATAAATTTAAAATGGAAGTACTGAGCAGCAGGGTAAGTGGCAGCGGGGGTTTTGGTTTTACTTTTCCCACTTTCATCAGTCTGTATAATAACAATGTAAAAATATTTACCGAAAAATTTAATCCGCGGGGTTTTGTTTCACCCATTGCAGACGGTGCTTTAAATTTTTACAAATATAAATTTCTAGGGAGCTTTTTTGAAGACGGTAAGGAAGTGAACAGCATTAGGGTAATACCCAGACGCAGCTATGAGCCATTATTTTCGGGAATAATATTTATTACAGAAGATGACTGGCGCATTCATAGTTTTGATTTAACCCTTACCAAAACAGCACAGCTGGAAATTATTGACACCCTGCAGATCACACAAATTCATGTACCGGTAAGTAATGCTATATGGCAGGTAAAAAATCAACTGATTCATTTTAATTTCAAGCAACTGGGTATTGATGCCATTGGAAATTTTGTGAATGTATATTCAGCGTATAATATCAATCCTGCTTTCGGGAAAAAATATTTCGATAATATCATCATCAAATATGACACTGCCGTCAACAAAAAAACTGCTGCTTACTGGGATACTACCAGGCCGGTGCCATTAGAACCAGAAGAGAAAAAAGATTATCAGGTAAAAGACAGTATTTATCAAGTACAAAAAGATGCAGTGATGAGTAAGCGCTCCGTGGATTCGCTGAATAAAAAACAGGGCAAATTAAATCCTTTGGATATTTTCTGGAGTGGCATTAACCGCAGGCATTTTACTAAAACCAATAATTCAAGCTGGGGCATTCAGCCTTTATTAAAGAATCTGGAGTATAATACCGTGGAGGGTTTGGTGCTGAATACGAATTTGTATTACCGAAAATATTTTAAAAAACTAAAGTCTAATTTTTTAATTGAACCTTATATCAGGTACGGCTTTAGTAACAAACATTTGAATGCCTGGGCCGACCTGCATTTTAATACCCGCGACTGGGAGGCTGATAAAAAAATAAAAAGAGAAAGCTGGAATTTTTCAGGGGGAAAACGCATCAGTCAGTTCAATAAAGAAAGTACGGTTACACCACTCAACAACAGTATCACTACTTTATTCTGGGGTGATAATTTTATGAAGATTTACGAAAATTATTTTGCCAACCTTGGTTTTAGTAAGCGCTATGAAAGCGGATTCCGTTTTGCCATTAATACTTTGTATGAAGACAGGCTGCCGGTTGACAACACCACCAAATTCACCGTGTTTAAAAAAGACTCTGTGAATATCACACCCAACTATCCCTATGAAAAATTAACACAGCAGTTTCCGGCTCATCAGGCTTTTATAGTAAGTATTGATATCAGTATAAAGCCGGGACAGAAATATATTCAGTTTCCCAACCGTAAAGTATCGGCGGGATCAAAATACCCAACCTTTAGTTTTAATTATACAAAGGCCATTCAAAATATATTTGGCAGCGATGAAAATTTTGACCACTGGAAATTTTCTGTTGATGATACCAAAAATCTGAAGCTGGCAGGCGAGTTTAAATATAAATTTGGCATGGGTGGTTTTTTGAATAATAAAAAAGTATATATCCAGGATTTTCAGCACTTCAATGGAAACCGTTCTTCTGCAGCCAGCGAATATGTAAATAGTTATCAGCTGGCCAGTTATTATGCCAACAGTACTGACGAAAAATTTTACGTGTTCGGACATGCTGAACATCATTTTAATGGATTACTCACTAATAAAATTCCATTTCTTAAACAAATGAATTGGAATTTGGTGGCGGGAAGCAATGCCTTCTATGTAAATAAAAACAGTAATTATGCAGAGGTATTTGTAGGACTTGAAAATATCTTTAAAATATTAAGGGTAGATTTTGTGTCAGCTTTTGCCAATGGAAAAACATCCACTACAGGCATCCGGCTTGGCTTTGGGGGTGTCATTGGCGGAAGTGTAAAAAGGAATGGCAACAGCATTTCCATCGGGTTATAGATTTTGATTTATCTTTACTGCGTTAATTTGGTTTGCCCTGCAAGCATCCAATCTTATTAAGATTTCACGCTGTTGCGTGATCAAATTTAAATTTATGGCAGTTTTACACAACCGGGTTTCCCAGGCGGAACTCAAAAAATTATTGTACGCCGAAACCGTACATCGTATCACCATCTCTTTTTACCAGTATTTTACTATTGC
>JBAXET010000313.1:0-2396 GCA_037140275.1 Ferruginibacter sp. | reverse complement strand
GTATTTATTGTTTAAAAAATGATATTGTCCTGCAAGTTTTATCACTGTTAATTATTCTGAGTGTATACATGCCGGGTATAAGGTTTTTAATATTGAGCTGCATGTTTGCTAGAGCTTTTTGCTGTTTCAGTATTTTGCCATCATTGCTAACTATCTGAATCCATTTAGCAGTACCGACCGTTGAATTTTTTACAAATAGAATTTCAGCAGCAGGGTTGGGGTATACCATCAATACAGTTTTTTTATTCATCAGCAGTTTTGCTACAGGGGAGTAACTGAATGCACCATTCAGATCAACCTGTTTAATACGGTAATACAATTGTGTACCTGCAGGTAAAAAATGCTTGTAGGTATAGGTATTGCTTGTAGTGTTTACAGATGGCATGGTAGCAATTTTATCAAAATGTATTCCATCTGTACTGAATTCAATTTCAAAGTACGCGGTATTGTAGGCATTAAAAGTTTGCCAACTCAAAACCGCATCATCATTATCCTGTGCAGCAGCCACCACACCAAATTTTAATGGTAAAATGCTGGCATCAAATTCATAACCTCCTATATCAATGGTGCTATTCACCAGTCGTGCATGATTGGCCACATCTTTATCTGTTGCCAGGTTGCCACCGGCAGCAGTATACAGCGCATTGCTTCCTGCGTCTATTGCAGGACTTACCGGGTTAGGTGTAAGATTTCCTCCTGCGGCATTGGTAAATAACTGGGCTGCTGTAATTACAGTGCCGTTTAAATTACCATTAGTGCCACCTGCAAAGCCTTCTGCCACACTATTTTTAAAATCGTAGCTGCCACCTGTGCTGGTGCCCCATACCACAGAGTTGTATACTTTTAAATTTCCGTTGGTTGAATTAATTGCAGTGCCATCAAAGGCTGTATTGCCGTAAAATGTACAGCCAATAACGCTGTTATT
This sequence comes from Ferruginibacter sp., assembly GCA_037140275.1. Lineage (GTDB taxonomy): Bacteria > Bacteroidota > Bacteroidia > Chitinophagales > Chitinophagaceae > Ferruginibacter. The sequence continues at coordinate 1,471 of JBAXET010000313.1, read as the reverse complement.
ATTACTGGTATTGATGGAATAAATACCACCTCCAAAGCCAGTGGCAATATTAGCATGATTATTATAAAAAAGACAGTTCATAATATTTATAGTGCCGGCAGTAGCGCTACCATAAACTGCACCACCATCGTTATCTGAGCTGTTATTTATAAAGCTGCAATTTTTAATGGTGTTTGAAGCGGACCCAAACAGATTAATGGCGCCACCTGAGTAAGAACTGTTACCTGTAAAACTACAATTGGTTATTACAGGAGTGCTTTGTAAAGAAGTGCTGAATATAGCTCCTCCGGCACTATTGGAAGTGTTACTGGTAAATGTGCAATTGGTAATAGAGGGAGCGGACCCGCCGTTATAAATTCCACCACCATACGTGCCGGCAAGATTATTATTAAATGTGCAATTGGTGATGGAAGGATTAGAAGTAATGGTATTTAGTATACCTGTACCGGATAAATAAACAAAATTGTTTGAAAAAGTACAATTGCTGATGGCAGGCGAAGAGCTATAATTGCTGATTCCTCCGCCACCACCTTCTCCCTCATTGCCAATAAACGAACAGTTGGTTATAACAGGAGAAGAGCCTCTGTTAGTAATACCGCTACCAAACTGGGAGTCCATCAGAAAGCCATTGATGGTAAGGTTAAATCCATTGGCAGTATAGCCTCCGGTTATATACAATCCATCTACTACGGTGCTGCTTCCAACACCTGCTCCTATAATAACATGAATGGCATTATTGCCAATTACGACAGTGCTTAAACCTCCCGATAGTACATCATTGTTATCAATGTCGCCACTGAAGATAGTTTTGTTGTTGGTCCAGTTCCGTTGCGATAACAGTGTTTCATTTCCGGCAAAACCGCCGTATAATTTTACACCATCTTTTAATTTAAATGCCACATACCTTGCCGGTGCAACAATGGTTCCAAAATCATGTTCAATTCTGTTAGGTTTATATACCCCTGCGGCAATCCATATTTCATTGCCTGATGCACTGGCATTTATCATGTCCTGTACATCTTTGCTGGCGTTAGCCCAGCTGGAGCCGCTTAAGTCGCCAGCACCGGTTGCGGTTACATACCTTACTTGTGCAAACAGCTGCATGGTGCACAGCAGGGTTAAAACGAAGAATAAACTTTTTTTCATTGTGAAATAATTTTACGATTGATAAAAGGTGTATTCATTAGTATATTGGAGTTTCAACTTATATGCAGGTAACAAACTTGAGAAATATTAAATACAATTAATTCCTGTAAAAACAGGATATTTATAAAAGCTCTAAAATCATGGAAAAAGGGGATATCCCTCTAAAGCCTTATTCTTAATTTGTAATTGTACATCAAACTGCTGAATATAGAATGCGAACAATCATCACCCTTACTTTTTTACTTTGTATTTGCAGCATGGCTTCACCCCAAATGAGCATAAATGCAGATAGCCTTCGTATGTCAATCCAAAAATCAAAAGATGA
>JBAXET010000312.1:0-2398 GCA_037140275.1 Ferruginibacter sp. | reverse complement strand
GAAGTATGAATAGTGGTGACCAGTGGTATGTTTTTGGGCACGGCAAGTCTTGCTATAAAATTACATTGGGGCAAATGCGAATGAACTATGTCTACCTCATATTTACGGATGAGTTTTTTTAAAGCTGCCGAAGAAGACAGCAGCGATAATAGGGAAGGTTTATTCAAACAAATCAGTTCATCACAAACCAGCTCAGTGTCAAAATTATTTTTGGAATGCAGGGTTACCACAATATTGCGGTACTGGGGCAGTTCTTTCAATACCCTTACCAGCATGGTTTCGGCACCACCACGGCCCAAATTATAAATAAAATGAAGAATTGTTTTTTTTGCCACGTATAATTTTCAGCTGCTGCTTTATAAAATAAGTTGTTACTGATCAGAACCGCTTTTTAATTTTATACCAGATGGCATAAAATAATTTTTTAATAGGTACTTTTTTTACAAGGAAGGCAATTTCTGACTGTTCCCTTACCTGTTGCTTAATATAATCCAATACATAAGGTGCCACCCCCATTTCTTTAACCACCAGCTGTTCTATCGACGATGCTTCTTCGGGAATACCTGCCTGCAAATAAAAGTCTTCTACATTAGCCAGACATTTTATGGTGAAATAATGTTGTTGTTCCGGAGAAAGTAAGGGATATAATATGCGGTAGCCCTTTACTGCATTTTCGGTTGCCTTAATCATACTCAGACTTGACCATACTCCGCCCTGGTGCACCCGGTATACACCCATGCGTGCCGGGAAAAACTTAAACAAGCCGTATTGTGCTACTGCCACGTAAAGGAAAAAATCTAAATAAGGGGAAGCAACCGATTTTTTTAAAAACTCCGCTACAGAAATATGATTACGGAATACTACAGACAAAGTAGTCATGTATCCGCGATGAGAAAGTACATAGTTGATATCTGAAGTGTCGGGTGCATTCCATTTACCTGATACAGTTTTATGCTTGCCGTTTAAATGATAGATATCGTGAAAGCAAAGCGAATAGGTTGGATTTTTTTCTAAAAAGTCAACCTGCGTTTGCAATTTGTTTTTATCGATCCAGTAATCATCCCCTTCGCACATGGCAATATATTTTCCGGTGCTGGCTTCCAGTATACGAATAAAGTTTTTTGCCATGCCATAATTACCATCCGAAGGCAGCAGTTTTATTGTATCTGGATATTTTTGAGCATACTGATCGCAAATTTTTCTGGTATTATCGGTTCCGCAATCTTCACCGATTATCAACTCAAAACTATAGGTGGTTTGCTGCAGCAGTACGCCTTCAATTGCCTGTGCAATAAAAGATTCATGATTATACGTGATCATCAATATGCTGATATCGGGCATTATACAGTATTTAATTTATTGTTTTAGTTTTATTTGCTGGTAAACAGCGGCAGTTTTTTAACTGTTTGCCATACCCTGTCAATAATCTCTACTCCGTTAAGTTTTAATTTAAATGCCCCCCCTAAATAAACTACAGCAAAACAAATCGAATACAAGGCTGTTCTTAAAAATGGGGAGGAGATATTTGAAAAATACACCACCGCCCATGATGCCGTTGCGCCCAGTATGCCTATTGCAATATACAACATCATAATTTTTATTTGCTGCAGCATGCCGGTATTAATTTCTTTTTTTACAAAATTCATATTCAGCAGCAGGCAAACAAAAGAAGCTATTACAAAACTGATGATAAAACCATTTAAGCCCCACATAAAACCAAAAATATAGGCCGGCAGCAGTACCAGTTTTTTATACACTTCCAGTCTTAAATAGTTTTTAGAATTACCCACCCCCGATATCATACTTACCATCAGACTGCTTGCCGGCCATATAATACCTGCCAGCATCATCAGCCTGAACAGGTCTGCTGCATATAACCATCGGCTGGTAAACAAAATGGTAAATACATCGCGGGCAGTAATAAACAACAATGCACTCAATCCTGCAGCAACAAAGCTGATGATGTGCAGGTATTTCTCATAAATTGTTTTAAGAAATATTTTATCGTCCTGGTGTTTGGCAATATAAGGAAAAAGCGCCCCCATAATACCCCCGGCAGAAAAAGTACGTACAAAGCCCTCCACACTCTGTGCCCTGTAATAAAAGCCCAGGGTAGCCGTGGAATACAGTTTTCCAATAATCATAGAATCAATGCGGCTGTACACCCGATCTAATAAACCTGAAGCAAACATTCGGCTGCCGTAATGCCATAATGGTTTAATTGAAAGAAGAGAAAACTCACGGCCGGGTAGCCAACCAATATACCAGGTATCAAGAATGAGCATGATTAAAGAAGACAATAATGACTGCATTACCAGACTCCATACGCCAAAACCTTTATACGCCATTATAACACCAATAATACCTGAAATAGAGGAAGACAGCAACAGAATAATAC
>JBAXET010000311.1:0-2398 GCA_037140275.1 Ferruginibacter sp. | reverse complement strand
GTTATCAACAGCGCCGGTATGTACAGGGGAATGAGAAATAGTGATGGCGAAAACTATGTAAAAATATATCACGATTAATATTATTCAATTTCATTTCTTATTGATTTAGCTTGATCATTTAGTCTGTGCTGAAATTGCAGGTAACAAATTTGTACTTCCTATCTTTGCCGAATATCAAAGTTCCATTTATTAAAATACCAGATGAAGAAAATTGCAGTTATTGTTGCCGGAGGCAGTGGCACAAGAATGAAAAATGCAGTGCCAAAACAATTTTTATTATTGAACGGCAAACCCGTTTTATTTTATACTCTCAACACTTTTTTACAGAGCTATAATGATATGGAGGTAATACTTGTATTACCTGAGGAACATGTAGCAGCTGGGCAGGAGATCATTGATGCTTTTTTTGATTATAACCGCATACAAATTACTGTTGGCGGAAGAACGAGATTTCATTCTGTACAAAACGGATTAAAACTTATAACAGAAGAAAGCATTGTTTTTGTGCATGATGCGGTACGTTGTTTATTAACCACAGATTTGATACAACGTTGTTACAACACTGCAACAGAGTTTAGCTCAGCTATTCCTGTTACTGATGCTAAAGATAGTATACGAATGATTACAGACGATGATAATGTGGCACTCGAACGGTCGCTTATAAAAATTGTTCAAACACCACAAACTTTCCACAGTAAAATTTTATTGCCCGCCTTTAATATCGATTACAAAGATAAATTTACAGATGAAGCTACTGTAGTGGAAGCATTTGGATTAAAAGTGCATCTGATACCAGGAGAAGATACGAATATCAAAATTACGATGCCTGCAGACCTTTTACTGGCAGAGCAAATTATTGCTTCAGCCATTTAATTAAAGCGGGTAAACGGTTTAATCTGATGCCGGTGTATTTTTCTTCTGCGGCGCCAAAACTACTGTAAAAAAAAGCCAGGCTGGAAATGTCACTTCCCTCAAAATCAAGAATAATATTTTTGCCGGCATGGTCTTTAATAAAAGCATCTATTAAAGCATGCGACGCTCCGATTGTTTTTCCATCAGGGTGATTGCCTACCAAAATATAATAAGCCCTGCCATGCGAAAAGAAAAAGGCAGCAGAAGCTAAAAGAATATCCTTGTGGTATATGCCGTAGGTAATGGCTTTTTTTGTTTGGTGCAACAGGGTATATATTTTTTTTACCCTGTCATATTCATCAGTACCCAGTTTTGAAAACGTTTTTGACTGTTCATTCGACAATGCAATAATGTCATCAATAAGTATATCTTTTTTAACAGTACAATGCAGCTGTTCACATTTTTTTATATTCCGCTGAATATTTTTCCGGTAACCTGCAAAGATGTTTTCATAGCTGCTGTTTAATGACAGAATGAAATTCATGCGCTGGTACAAATTAAAATCGGCAAGTTGAAAATAATTCCCGTGATTCAGATAGATGTCCCAATACCGGAATTTTTCAGGTACGGCTTTTAAAAAGGCATTTATTGTGTTTGCTGAAATGTTATTACCAAAGATTCCCAGGCTGGCACTAAACGGAGGTTGATATAAATAACTGATGCCGTATTTTTTATTCCATGTTAATGGCATTACTGCTTCATAATCATTTAGCACTAAAGCATCCCAGTGCTTTGCCATGGTATCCAGATAAAACGAATAGCCGTATATAAGCCCGTTGGTCGAAAAATCTATACAGGTATCCCATTTTATTTTATCAATATCCCGGTATAAAATGTATCTGATGCTTTCCATTACAGCGGAAGTTGAGGGAATAATTTTTTTGCCGACAAATTTTGCAGGTCAATACTGAATGCTATATTCTTAACAAATCTTTTTTCGGGTATTGTAGATTTAAAATAATCGGAATATACTTTACTGTACAATAAAGGAACGTATACATTCAATACATCATGGAATAAGGAAAGCTGAATGCCGGCATCATATATGATGCGCCCGGTTGCAGCATTTTTTTTCCATGCTTCAGCATAAGTACCCATATCAAAGAAAATTTTTACGGGCAGCTTAACAGGAAGCACACTTAAGGGATTAATTGACGTTGGTATTGATGATGTAAGATTGATTGCTACCAGCCAGTCGTCAGTTTTACCTACTTTATTACTTAACAAATCTGTTCTTACTTTAAATCCACCATCTCTTATCATGATTTGCTGAGAGGAATATTTGTCATATTCATTTCTGCCAACAAAATAATTACTGTAATTGTAATCTTCGTAACCTTTGGGACCACTCATGTTGAGGTGATAAATATCTGTTTCAAATTCTTTTACAAAAGTTTTATCACCTATGTAGAAGAATTTACCTGCAAATACCCTCATTTTTAATCCCCCTTCAGCAGCATAATTAAAATAATATTCTCCTGTAAAA
>JBAXET010000310.1:0-2406 GCA_037140275.1 Ferruginibacter sp. | reverse complement strand
ATATTATACTTCATATTCAAAACAAATAAAAAGAGTACAGATTGTTGCCGCCACAAATATCATTGGTTACAGTGCTGCTATGGTTGCTCTTTACGCAGCTTGGTACAAAGATTATCCGCAAACTAATTTTCACACATTCAATGATATTGGTGAATGGAAGGGCATTGATAAAATTGGCCATGCTTATAGTGCGTATGCCGAGAGTAAAGCCAGTATGGAATTATGGCGGTGGACGGGAATTGATCGTAAAAAAAGAATCTGGCTGGGCGGCATGAGTGGTGCATTTTATCAAACAGTAATTGAAACTTTAGACGGCTTCTCTTCTGAATGGGGCTGGAGTTGGGGCGATTGTAGTGCCAATATTTTTGGTAGTGGCATGCTGGTAGCACAGGAGCTGGCCTGGGATGAACAACGTATTCAATTCAAATTTTCTTTTCATCATAAATCATATAGTGATCCATCATTAAATCAGCGAAGCGATAAAATATTCGGCAAATCTGCAGCTGAACGTTTTTTAAAAGATTATAATGGGCAGACCTATTGGCTGAGTGCCAATATAAAATCCTTCTTTCCGCAAAGTAAATGTCCTGCATGGCTTCAATTGTCTGTAGGCACGGGCGCCGAAGGTATGTTTGGTGCCCGTGAAAATATTGGCAAAGATGCAAATGGCAATATCATTTTTAACCGTACCGATATCAAACGATACCGCCAATGGTATCTGGCACCTGATATTGATTTAACCAAAATAAAAACCAAACACAAAGGCATTAAAGTGGCACTTAATATTTTGAATATTGTAAAGTTTCCCATGCCATCGTTAGAATATGCTAATGGGAGATTTAAATTAAATGCCGTTACATTTTAGATAGAACACTGATTGAACTGATTAGACTGATCACCACTTATTTTTAATTCGTGTAACCATGTCAAGCTTCAACCTTAGAGAAGAAATACTGAAAGAACATTCCAAAGCCCAATGCACTAAAATTGTAACATGGGTTAGTGCATCGCAGCAAAAATTTAATGAGCTATTCCTTCTTTTTATGCATGACGAATATCGTGTAGTACAAAGAGCGGCCTGGCCGGTGAGTTACTGTGTAATAGCGCATCCTGAATTCATCAAACCGCACTGGAGCAGTTTAATAAAAAATTTACGCAAACCGGGTTTGCACAATGCCGTAAAACGAAACAGCATTCGCCTATTGCAGGATATCAATATCCCTAAAAAATACCAGGGTCAAATAATGGATCTCTGTTTTACTTATTTACAGTCGCCAACAGAAGCCGTAGCAGTAAAGGCTTTTTCATTAAGTGTACTGGGCAACCTTGCCCAACAATACCCCGATATTATTGCGGAAATACAACTGATCATTGAAGAACAATTGCCGCATCAAACGGCAGCATTTAAAGCAAGAGCCAGAAAATTTGTCAGCACAATTTCAAAGTTGCAGTAAACAGCATAGCAGTATTATTTAATAATCAGTAATTTCAGTAATGGCCGCTAAAAAAAAGATACTGTTCTTTTTACTGGCTTGGCTAACAGGATATTCCTATATAGCCAATGCGCAGCAGGGAAATATCTGGTATTTTGGAATAAATGCCGGCCTCGATTTTAATGTTACCCCTCCCCGAACTCTAACTAATGGCGCCATGACCACCTTTGAAGGTTGCGCCACTATCTGTAACAAAAAAGGACAATTATTATTTTATACCGATGGTATAAAAGTATACGACCGCACACATACAGTAATGCCTAATGGCAGCGGATTACTGGGCAACAGTTCTTCCACACAATCAGCCATCATTGTTCCTAATCCGGGCGACTCCAATATCTATTATATTTTTACAGCCGACTGTGCAGAAAATTCTTTTGTTAACGGCTATAATTATTCTGTGGTTGACATGCGGTTGAATAATAATTTGGGCAATATCACTACACAAAAAAATATCTCTTTGTACAAACCCTGTACGGAAAGACTGACTGCAGTAAAAGCTGCCAATGGTATCGATTACTGGGTAATTACAAAAGGACTTAACAACAATAGTTTTTTGGCATATAAAATTGATTGCAGCGGCATTAATGTAACACCGGTAATTTCAAATACTGGAAGGGTGCATACTTACGACCCCGATAAATATGTGGGTACAGGTCAAATGAAAGTATCGCCCGACGGACGAAAATTAAGTCTGCCCATTTTATGGCCGGTAACCCTGGTGCAGTTATTTGATTTTGATAATAATACAGGCATAGTTTCCAATGCCATTGATCTGCCTGATTTCAATCCCGGTATTGGACATATATACGGTTTGGAGTTCTCCCCTAACAGTAAACTATTGTATGTTTCTACAGTTTTCGACAATAGTATTCATCAATATGATATTACATCAGGTAATGCCACTGCAATA
>JBAXET010000309.1:0-2418 GCA_037140275.1 Ferruginibacter sp. | reverse complement strand
CAATAGCCGATATCAGTTATTGAAATGGAATGCAGCATAAATAAATTTTGTACAAAGGGTACATACAATAATGCAGCGATGAATAACAGTGTGGTAAAAATGATTACCGGCACCAATCTGTTTTTATACCCCATAGTTTTAAAAACAGAATACCGGAAAGACCTGTTCTCCAGTGTTAAAAAGATATTGCTGAACAATAATGTTATAAAAATAATAGTACGTACATTAATAATATCCTGCCCTTGTTGTATATAATAATAGCCAAGTCCCAGACAGCCAGCTGTTATCATCAGGCCCTGCATAATGCTTAAAGTGAGTTGTTTTAAGGACAAGAAATTACTGCCCATTTTTCTGGGTGGCCGTAACATGGTACCGGGTTCCATCGGTTCATTTTCGTAAATAATAGAACAGGTAGGTCCCATAATAAGTTCTAAAAAGATCACATGCACCGGAGAAAAAATATCGGTAAACTTCCACAACAATAAAGGCAATGTTACAATCAATATAATGGGGATATGAATAGATACAATATACTGAATGGCTTTTTTCAGATTATCGTAGATCTTTCTGCCCAATGCCACGGCATCTGTCATATGAGCAAGGTCATCATCTGTTAATATTAATGAAGCGGCAGACTTTGCCACTTCGCTGCCTCTTAATCCCATAGCAATACCAATATGTGAGGCTTTTAAAGCCGGACCGTCATTCACACCGTCGCCAGTCATTGCCACCACTTCGCCCTCATCTTTTAATGCCTCTATCACTTTTAATTTGGCTTCGGGAAACATCCGGGCATAAATATTTACATCATGCACTCTTTTTTGTAATGCTTCTTTCGAAAGCTTTAATACTTCGTCGCCGGTTAATACTTCGTTATTGTGCGAAAGGCCAACCTGATGTGCAATGGCCAATGCAGTTTCGGCATAATCGCCGGTAATCATCTTTACTGAAATACCTGCATCATTAAATGTTTTTATAGTAGCTGCAATATTTTCTTTTGGCGGATCCTGAAAAACGATCAGCCCTAAAAAATCGAATACAAATTCCTGTTGTGTTGCCGGCCAGTATTTTGCTGTCGGGCTTGATTTGCCTACACCCAATACCCGGTAGCCTTCTTTGGCATAAGCCACGGCTTGATTTTCATAAGTCAGTATATCCTCTGCAGATGAATTGCTCTGCCTAAAAATGGCTTCAGGCGAACCTTTAGCTGCAATTACGGTATCCCCATTATTATTCCGGAAGATATGCGTCATCATTGGCGGTTTACCACCAATAGGATATTCATGTATTTGTTGATAGAGCGGGCGCTGGTCTGTTACTCCGCTGCTACCATACAATTCATGAATGGCTTTTTCCATAGGGTCAAAAGGATTGGTTTCACTGCTCCACATGGCATATTCTAATAATGCAGGCGGAATTACCGTATCCTTTGTAACGGGCAATGATGTTTTTGTAGCCGCATCGTATACAAAGGCGATGCTCATTTTATTTTGTGTAAGCGTGCCCGTTTTATCGGTACAGATCACTGTTGCGGAACCTAATGTTTCCACATATTGAGGTTGTTTTACAATAATATTATTGCGTAATAAACGAAATGCACCCAATGCCTGAAAAGTGCTGAAGGCTACAGGGATTTCTTCGGGTAAAATACTCATGGCTAATGTTAGCCCCTGTAAAAATGATTGTACCAGATTGCCGGATTGGTAATAATTAAAGCCCACCACAATTAAAAATGCAATCACGCCTATCCATACCATATTGCGCACAAATGCACGTACCTGTTGCTGCAGGGGTGTTTTTACAACAGTGATTTCTTTAAGAGAAAGTCCTATTTTACCAAACATGGTTTGTAAGCCTACTTCAGTAATTTTTACCGTAGCACTGCCGCTGGTAACCAATGTGCCTTTATACACCGAGCTGCTGTTATCCGCAGTTTTAATAACAGCAAAAGATTCGCCGGTTATGATAGATTCGTTCAATGAAAAATCGTTGGCACTAATAATGATGCCATCCGCAGCTACTACTTCACCTTCTTCTAATAATAGCAAATCATCCACTACAATTTCTTCTGTGGCAACAGAAACAGGTACACCGTTGCGTTGTACATTAGCTTTTGCCGCTGATATTTTCTTTAATGCCTGTACAGCATTTTTACTTCTGTATTCCTGAAACAAGGAAATGCCGGCCACAATAAAAATAGACACCAGCATAATGATGCCTTCTTTTAATTGTCCCACTGCAAAATAAATGATACAGGCTGCCAGTAAAATGATGAACATAGGTTCCATCACTACTTCTTTCAGCACTTCAAAAAATACGCGGTCTTCCTGCATATTCATGGCATTGCTGCCATTTTGCTCCCTGCTTTGTTTTACCTGTTCATCTGTTAGTCCGGGATTGGTGGTAGTATCGCTCATT
>JBAXET010000308.1:0-2442 GCA_037140275.1 Ferruginibacter sp. | reverse complement strand
TATTATGCCAATGTGCTGGCTGCTTATATCAGCAACGCCGCACCAAAAATTAAAGCTGTTTTTGAAAAATGGAAGACGAAGGATACAGCAGCATTATTATCTAACCTGCAAAAAAATGAAGAATTAAAATCGGCACTGTTGCAGGAAACACCATGGGTACTGGAAGCACAAAACGAAAATCAGCAAAAGAAAAATATTGCCCTATTATTTGATATGGTGAAGATGAGCGCTGAAACTGATAAAGCTTTTACTACGCTTAAAAATATGCAGAGCAGCAATGGTGGTTTTGTATGGTTTAAAGGCGGACCTGATGACCGATACATCACCCAGTACATTATTACCGGCATCGGACATTTAAGAAAACTCAATGCATTAACTGGCCCGGCATACCTGAAAATAAAACCGGTTGTTGATAATGCCATTGTATATCTAGATAAAAAAATAAAAGAAGATTATGATAATCTTTTGCGCTATAAAGCTGTACTGAGAACAGATCAGCTGGGCAATTTGCAGATTCAGTATTTATACATGCGTAGTTTTTTCCCTGAATATAAAATTACAGATGCATCGGTAACGGCGTTTAATTATTACCGCGGGCAATCACAAAAATTCTGGCTGAGTAAAACCAAATACATGCAGGCGATGATTGCATTGGGATTGCACCGCACCAAAGATGCCCTATTACCAAAAGCCATTATTAAATCTCTGAAAGAAAATGCCATTAACAACAAAGAGCTGGGCATGTATTGGAAAGAATGGACCAATGGCGGCTATTACTGGCAGCAGGCACCTGTAGAAAGTCAGGCCATGATGATTGAAGCCTTTACTGATATTGATAAAGACAATACTACGGTGGATGATTTAAAAACATGGTTGCTTAAACAAAAGCAAACACAAAACTGGAAAACCACCAAAGCCACCGCCGAAGCCTGTTACGCTTTATTATTAAATGGTAATGACTGGTTAACTGAAGACAAAGAAGTGACTGTTACATTAGGAGGAAAGCCGTTATCCTCCTTCGCTAATATCTCCGTATCACCCTCTCTTGCAGGAGAGGAACGGGGTGAGGTAGAGGCCGGCACAGGCTATTTCAAAAACAGCATTAAAGGCGCCAAAGTAAAACCCGAAATGGGAAATATTACTGTATCTGTCCAACCTGCAGAGTCCAAAGTTCCCCCTTCAGGGGGCGGAGGGGGTAGCTGGGGCGCCGTGTACTGGCAATACTTTGAAGACTTAGACAAAATCACTCCAGCAGAAACACCTCTTAAATTAAAGAAGCAATTATTCATTGAAAGAAACAGCGATAAAGGTCCGGTATTGGAAGCAGTAACCGAGGGTGCACAATTAAAAGTGGGCGATAAAATAAAAGTGCGGATAGAATTGAAGGCGGACCGTGATATGGAATATGTACATATGAAAGATCTCCGTGCTGCATGTATGGAACCCGTAAATGTGTTGAGTGAATATAAATACCAGGGTGGCTTAGGTTATTATGAAAGTACTAAAGATGCCAGCACTAATTTCTTTTTCAGTTATCTCAACCGAGGCACTTATGTTTTTGAATATCCTTTATTTGTTACCCATGCGGGTAATTTCAGCAATGGCATCACCAGCATTCAATGCATGTACGCACCGGAGTTTAGTTCGCACAGCGAGGGAATCAGGGTGAATGTAGAGTAATGAGTTATGAATGATGAATTATAAGTGACTTCAGTGCTGCCAACCTTCGTAAGGTTGGCAGCACTTTTTTAGAATGTTTTTGTACTTTTAATTCATAACTTATAATTCAATGGCTACCGAACAGGACTACTCCATCCCCCTCCGCTTTCGTAAAATGGAAAACCTCCATATTGTATTCTGGCTGTTTAAAGATATCAGCTGGTGTATGGTGTGGCGGCCATTGGGTATCGCTATGATTATCCCCACATTAACCATTGCACTTTGGATCGCATTTAAAAATAAAAATTTTGTGAGTGAGGTCTGCCACAATTTTGCCGTTGTGTTTTGGATCAGTGCCAACAGCTTCTGGATGAGCAGTGAATTTTTTCATTTTGATGAAACCATATTGTTGTTTGGACTAACCGGTAAGCAAACCGCCATGATACCCTTTGTGATTGGCCTGCTGTTTTTGGCATATTATTATTTGATTTGGCGACCAATGCATAAGGATACTGTTGAAACCTTGTGATTTTTGCCTGAAAGCATAATATTCGTTTTGTCTCATTTTTGAAACTACAACATGTTGGAGACTGTCAGCCTGAGCCTGTCGAAGGCGGGTTACAGAGAGCACTTCACAACGGCTTCGACAGGCTCAGCCTGACAAGACTTCAAGGTCAGATATGCCCTAAAATCCCACATTTTACAAAAACCTTTTCAGGCCGTATCTTTGCGGCCAATTCATAATTTATAATTCATAACTTATCATTCTGTAATGTATAGAAC
>JBAXET010000307.1:0-2465 GCA_037140275.1 Ferruginibacter sp. | reverse complement strand
TAATTCTGCTGTACCCCAGTTATAGTCTTTTTGCTGCGGGTTAATTGCACTCAATACAGTTTCCTCAAGTGCATCAGCATAATACAGGTTAGGCGCATTAGTATAATTTTCTTTGGTATAAATTACGGGATTGGCATTTTTTGCTTTTACCGGAAACCCGAAGGTATTTTTCTGTAATACACTATTAAAATGCAGTGATCCGTTTTTACTGTAGGCTTTTTCTAACAGAGCCATTTTGGAATTATTATCAAACACCCGGAAGATCATCGGACTGTCTACATTTACAAAACGCTCTTCTCTGTTAGTAGAAATATAGCGGTATGTAATTTTGTTTTTTCTTGCGTGCTGGTCCATACCAAATAAAGGAATTGATGCGGCATCTGCTTTGGGTTGAATATCCCATACTTCGTATTTATCATACACATAAACATGTGCATCATCTTTACTCCATCCCATTATACCATGCGGAGCAGGATAATCAGGTACATCATTTTCTTCATCATACAAAGGCACTTTAATGCGGGCACTTATATTTTTTGTACTGCCAGTGGACACATCATAAGCAAAATAATTTTTCTGCACCACATCATACCAGTACACATATTTGCCTGCAGGAGAAGCATCAACGTTGGCGTATGAATTGGCCAGCACTAGTTTTTTTGTGCCATCCGCTGTACTGATGATGTAGGCAGATGTTTTCACTCTGCCGGTCCACTGCCCTTCTACACGGTTACCCTTATTGGTTTCTGCCAATACCCAATCTGCATTGCCTTCATTTACCAGTGTAATTCTTTCTGCATCTTCAGCGCCCAGTTGTACTATTTTATTATCGCCGGGTTTTATTACCGCCATATAACTGCGCCTTAATTCCTGATCTACTTGTTTTAATTGTTGCGGTTGTAAGTAATCATCGTTATAATGCCATACATCCAAACGTGCAAGTTCAAAATCTACCAGTGTGGTATCTTTTGGCGCTTTAATGGGTGCTGTGCCAAAAAATAATTTTCTTCCGTCTTTACTGAATAACAAATTGGCATTTTCACTAACCGTATTCCCCAGTTTCATACCTACTGTATTTTTTTCTGCAATTACAGCCGCACTATCGCCACCCTTTCTAAAATGATACAGTTTATAAAATTTGGTGAGTGCTTTTGAAGCGCTGTCTCTTTCGGCAACAAATGCCAGCTGATCACCCTCTTCGTTCAGTGCATAATTTTTTGCATCGTTGAATTTCTTTAACACGGTATCTGTTTTGCCTGATGCCAGGTCAACCCATAATACAGTTGCCTTAGTTACACTGTCATTATTTTTTGCAGAAGTTTCAATAATGAGCGCATTGGCTTTTTTACTGAAATAATATTCTGTTACCAGTTTAAATCTTTTATCGGTTCCTTTAGTCATATTGCGCAATACCAGTTCTGTTCCTTCCTCTACTTTTTCTGCATCTGCTTTTGGCGCAGCAGGTTTTGTCTCTTTTTTTGCTGGTGCCAATACCGCCAGTCCTTTGGTTTGAGCTTCTTTGGATTTATTGCGCAGGCTGTCGGCTACTTTTACCAAACTATCTGCCATCTGCAACAGGGCATTGATTTGCGTAGCAGAATCGGGCAATGCTTTTACTCTTGGAGCAATTGCATCTGCTTTCTCTAACAGATATGCCATCCAGCCCCCTGCTTTCTCAGGCGTTTTATATGATTTTACTTTAGCAATTTGATAAATACTATCCTGCCCCAGTTCAATTACGCCCAATGAATCTTTAGGCATTTCATCAGGGCCTTTCTTTTTAATTTTTGCCTGCCGGGTATCCTGAAACAGGGGCTTTATTTTAAACACTACATAACGGCTGTCTTCAGTAATTACAGCATTATAACCCCGCGCAATTACTTTTTTATATTTTGTTGAGGGGTTTTGAATAACCATTTCGCCATCGCCTTCCTGAGGGTTAACCGTATACACTACGAATTTTCCATCATTACTGATAAGCCTTTCGCCAATCGTTTTCCAGCTATCGTATACGGTATGATCGAGGGGCTTTTTGTTTTGTGCTGTGGCAGTAACACAGATCAATACCAACAGGGAGAAAATACATTGCTTCATAATTGAGATTTTGGTGGGCTAAAGTTATTGGAAAAGGAGTGAATTGCGAAGCATAGGTTGAAATCTCCCGCAGATGCCGCGGATCTCGCAGAAGGTATTTAATATTTTTTTAGAATTGATGGGACAGTTTGTTATAGAAATATCTCCCGCAGATGCCGCGGATCTCGCAGAAGGTATTTGATATTTTTTTAGAATTGATGGGCAGTTTGTTATAGAAATATATCTCCCGCAGATGCCGCGGATCTCGCAGAAAGTATTTGATATTTTTTTAGAATTGATGGGACAGTTTGTTATAGAAATATATCTCCCACAGATGCCGCGGATCTCGCAGAAGGTATTTAATATTTTTTTAGAATTGATGGGACAGTTTG
>JBAXET010000306.1:0-2498 GCA_037140275.1 Ferruginibacter sp. | reverse complement strand
ATCATTATAAATCTTAATTACTAATTTTGTCCAACTTTAGGGGTTCAGTCCATAATGCAGCCTTTTTTACTACTGATACTATTTTTAAAATCTAAAACCTTTTATCTCATCATTCTCACTTTTTTGAAATATCATTCTTCCCAGTTCATCAAGTTTGTAGTCTGGGGTTTTATCGCCCAGCATTATGCTGGAAATAATTTTGCCATCTATTTTGCTTACTATTACAGCGCCTGAATTTTTTGCTTCATTATTGCCTCCCAATGCCGTTAGTACTGCCATAAAATCATTGGCCTGTTTGGTAGCTTTAAAACGTTTGCCAATAGACGCAAAACTGCTGGCTGCTGCTCCTGCAAAATTTGCTGCATTAGCACTGGCATTTTTAATATCCCTGTCTAATCCCGGATCTGTACTGCCGTAATATCCTTTTGCATAACTCAATTGCGCGCTGCGGCTCATTTCTGCAGCAGCCATCATTGATGCCGCCAATCCGCCCAGTCCACTCAACACTTTTCCCATTCCTGTTTTGCCCGGAGCTTTGTTATAGGAATGCCAAATCACTTTTCCATCATTACCATACAAAGTGGCGTTCTGATCAGAAGTTAATAATACACCACCTTCTCTTACCTGTAATGAAGTAGGATCTTCTTTACCATTAAAATCTACCCCTTTTACCCATTCAGCTAAATCACCTGTAGTAAAGTCAACTTTGTAAATGATATCGTTTGCATATACATACCCTAATTTATCACTGGCATTATCCCCAACACAGTTTTTTACTTTAAACCCTTTCTTCCATGTTTTATCACCGCTCTCCAGATCCAAAATGTTTATCTCGTCAGAGGTACGGTAATATAAACCCTGCGGTACCACTTGTAAGTCTCTGATATCTCCTTTTATGGATAAAGGTTTTTTAGTTACCGATTTACCCGCATCCAGGTCGATAATACTGATATAACTGTCATCTCCATCAGTTTCCGTTGCCAGTATCAATTTATTGCCCACCATTTTATATGCATTCACATCACCTTTTAAATCTATTTCATCACCCCATTTATTGAGGCCGGTCTCCGGATCAATGCATAAAATAGATGCCCTGTTTTTCCCAGATGCAGATTTACGTTTTATCTTTCCAATCAATCCTCCTCCACTGCCTCCTTGTGTGGACTGATCTTTTTGTGTTTTTTCTGTGGTGGTAACCAGCATACCATGGGTATCGTACAAAATGTACGCTACAGGAGATTGCAGTTCTACTTCTTTGGTAACAGGTTTGCCATCTGCATTATTATATGCCAGTAAAACATCCTGGTTCCAGAAATACACTTTGTCCTTGTTATTGTTTCGCAGAAAAAATTGTGCACTGGTAGAAGTGGCATTAGCACTTAAATCTGCATGCTGCCCTTTTCCTCCACCCATCATTTTTCCAAAACCACTTTTCTTATTTTCTTCCATGGCTATTATAGGCTTTTCAGTTTTCATATCCACACTCCACATAATTTCTCCGGTTGCCGGATTAAGCTTATAAATATTTTTTGTGGTAGCCAGCATAATACCATCTCCTGTATACAAACCGTTTGACACCACTTCTTCGCTGTTTTTTTCAAATAATTTCTTTTGCTCCCAAATTTTACTCCCATCGGCCAATGAAAACATTACCATGGTAGGCTTACCGGTGCTTTTTCCAATACCATACATCATCATAGCATTCAACTCTTTTACATGAATGCGCTTTACAATATTTAAAATATCAAAATCAGGAGAGCGGGCAATAATTTTACCTGTTACAATATCAATGATGGTATGTTCTGATCCTTTAAGGAATTTATTTTTAATCAGTGCAGCATAAGGTGTTCCTTCTACGGCATCATAATTCTCTTCTTTAATATCATCCAGCTTGTCCACTTTCCAGGCTTCATCACCGGTTTCCGGATTAAGTCCGTATAAAGCGTCGCCTGTACAAACTACCAATATACCGGCATCAGATATCTGATACCATTTTACATTACCCGGAAATTTTTTGGTCCATTCTTTTGCCGGCGGCTGTGCAAAAATTACGGCCGCTATAAGTAAGGTTACTAAAAGAGAAAATACTTTTTTCATTTTTAAAAGTTTAGGTGAGTAAATGTGCAATTATTAAAAAAGGTATTTACTACCCATTGCAGGGTATTTTTTATGAAGGGGTTTTAATACAACGGTAAAAAATACCCTGCAGGGGGTATATGAAAAAGCAAAGCACAGCAATAGATTTACAACACAACAATCAACCTTAAACTTTTTATTATGACTACTGTTTCTAAATGGATGAGCTGGGAAGGTGGTATTGACCTGGTGGCAGTAACCGATCCCAATCTGCAAATGCCCAATGTAATTGTTCACCTTGGCCGAATGGTAAATACTCCGGTGGGTAATGCTGCCAGCGGAATGATATTATGGCAACCCGATCCCGCAGCCATGCCTGCTGTAATGGGTTTTGTAAGTACAGATGAAACTGTAGGTAAATA
>JBAXET010000305.1:0-2524 GCA_037140275.1 Ferruginibacter sp. | reverse complement strand
TATTTATCCTGGTCCGCAGGGTGGCAGTGTAGGCAGCTGGTCATTTGAAGCAGCAAGAGGCGATCATCAGGCATTAGCCGATTTAGGATTTGTAGTGGTGCTGATTGAAGGCACCTGTAATCCTAACCGTTCAAAAAGTTTTCATGATATGTGTTATGGCAATATGGCCGATAATACCTTGCCTGATCAGATCGGTGGCATCAAACAATTGGCAGCTAAATATCCTTATATGGATGTAGACCGCGTAGGTGTATGGGGACATTCAGGCGGCGGCTTTGCCACTGCAGCAGCTATGTTCCGCTATCCTGATTTTTATAAAGTAGGTATTTCAGAATCTGGGAATCATGAAAACAGAAATTATGAAGATGACTGGGGTGAAAGATATATCGGTTTGCTTAAACCAACAGCTGACGGAAAATCATCTAACTATGATGAACAGGCGAACCAAAATTTTGCTAAAAATTTAAAAGGCAAATTAATGCTGGCACATGGTATGCTGGATGATAATGTTCCGCCTTACAATACATTATTAGTGGTGGAAGCATTAGAAAAAGCCAATAAAGATTTCGACCTGGTGATATTTCCCAACAGCAAGCATGGTTACGGCGAGTATTCATTATACATGACCCGCCGCCGCTGGGACTATTTTGTACGTAATTTGATGGGTGGTACCACTCCTGCTGAATATGAATTAAAAACAAAAACCGACAAGCGCAATTCATTTCAATAAATACAATTTTAAAATAAATCGAAAGCTCCACTTATAAGGTGGAGCTTTTTTTCATCAGGCAGGCAGCAAATCCATAGCCTAATATTTTTACAGTGCTATTCGGCTACTGTTTTTTAATCGATTAATGTCCGCTACTTTTTATTGGAGGAGGTGTTTCTCCTTTTACAATTGCAGCACGGTACTGATAATATTTTAAAATACAGCGCCGCAGCTGTTCGGGCAATACTGCTTTGGGATTACCGTAACTGAACACATCGCCTGTTCTTTCATTTGGATTAAAATCTTTTGCACAAAGCAGGTCGTATACCTTAAACAAACGGATGCCTAAAAAGTCAATCGTGTATCTTGACCGAACCAGTATACTGCTAAATACTTCACTTTTTTTGCGTGTTTTAATACCAACGCAAATTCCAAATGTGCGGGTATCATCAATGCTCAGGTGTTTTACCAAAAAATTTTTCAGTTCCAGTCCTTCAATACAATTATCCTCAATCTGAAAATTCAATTCATTGGCAGCATGGCGCATGTTGATCTGGAAAGCTTCCAGCAACAGGTTCCATTGTTCTTTATCTTTTTCTTCAATCCCTTTTATCAGAATAGATTTCCATGCCGTACTGCATATTTGTGTACCAGTATTCATACTAAGCCGGGCCAGTTTTTTTAAAAACTGCACCGGAAATAATTCATCTCTGCGGTAAATACCCAACCAGTAACGGTCGCCGTACTTGTTCAATCCTTCATAATAAGGCAGATTAAACTGTGGCAACACAACAGCTTTTGCTGCAGGTTTCAGATTAAAGGCCTTAGTATCCAGTAAGGCAAATAAGGCATATCCATTGGCTGTTTCTGTATCAATAAATTCAGCTGCATGATTAAGGATGATCCTTTCAATATGTTTGGTAACAGAGGCAATTTCATTGGTAGGGCAAAGCATATCCCAATCGAATATTACATTGGTTTTAGGAAAACGAATGATCAGGTACCAGTAGTTTTCTACATCCGGACTGGCCACCCAGTTGATATTACCGGTAAGTATAGGCGAAAAACTTTGGTTACTGTCGCAGATATTAATCTTTAACTGAGGCAATGCTTCAATGGATGAAAATATTTTTTTATAAATGTCTTCACTGAGCCAACTGTTGCGGATAAACACATCTTCTGCAGGATACGAACTGCACAAATTGGGATACTTACTGCTGTCAACTTCATAAGTCACCTGTAATTTGTCCAGTTCTTCTTTTACTGCATCCACATTAAAATGCTCCAGGTCTATAAGTAATTGCTGCCTTAACCCAAACCGCACATCACGCACTTTAACAGTACTTGCTGCCACCAGAATATTGTAAAAATCTGCTGCCGGAATAATTCCGCCCCTGAAATTGATTGATATTGTATTGATCATATTGGATAAATGTTGTTTGTTGGTGTTGCTGGATGTTGGATACTGGTCGCACGTTTATGGTTCATGGTTCATGGTTAATGGCTAATGGTTAATGGTAATGATTCATGGTTCATTGTTCATGGTTCATGGTAAGCAGTTTGAGTATGAATAATTGATACTGCATCTCTGCTTTCTGCTTTCTGCTTTCCGCTTTCTGCTTTCTGCTTTCTGCTTTCTGCTTTCCGCTTTCTGCTTTCCGCTTTCCGCTTTCTGCTTTCTGCTTTCCGCTTTCTGCTTTCTGCTTTTCGCTTTCCGCTTTCTGCTTTCTGCTTTCTGCTTTCGGCTTTCGGCTTTCAGCTTTCGGCTTCTACCTTCAATATTCTATCTTCTATCGTCTATATTTTATATTCTAC
>JBAXET010000304.1:0-2591 GCA_037140275.1 Ferruginibacter sp. | reverse complement strand
TCCCCGGCTGTATATACTTTATTTACTTTTTTACTGATGGCTTCAATGGTACCGGTAAAAATATCAGTATCGTAATTACTTTGTTTACCCTGTATCACCCGAACCAATCTTTCAAAACCCATTCCGGTATCTACATGGGTGGCGGGCAATGGCTCCAGACTGCCATCTTTTTTACGGTTGTATTGAATAAATACATTGTTCCATATTTCTATTACCTGAGGATGATCTTTATTAACCAGTTCTCTTCCCGGTATTTTGGCTATTTCTTCTTCTGTTCTGCAATCAACATGTATTTCAGTACAGGGACCACAGGGACCGGTATCACCCATTTCCCAAAAATTATCCTTTTTATTGCCAAATACGATCTGGTTTTCAGGAATAATTTTTTCCCATTCAGCCAATGCAATTTTAGATGCCGGGATGCCTTCTTTTTCGTCACCCTCAAAAACTGTTACATATAAACGGGTTTTATCTAATTTATATACTTCGGTTAGCAGTTCCCAGCTCCAGGCAATGGCTTCCGGCTTAAAATAGTCGCCGAAGCTCCAGTTGCCCAGCATTTCAAACATGGTATGGTGATAGGTATCCACACCCACTTCTTCCAGATCGTTATGTTTACCACTAACACGTAAACATTTTTGAGTATCTGCCGCCCTATTATAAGGCGCTGTTTTATTGCCCAGGAAATAATCTTTAAACTGGTTCATGCCCGCATTAGTGAACAGCAGGGTAGGATCGTTTTTTACCACAATTGGAGCAGAGGGCACAATAGTATGGCCTTTTGACTTGAAAAATTCAAGAAACTGCTGTCTTATCTCGGCACTTGTCGTCATAATATCAACTATTTATTTGGGTTGATTTTTGTTGTGTAAGGGGCTATATTTGTAAACTTTTGTTTTACGGTTGCAAAGGTAACAAAAAAAATATGCCCCCTCCGCCCCTGAAGGGGGAACTATTGCGGAGATTGCAGCGAAGAAATGCAGCACATTAAATAATGTAAAAAATAAGCTAGGAGAAGAGTATACGGAACTGACAACCAAAAGAAAAATTAATCTTAAAACTTACCCTTTCAGGGGATAGGGGCACATGAAAAAAATTAAATATTTCTATAACACCAATACCCTCCGGTACGAAAAACTGGTTACGCCTTTCAGGGTAAAGCTGTTGCGTATATTTGGTTTTATTTCTGCAGCGCTGGTTACATCGGCTATTATTGTAACCCTGTACACCAAATTCTTTCCCAAGGCAGCTGACCGGGAGTTTCAGTTA
This sequence comes from Ferruginibacter sp., assembly GCA_037140275.1. GTDB lineage: Bacteria > Bacteroidota > Bacteroidia > Chitinophagales > Chitinophagaceae > Ferruginibacter. The sequence goes on along the minus strand of JBAXET010000304.1, from coordinate 1,322 downwards.
AAATATGATATTTTAAAAGACGATTATGCCACAATAAATGGTAAGGTAAAAACGCTGCAACAGCAAATGGCGGAGCTGGAACAAAGGGATAATAAAGTTTATCGTTCCATTTTTGAAGCCAATCCATTACCGGATAGTGCGAGAGCAAAATTAATAGAGCAAAAAAAAGAACTGGATAAATTAAGTCTGAAAGGCGATGATGCACTGGGTACCGAAATAGCCCAGGCATTAAATAATATTGCTGCAAGGGTGGCCTACCAGTTCAGCAGTTACGATGTAATTGATAAGCTGATTAAAAATCAGGGCGACAAATTATCGAGTATACCTGCTATTCAGCCGGTAAGCAATAAAGATTTAGACAGAATAGCAAGCGGCTTTGGAATGCGGGTGCATCCTATTTACGGCATCGCTAAAATGCACAGCGGGCTCGATTTTACTGCACCCCAGGGTACACCTATTTATGCTACAGGCGATGGGGTAGTAACCACAGCGGGTCCGGGTGTAGGTACGGGTAACCATGTAATTATTAATCACGGATATGGATATCAAACCGTATACATGCATATGGTACGTGTAAAAGCAAGGGATGGTCAACGTGTAAAAAGAGGCGAAGTAATTGGATGGGTAGGTAGTACAGGTGCAAGTACCGGGCCACATTGCCATTACGAAGTGCATATTAATGGTACTCCCGTTGATCCGGTGTACTTTTTCTTTAACGACCTGAATGCAGAGCAATACGATCGTCTGCTAAAAAGAGCGGCCACTGGTAGTGCAAAAAGTTTTGACTAATTTTATAATATGGGTTTACGACAAATAGCTTTTGATTTTGACAATATTTCCCCCATCGCGAAACCGGAGGAGGTAAAAACGGTTGTTGCCATTGCTGAGGCCGTTGTAGTGGAAAATAATATTGTTGAAGAAGAGGAAATTATTGTAGATCTCACCGATTTCAATGAAGTGCCAGATGTAACTACCGCACCAAGAGTTAAAAAGAAAACCAATAAGAAATCAACCCGTGGCCGTATGAGCCTGAAGGACATGGATGCCGGCGTTGATTTAATTGAAATACCCGAAGATGAGATCCTGTTTCAGAAAATGTACTATTCCATAGGTACGGTAGCTGATATGTTTAAGGTAAACCAAAGTTTATTGCGTTTTTGGGAGAATGAATTTGATATTTTAAAACCAAAGAAAAATGGCAAGGGCGACAGGCTGTTCCGGCCCGAAGATGTTAAAAATCTGAAACTGATCTATCATTTATTAAGGGAAAGAAAATATACCCTGGTAGGCGCCAAGGATTTTTTGAAGCATAATAAAAAAGC
>JBAXET010000303.1:0-2596 GCA_037140275.1 Ferruginibacter sp. | reverse complement strand
GTGTAATATATTTGCGTTTTCCGAAACTTGTATTAAGTTTGTGATGAAATCATGAATGATTGTTACCTCGGTTATTCTTTTTTTCAAATCATTAATTCCAACCTCCTCCATAAAGAACCTCACGGTAATCATTCGGTATTGTGCCTAACCAACACTGAGTGAGCTGAATTTAAGAAACCACAACACAAGGAAATGTTTACGTTATTTACTAACCTGCTATCATTATGTAATTCTTGGCTTTCAGGGATGAACCAGTCCTCTGTGCTGCGCAGTTCAACAATGATTATCCTGCTTAAAACGGTTTCTGTTTATTTAAAAAATGGTAAAAGCAATGGAGCTGAATACGGCATGAAGGAAATCCTGCATCGTGGTATACCAGCTGCTGAATTTTTATACAAACAATCCGGAATTTTCACTGGAACTCAATCAATCCAGTTAGTAATGCTGAAAAGCAAACACTAACAGGGTATTGGTTTCCCGATGATTTCGGTGGGCATGCCCGGCATGCAATTAAAATCCTTTGTCCTGATCATTTAATGAGTGCTAAAGTATTTAAAATGAAAAGGATGAAACAATATAGTTTTTTACTGTTACTGACTGGCTTATTTGCGACAAATGTTGTAGCTCAGCCTTCGTTGGGAAATGCTAAAATTACCCTGACAAGTTTTTTGGTATATGAAAAAGCGGGAAAGGTAATGGTAGAATGGTCTACCGATGGTAAGCAGGCTACCAATTACTGGGAAGTGCAGGCTAAGTATGATCAATCTGATTTTTCAGCCATTGCACTTGTACTGGGGCCAGATCCAAAAGTCACTGGAGATCACTATTCCTACAGCGAAAAAATTAGGACCGGAATCGAACCTAAAAAATACTATCGATTGAGGCATATTGACCAGGATGGAAATGAACAAATTACAGCGGCCATAATGATATTACCAGCAAAATAGAATAAAACCCTAAACCGGGTTTATACAACCAACCCCCTGTATAAACCTTCGCTTGGTTCATGATGTTTTCTTTGGGGGTTACAGAATCGCAAGATTCTTAACAAAGGCCGCATTTTTATGCGGCTTTTTTCATTTTTAAGAGGCCCATAGTTTGGCTGAAAATATGTGGAAAAATAGTATTGTTTGAGGGTTTCTTTTTAGGGTGCAGGCGGGTAATTTAATCGGATTTATTATTTATATTGCAATACTGAACTTATACTGGGCATTATGAGAAAACTTCTACTAATCAGCATCGCTGTGATGGCATCTTTTGCCGCGTTTTCACAAGATTTTAGTAATAAGGGAAAAGACTTCTGGGTAGGGTATGGATACCATCAGCAAATGACCAATGGTGGTGGAGGCGGAAGTCAGGATATGGTGCTTTATTTTGCCACCGAACAGGTAACCACTATTACCATCTCAATTCCAGCTACAGGATATACACAAACGATAACAACAGGTGCCGGAAATAATGTTGTTACATCAGCTACAATTCCAAAGACCGGTGTGAATGATGCGCGTTTATTAACAGAAGGAGTATCCAATAAAGGAATTCATATTACTAGTGATAAGCCCATCGTGGCCTATGCGCATGTATACAATCAAAGTGTTTCAGGTGCAACTATCCTTTTTCCAACCAATACATTAGGTCGTGATTATTATTCTGTAAATTATAAGAACTGGTCTAATTCTGCCAATTCAAATTGCTGGTTCTATGTGGTTGCAGCCGATACGGGTACCACTACTTTACAGATCACTCCTTCCGGAAATACAACCGGCGGTTGGGTGGGGGGCACCATGTATCAGATTACCTTAACACAGGGCCAGGTTTATAATGTGATGGGTTCATTGATTAGCAGTCCTAATAACTGTAACCCTGTATGTACCGGTGTTGATCTAACAGGTTCCATTATTAAAAGTGTAAATACCGGAACGGGTTGTAAAAAAATTGCTGTTTTTTCTGGAAGTGGAAGAATCAGTATTACCTGTAATGCCAGTAACTCATCATCCGATAACTATATGGTGCAGGCCATGCCCAAAACTGCGTGGGGGAAAAAATATTTAACCGTTCCTGCAAATGGTAACCAGGCTTATAATTTTTACAGAGTATGTGTTTCCAATCCGGCAACAGTGGTAAAAATAAATGGGGTAGTAACTGCCCTTCCTTTGCAGAATAATTTTTATTACGAAATACCGGCAACCAATCAGCCACAAATGATCGAGGGAGATAGTGCCATCATGGTGGCTCAGTATTTTACTTCTCAAGGAGCTTGCGGTAATGGGACCACTGGAGATCCTGAAGTGATCTATCTGAGTGCTGTGGAGCAAAACATCAACAGGGTATTATGGAATGCTACTCCCAATTTCCTGATCACTGCTCATGATTTTAATGTAGTGCTGCCAAATTCCGGTACTGCTGTAAGTTCATTCACTTTAGATGGATTACCGGTAACAGGGTTTCTTCCACATCCTCAGGATGCCAATTATGTGTATTTAAAAAAGACGGTCACCCAAGGATTCCATGTTATTCAGTCGGATTCTGGTTTCAATGCGATAGCCTATGGTTTTGGAAATGCAGAATCATATGGTTACAATGCAGGTACCAATAT
>JBAXET010000302.1:0-2621 GCA_037140275.1 Ferruginibacter sp. | reverse complement strand
GAATAAATATAAATTGTATAAATACCTGAAAAGCGGCTGATTTAAGCCGCTTTTTTTATGTATATTATTTTATAACTATACATATTATCAAATGTTTAGCCATGTTTTTAAAACCTATACTTTAATACTGTTTTAATTTGTGCTTTCAAATTATTCACAAACCAAAACATAAATTAAATGTCAGTAGACAAGTTTATTCCAACCACCCCAAAAGGAAATTTGGTAAGCTGGTTATCGCTTATTTCGGTTGTCCTGGTTATCGCATTTATTGCCGATACATATTGGGGCAAAGGCGACCTGTTCGGCCTTGCTAAAAAGAAAACAACAAATCAGCCTCAAACTGTATAAGCTATGAAACCAAAAACATACATTATTGCAGGCGTAGTTATTGCGGTTATCGTGGTAGCTTATTTTATGTTTTTCAAAACCAAAACAGCAGGCGCAAGCACAGCCCCTGTAGCTATTGGCACAAAGAAAGACGGAACACCCTATTATCAGGCTGATGTTGATAAAGTAGCTGGCGACATTCGCGGATCTGCCGACTGGACAAAATTAGTACAGCAAAAAGCAACTGCTAAAGGTAAAACACTGGCCGATATGATTAACCTGGACGCTAAGTGGATGATTGAAAACGCATAACAAACCCTAAAAAACAAAACTAAAAATTAACGTAAAATGGCAAATATTAATAACGTAAGGGGCGAAAAATTTATTTTTACCCTTAAAAATGCAACAGGAACCGATAAAGTTGTAGCCTTACTGGCCGCTGGTTTCGATACCCTTAAACTTACTGAAGGCACGCCTAACGTAGCCTCATTTACCAACGCTGCCGAAATTGTAAAGGCTGGCTATACCTGCGATTTCGTTGTAGACGACGGTGTAATCGACGCAACCGGATCAGATCTTGTTTGTACTCCTGCAAATAGCAAAATGACATACCGCGCCTTCCGCCAGTATATCAACCAGAATTCACGCGTATTAAAAGGCATGAGCATCCAAACCAATAACCTGGCTGCCTTTAACCAGACACTGGAAATCGTTAACGTGAGCCCGCTTACCGGATCAACCCCTACTTACATTCCTTTGGTAGCCCTGCGCGACGGCATGAGCAACCTGAACGACGTTGTTAACCTGGACGGCGAAGGCTTAACCCTCGGTTTTGACACGCTTATGCTTGTCCCTATCCTTGAAGGCCATCAGCTTACTATTACCTTCTGGTTTTAGTACCTGATTTATAACACAGAACGCACGAAAGCGGGTAGCGATAAACTCGTTACCCGCTTTTCATTTTTTAACTCTTTATTTACAGCAACATGAACTTTACAGCACTATTAAATACAACCCAGGCAAAAGAAGTATTGCGCCGGCACCATATTACAGCTACAGGTATAGAAGGAGTACGCAAGGGCTTTGCCGCTAAAGGCGATCTTTTTATGTTCGATTTGTTACAGGCTATATCGCCTAAAAGCTCTGTGCTTCATGGCAATTTCGGTACAGCTGACGAAATGGGCCCGCCTACTTTCGACCAGTGGACGGCTCAAAATAATGATGCTTCAGCACCTAAACGCACTATCGAGGACTGGTTAGCTATAGCCGGAACCATCGGTACAACTATCGGCAGTTTGAAACAAAATATATTTGGCACGGTTACCGATCCTAACGCACCCATTGCACCCGACCCAAACGCACCCACAAAAAGTCCTGTATTAATTTATGCCGTTGCCGGTATTGTTATCCTGGTAATTGCTTTTTTCTTATTCAAATCAAAATCCTAAAAAAATGAAAAATTTAATCATTCTCGCAGTAGCTGCATTTATTGTGTACTGGGTATTTTTCCGTAAAGAAAAAACACAACAAACGGCATACCTGCCAGCAGAAAAAACCAACCCTACTAAACCTTTCGAGCAACCCCGCATACGTCCGGTTCCAAAACCTGTAATCGACAGCCAGAAAATTAGCGGTACACTCGATATAAGCCCGGCATAATGAACATTACAAAGGTTGTTTACGATACATCGGTACGCACTGACATAGCCCGCATTAACAGGGCTACAGGCGTGCTGTATATTAATCCGGCCATCTGGAAGCAGTTAACCAGCGACGAGCGCGAGTTTGTGTTATTACACGAAAACGGACACCTGCAGCTGCAAACAGCCAGCGAACACGAGGCGAATAATTATGCTATAAATAAATACTGCCCTGTTCAAACGCTTACCGATGCCGAATTAGGCAAACGCATCCAGGTAATAACCGAAATTACGGACCCCGAAAGGTATATTTCGCATTATGGAGTAGATCCGGTAAGTAATGTTGCCGGCGCCATTGGCGATATATTTAAAAGCTTGCCTTTGCTTGGCATCGGCAAAAAAGGCCGCCTACAAGAGCAAAACGCTGCTGCTGCAAACCAGCTAAGCCTTATTAACGCACAGGGCAAGAATACGCAAACCATGCTTATTGTAGGCGGCGTTTTTGCCGTAGTGATAGTGTTATTTATTTTCATCTTTAAAAAACAATAAAATGAGCATAGTACAATCTTTTTTAAATCAACCGGATGATAACGGCTTTTTAGGCATTTTAGAAGGAAAGCGAAAAGCCGTAGTAGAAGAAGAAAAACGAAAAAC
>JBAXET010000301.1:0-2664 GCA_037140275.1 Ferruginibacter sp. | reverse complement strand
TTTTGGCAACTGATTGGCCCTAATGGCAGTGGCAAAACCACCATGCTCTCGATGATCTATGGTAATAATCCAAAAGCATACGGGCAAAACCTGATATTGTTTGGAAAAAGAAAAGGAACAGGCGAATCTGTTTGGGAAATCAAAGAAAAGATCGGGTATTTCAGTTCTGCCATTACACTGGAATTTGACCGATCAGACACTCTGGAGCAAATGATCATTTCGGGCTTTAATGATTCCATAGGTTTATACATTCATCCTACCGATTTACAAATACAAAGGGCGGCAGCCTGGTTACAATTGCTGAAAATGTATGAGCAGCGCAAACAGTTATTCCGTAATTTTTCTATGGCGCAACAAAGATTAATATTAATTGCAAGAGCCATGGTAAAGCATCCCCCATTACTGATACTGGACGAACCCACTGCCGGAATTGATGATGAAAGTGCGGAACTGTTTTCAGCATTGGTAAATAAAATTGCAGCAGAAAGCAATACAGCCATTCTATACGTGTCGCATCGCGATGAGCAGGGCTTAGCACCAAAATACATTTTTGAACTGGAGCCCGGTACTGATGGCTCTACCGGAAAAGTATACCTGCACGAGTAATAAAATACCTGTTAAAATCTGTTCTCCGGTGCAGTTCTTAAACATGCTGCCCGCTAGCTGCAAAGAAAAGATCTCTTACAATGTGCCCTTCATTTATGGCATTAAAGTCATTTGCATCAGTAATTACAAGCTATTAGTTTAACTGAAAGCAATACTAATTGATGCCTCTCTCTATGTTAAAGCGCTGGCATATTTTATACGGCACCTGTACTATTGCAAATAGCCAAATTGAATTTTAAAGTAGGAGTAGCAGGCATCTGATGGGGAATATATTCCATAGTGGTGCAATACAATTAGTAAAAAAATACAGATAACCAGCTTTATTTATATCCCAATTTTTCAGTTAATGCTGCAGGCAATACCGGCAATTCTCTCCTGTCAATCAAAAAACTATTCAGCTGTGCCAGTTCACGAAAAATAAAATGTTTATCCATAGCTGCTTTTAAATATCCTGCACCACTGCTGCCCCCGGTTCCAATGCGGGTTCCAATCATGCGTTGCACCATATTGATATGCCTGTTGCGCCAGTTGCCGAGCTGATTGTCTATTTCCAGTAAAATGTCTAATAACTGAAAGGGTAATTCCAGCATGGGATAACCATGATATAACATAATAAATAAAGCAGCTCTGCAGGCTTTGGGCGACAAATTTCTTTCTGTATCATTTGCTGCATTAAAAATTGCAGCAAATGAATCGGCATTATTTTTCTCAGCCTCCGCCAAGCTGTTACTATATACCTGCTGATAATTATTCCAGAATGTGTCGTCAATAAAAGGCATACGCTCCAGCCAGGCATTCACCAGTTGCAGCAACGACTTCCCCTGCTCTGCTTCTTTAATAATATCAATATCTTTTTGCTGTAATTGAGAAGTATAATACTGCTGGCCATGACGTTGTTCAAATTTTAAACCCAGTTTTGCCTCCAGTATTTTAAACTGATAACTTTGAAAGCCTGATGCAGGACGAAGTATATCCCTGAAATCTAAAAAGTCCATCGGCGTCATGGTTTCCATAATATCTATCTGCTGCACCAACACCTTTAAAATTGTGGTTACTCTTTTTAAGCGGTGTACAACAGTTTGCATTTCGGGTGCATTATCATTCAATGCAGGTTTATTCAATATCGCTATCACAGAATTTACTTCAAATAAAATTTGCTTGAACCATAATTCATAAGCCTGATGAATGATGATAAAAAGCATTTCATCATGTGCCGGAGTATTGCCCTGCTTAAAACTTTCCGGTTCCTGTGCACCGGTTATTTTTTCTAACTGCAGGTATTCGCCATAGTACACACCCTTATTTTCCATATTGTTTTATTTAACACAACAAACATACAGAATTGTAGTGCTGCAAAAAATGTTTTTTATAATGGCGTTTGTTAACTGCTGGTGAACAAAAAAATGCTTTAACAATTTCTTATGGAAACAAAATAAATCTGGCATAGTATTCTAATAACAATATTGCAAGCAGATCACCAAACCCTGCCACTCAAATATGAAATACAAATTATCTTTTGCTGTACTCACTATAATGATAATGAGCAGCGCATCGGCACAAATTACATATGGCGTACAAGCCGGCACATCCATTGCACACTGGCAGGGTGATGCACTGCAGGGCTTAAACAATGTAGTAGACCTTTCTAACGGATTTATCAGCACCAAAAGCCGCAGGGGCTTTATGATTGGCGGGTATGCAAACATTCCGTTAAGCGATAATATTTCTTTTGAACCGGGTTTACAATATGCACAAAAAGGTTATGCACTGAAAGGTGATCTTAAAATTGATGCATTAAAATTTTTGGGCGTTAATGCAAGCGCCAAAGTAGAATCGAATTATATAGATCTGCCGCTTATACTAAAAGCTGCTGTAACAAAAGGACTGAATATTTATGCCGGTCCGCAGGTATCTTACCTTATTAAAAGCAGCCTGCATGTAAATACCAGCGTACTGGGCATTTCTTTGGTGAATCAACGAATAGATCTTTCCGATAATTTTAATCGTATTGATTTGGGTTTAACCGGAGGTGTGGGTTATGCATTTGATAATGGATTT
>JBAXET010000300.1:0-2696 GCA_037140275.1 Ferruginibacter sp. | reverse complement strand
CTGGCAAACCCGGCAGGTAAGTACGGATTTTGCAACCGTTCAGTGGAATGTAACGCAAAAAGTGTATACAACAGGACGTGCCCAGGCAGGTTTTTTGTATACATCAGGTGAATCGTTTCTGAAAGTGAAAAATGTAAAATTGCTGGAAAATGGTAAAGAGGTGGCCGCAGATCTGCATCCATCTCTTGCTGATAAATACCGGGCAACACCATTTAAAAAAGATATGTTTTTTTATATACTGGAACTTAAAAAATATGACCCAACTGCAGTATATATTTTGCAGGCCGATATAGCAGGTGCTACGGGTAACGATACAAGGGGCAACATTACTTTCAATCTGAGTCCTTCCCGGCCATTTAGTGTAGTTGAATTAAATAAACAGTAATTTTTCAGCAACGTCTCTCGCTAGTACAAGGAGTGTAGGTCGGGGATGTTGCCGGGAAGAGCAAGTTCGAATCTTGCCATCTAGACATGACTTCCAAAAAGGCAATCCTTAAAAGATTGCCTTTTTTATTTTTGGCCGAATCGCCAGCCAGTTCTGCTGTACTATAAAATTCACCTCTGCCGGATAGTTCAGTTTATTTTTCCAACATATCTCAATTACTGCATAAAATAATAGCGTTCCAGCTTTCTAATTTTAAAAAATCATTCTTTTAAGGGATATAACGGGCTTTCATTGCTGATTATGTTTACAACGGATTTTGATGAGCAGCTTTCTGGTTTGCTCCATTACTAAAAAAATAAAATTATATAAAAATGAAAAAAATCAGCTTATTAAGTGCCGTTTTATTAAGTGCTGTTGCTTTACATGCACAAATACAAAAAATGCCATCTGCAAGAGGTCAGATGATTAACAGGCCTATTAATATGACCAAATTTATGCCGCTTGTTTCCCCATTAAGGAAACAAACTTTTGCCGGTACATTTAATCCAGCTCCTATTGTAAGAAATGTTGGTGGTGTTAACATTTCCTCCACTGCAAATATTAATGGTACTAATAGCGACAACTTGACCACTAATCCAAAACCCGGTTCTGCTCAAAAAACTACCGAAGGTACTCTTGAATGTACTAGCAGCCGTGAAACGGTAACAGCAGACAGCAAAAGTTTTATGAGTGTTTCAGCAAATGGTGATGGCATCTATCCCGGGGCATTATACACATTTAGCGATTTTTTAAATGGTAATTTTTTAAAAGAAGTGGGGGTAGGTAAGCGCAACCCTATAAAAGTTTTTACAAATAACCTGGCTAACAGCAGCGGAGATGTAGTAGTTGATGTGGCAAACCCAAGTTCCGACAATATTACCTCTGCAATTAAGAACTTGGTAAGAAACAATTCTGCTACTAATGTTTCTGCCACGCAAATTGGCCAGTACATTTATTCACAAAATAAAGCCAGTCTAATCTTAAATGTTTCAGCTGGAGGTGCCTATAGTGGTTTTTCTGCTTCTGCTGCATTTAATATGAACAAACAGACCAACCATATTTATATTACCTGCGATTTTAAAATCCCATTGTATTCATTGTATACCAACTTCCCGGAGAATGGCTTTTTGAATGATATTAATCTTGAAAAAACACCCAATCTTGTTATCATTAACAGTGTTACTTACGGTACCCGGGTACTTGTAAATATTGATATTGATGAAAGTAGCCTAACTACCGATCTTGCAGCCAAATTCAAATACGGCGACCCCAGCACTGCAGGCTTTAATGCCGATCTTAAACTTTTGATGGATAATCAAAATATTAAAACAACAGTAAATACTTATGTAGTGGGGGCCTCTCCAAGTAATTTAGGCAATCCAACAACAGTTGATCAGGTATATAGTTTTGTAGATGCCTGTATCCGCAATACTAATTATCAAACAGCTAAACCTATTGGGTATACCATTTCAACTATGGCGGGAGATTTAGTAGGTATAAAAAGTGCAACAGATGAATATATGGTAAAAAACTGTGTGCCAAAAGATGGACTGGCATTCTTTTCTGATGTTGCTATAAAAATTACTACCAGGGGAAATTTTAAAGAAGGCGGATCGAATGCTGCATTGTTTCTTTATGCAGGAGGCAATAAACTGGCAGGTTATTCGCCAAATAACAACGGGCAAATGGGACCTAATGGGGATAACACAATAGGCATTAAAAGTAACGGCAATTTTTTCAAAAGTGATTTTAAAGGCAAGAATTATTTAGATATATTACTTGACAAACCCAATTGTGTAATCACCTGTGACGACTGGGAAATTTCGAAGGTAGAAATGACTATTAATTTTAAAGATGATCAAGGAAAAATTATTCAAGAAAAGACAATGACAGCGACGTTGTGCAGTTCTCCTTTTGTAATTCAAAAAGGAAAGCGCTTAAGGCTTGAGTTTGATGAAAATTTAAACCCGCTATCGCAGTACATTACTCAATAAGTTTAAGCCCCGTTTTTTAACGGGGCTTTTTTTTACAGGAGGATGTTTTAAAAGGGTATAACAAAAAATAGTTATAACAATCAAAGCTGTCCTCTTTTTTAGCCGAAGGCTATTTTTACCTGCTTATATATTTGTACATTCATACAGTATTTTAAATGATGTACCGATATGCTTAGCTGCCTTTACAGCCCAAATGATTCGACTGCAACATTTGCTATACAAAAATCGCTATTGCATTAATAAATGAGTTACCTTATCAACAAAGAAAATAATATGAA
>JBAXET010000299.1:0-2711 GCA_037140275.1 Ferruginibacter sp. | reverse complement strand
AACAAATACCAGTACCAATTTAGTTGGCACAATGAGTTACCGATGGGATATGGGTGATGGTACTATACTAAACACAAGGGATATTACATACAGTTATAAAAAAGCAGGCAATTTTTTTATTAAGCTTGTAGTGAGCAGCATTGGAATTTGTGCCGACAGTACTTCTATACCGGTAAACATCTATCAAAATGCTATTGCTGCATTTGATATTGAAGCCACTTGTATCGATATTCCGGTTGCACCTATTAATAATACCGCTGATACACTGGGTTCAACAGTTTTTTACACCTGGACTTTTGGTAACGGACAAACATCTTCATTGAGAAATCCTCCGGCACAAGTATACAGCCGGAAGGGTGTATATAATGTCAGTTTATCGGTAAGCTCCTTACAATGCCCGGCGCCGGCTCATATAATCACCCGGAGTTTACAGGTAGATCAGCCTAAACCCGCAGTTAATTACCCGGTAGAATTTGCTGTACTCAATTTGCCACTTGATTTGCATGCCCGAACAATTGGGGAAACTATTTTATGGAGCCCTGCAGTTAATCTTGATAATGCGGCCAGCTTTAATCCTGTATTTAAAGGCATAACGGAGCAGTTATATATCATTGATATCAAAACAAAAACCGGTTGCGTTACTACCGATACTCAAATGGTTAAGCTGGTAAAAAGTATTGAAATTTATGTGCCTACTGCATTTACGCCAGATGGAGATGGAAAGAATGATGTGTTAAGGCCGGTGATGTTTGGCATAAAACAGTTGCATTATTTCAGAGTATTTAACCGCTGGGGACAATTGTTTTACGAAACCCAGACTATTAAACAGGGATGGAATGGCAGATTTAAAAATACTCAACAGGAAATGCAGACCCTGGTTTGGGTGGTGGAAGCACTTGGTGTAGACGGTAAAATATATACCAAAAAAGGAACTACAGTCTTAATACGCTAGCGTATCAGCTGCTGCAAAAAAATATTGCCGTTTTGCCGAAGGTTTCTATAATTTGTACCGTCTAAATTAAAACATCAAACCCTTTTGACAGAACAGGAGCTGATTTATGGTCTTCGTAATGGAGAAGAAAGGGCATTTAATGCATTGGTAATCCGTTTTCAGGATCGCATATTCAATACAGCTTTAGGTTTACTGCACCATTCTACCGATGCAGAAGATATTTCTCAGGAAGTGTTTATACAGGTATATCGTTCCATACATGCTTTTAACGAAGAAGCCAGCCTGGCCACATGGCTGTACCGGATTACAGTCACAAAATCTCTCGATCATTTACGCAGTAAAAAAAGAAAAAAGCGTTTTGCTTTTGTCAGCAGTTTATTTGGTGCAGATAATACTCCTTTATATGAACCTGCTGATTTTAACCATCCTGGTGTGCAACTTGCTCAAAAGGAAGATGCTGCAATGCTATTTAAACTGATAGACGAACTGCCCGAAAACCAACGTACTGCATTCATCTTAAATAAAGTGGAAGCCCTCAGTTACAGTCAGATTGCTGATATATTGGGTAGTTCCGAATCTGCAGTAGACTCCTTATTACAAAGGGCCAAACAAAATCTCAGAAAAAAAATAAATAAAATGCCGCCTTAGCAGCGAAGGTTTTTGTTATAACCAACATCTAATAACCAGTTATACATTTAAACAATGGAAAATAACAATACAACACAACGAATACTAAGCAGTCTGGATAATATAGAAAAAGCTGCCGCGCCCGATTTTTTTTATACCCGGCTTGTAGGCAGGATGCAACATGTGCAGCAAGAAAATACTATCCGCCTGCAGCTTCGTCCTGTAATACTCACTATTTCCTTATCTGTAGTATTATGCCTGAATATAATAGTGCTAACCCGGTCAAATACAGTTTCTGAAGCTAAGGGCAATTTGCCTGCAGTTGCAACTAATGGGGCAGAAAATACAGTGCAGTCATTTGCCAATGCATATAATTTAAATGCCGAATCAGTTTACGAATAAACATTGATTTATGAAGAACATCAGCAATAACCGTTGGCTCACCATTATCAGTATTGTATTGCTGGTAGCCAATGCCGTAACCTTAACTCTGTTGTGGACCAGGGAAAAACGGCACAGGGAAGATGCACCTCATATTCAGGTACCTCCAACGCCCGGTGGGCAGGGGTTTGAATTTATTACTAAAGAACTACAGCTTACACCTCAACAGCAGGATGCTTATAAAATACTTCGGGAAGTTCATCAGGCAGCACAAAGGGTATTACAGGATAGTATCCGTAAATCAAAAGATGTTTTTTTTGAACAGCTGCCCGACAGCAACCTTACGGATGCTGTTTTAAAAACACAGTCTGATAAAGGATTGGCTTTTCAGCAGCAGCTGGAGCTTTTAACTTTCAGGCATTTTCAAAAACTAAGGGCAATGTGTACAGCCGAACAGCAGAAAAGATTTGATGCCATCATAAAAGAAGTCTTACAACAAATGGGCGCACCAAGAATGCGCCCTCAGGGCCCGCCACCTGTAGCCGGAACTGATTCAGGTAAAATGGAAATGCCAAAGGGTAATGGTAACAGACCGGAAAGAAGGCCACCACCACCGGGGCAAGGTTTCAGAGAAGATGGCCTACCACCACCTCCACCGCCGGGTGAGGGCAGAAGAAGGGGAGACGGACCTCCACCACCACGCAAAGAAAATATGTAACAATCAGGGGTAACCAACTCCATACTTTAATAA
>JBAXET010000298.1:0-2728 GCA_037140275.1 Ferruginibacter sp. | reverse complement strand
GGAAGCCTTCCGCCACTTATAAATTTTCTGTTGTAATAACCGTCATTTAAATTGCTGATAGTAACCCCATCATGTACGCTGGAGTGAACAAAGTAGCCGTTTCCTAAATATAACCCTACATGGCTGACACCGCCACGGGTATTAAAAAAAACCAAATCACCTTCCAGAAGTTCATTTCTGTCATTGATTTTTTCGCATTGATTATATTGTTCTCTGGCAGTACGGGTTAAACTGATATGAAAAGCCTGAGTATACAAAGTGCCGGTAAATGCACTGCAGTCAATTCCTTTTTTGGTACTGCCACCGTATCGGTAACGGGTAGCCCACCACTCATCTATTACAGTAAATAAATTGATATTAGTTACTGATTCCACTTCAATATCTAATAACTGGGCATATTTAAACTGAACAGAAGAACTGTTTTCGATAGCAGTATTAATTTTTCCGCTGGTATTTTTAGTAGTGGTAGATGCAACTGGTGCTATTTTTTTAACAGGTATGGCCCATATATCAACAGTATTTGACGCAGCAGCTTCCCGTTTTATTTCTATACCCTCAATAAATTGTGGCGATTTTTTAGTTGCAGCAGTGGCATTGAACTTATCGTTATTAACAGCAGATTGTGCCGATGCGGTCATGTTTGTTCCTGAAAATATGCCAGAGGCAACAGCAACAAAAAATAAGTGTTTCATACGTAAAATTGGTCTTTACACGTATGTACGACTTAATCTTGTGTTCTTCGGTCTTCTTATGATTCTTAAATTACGCTGCTTATCTGTTCTGATCTTTAATCCTTGTCCTACAAACAAATTACTAAATATAGATTTTCTAATGCACCGCAAAGGTAAGCCCCAATGCTGTTAAATGCAAGCTTTTGAAGCATTTATCTTGATTATCACTACTTAACGCCTTGAACTTAAAATATTTGTGGAAAAAATAAGCATTTAGAAAGATGGTTAATGAACGATATTTGTGGGCTTAATGCTGGATACTGGATACTGGAAACTGGATACTAGATACTGGATACTAGATAGCAGATACTGGTTTTATTATAAATTGCCGAATCATCCAGAATCAGATATTCTGAATCAAGCATCAAGCATAATCACCCATTATAACGCATGAAATTTTCTCATTTACACGTACATACACAGTTTTCTTTATTAGATGGTGCAGCGTCTATAAAAGGCCTTTATAAAAAAGCTATTGCTGATGGTATGCCAGCCCTGGCCATCAGCGATCATGGTAATATGTTTGGGGCATTTGAATTTGTAAAAGAAGCCCACAATCATAAAAATGCAGACGGTAGTTTAAAAATAAAACCTGTAGTAGGTTGTGAGTTTTATATTACTGCCGACAGGCACCGTAAAACATTCAGCAAAGACGAAAAAGACCCCCGTCATCACCAGATATTGTTAGCTAAAAATGATATTGGATACCGTAACCTGGTAAAATTAACATCCCTCGGGTATATAGAAGGGATGTATTCTAAATATCCCCGTATAGATAAAGAACTCATTCATAAACACCACGAAGGACTGATAGCCACTACCTGTTGTTTGGGTGCCCTGGTTCCACAAACTATTTTAAAGAAAGGTGAAGAAGAAGGTGAGAATGAATTTAAATGGTGGCTGAATATTTTTCAGAAAGATTATTATGTAGAATTACAACGACATGGTATACCCGATCAGGAAAAAGTAAATGCCGTACTGCTGAAATTCGCTAAAAAGTATGATGTAAAAGTGATTGCCAGCAATGATAGTCATTATGTAGATCAGAAAGATTCTAATGCACATGATATTTTGCTTTGTATCAATACCGGTGAAAAACAATCCACACAAAAATGGCAGGATCATGGCGATGATGAAATCAATAATAAAGGAAAACGCTTTGCATTCCCAAATGACCAGTTCTATTTTAAGAAAACAGAGGAAATGATCAAAGTGTTTGAAGATCTGCCACAGGCGATTGATAACACCAATGAAATTGTTGATAAAATAGAAGTGCTGGATTTAAAAAGAGATATCCTGCTCCCCCACTTTGTGGTACCCGCTAATTTTAAAACACAGGATGAATATTTAGAAAGCATTACCTGGGCAGGTGCTAAAGAACGATATAAAATATTAAGTCCCGAAACTGAAGAGCGCATAACATTTGAACTTGGGGTGATAAGGCAGATGGGATTTGCCGGTTACTTTTTAATAGTGAGTGATTTTATTCAGGCTGGCCGTGATATGGGAGTATTTGTTGGGCCGGGCCGTGGATCAGCGGCTGGCTCTGTGGTAGCTTATTGTATTGGTATCACAAACATCGATCCTATCAAGTACAACTTGCTGTTCGAAAGGTTTTTGAATCCCGATCGTAAGAGCATGCCCGATATTGATACGGATTTTGATGATGATGGCCGCCAGAAAGTAATCAATTATGTAGTTGAAAAGTATGGTAAGAATCAGGTTGCACAAATCATCACTTATGGTACAATGGCTGCAAAGTCGAGTATTGCAGATGTGGCCCGTGTAATGGATCTTCCTTTATCCGAAAGCCGTATGTTGACCAAACTGGTACCGGAAAAACCCGGCATCAATTTAAAAAGATTATTACATGCTCCTTATACAATCAAAGAATCTAAAGCAGCCGGCAATGGCGAAAAATCTTTAGAAGAAAAAGAAGCTTTACAACCTGATGATATTGAAAATGTAAAAAAGCTTCGTGAAATATATAATGGTAC
>JBAXET010000297.1:0-2731 GCA_037140275.1 Ferruginibacter sp. | reverse complement strand
TTCCAATACGTACTTGGCAATCAGTGGTAAGCTCACCATCAAAAAATAACCATAATTTTTATGGGCCAAGTACAAAACAAACAAGTAGGCAATTAGTAATAATCCATTTGTAAACTGCTTTTTTTTAACGGCACGAAAAACAGAAAATACTGAAAGTATTGCTGAAAAATGAATGAGTAAAAGCGGACTGGTAAAATATTTAGTACCAAGAATTGATATCTCTTTTGTGGTAAATGGCGATTGCAATTCTGCAAAATATGTTTTTACCGCACTATTACCCGATAAAAGCCCAAATTGCATAAAGGGGTACATCAGTCCTTCTAGGAAATAAGGATTGATCAGGAATGAAGCAAGAGATGCTACTGAAAACCAAAATAGTTTTCTATCAATCTTGCCACTTTCAAGAAAAATACCTGCATTGTAAATAGCAATCGTTGCCAGTCCCAGTATGGAAAGGCTATGTGTATTTACCCAAACTAACATAACTGCCGGTAAAAAATAAAGTATCTTTTTGTTTCCGTTCTTTTTATATGCTTCCAGAATAAGCAACACCGTGTTTAAAAATATCCAGGATAACACATGGGGGCGTATTTCAAATGTAAGCGGTTGCACCAATAGAAAGGCAATGCATGCAAAAAGGGCTGTGCCGAAATTTTTTGTAGACGCATCATTGATTTTTATGAACTGCAGCCATACCAATGCCAGCGATGATGTTATTAATAAGGCATTTACAATAACCAGTATTTTCTCGCTGGCATGATATAAAGAATACACTAACAACTGAAAAAGCCATTGCAGGTTGTAATATTTATTACCGGTAGATCCATAGTCAAAAGAATCGATATAAATAAACCGCTTGTTCTCCAGCATCCATGCTGCAGATTTTAAATGGAAGCCAAGATCGGGGCTGTAAATTTTTATAAGTCCCATAATGAAAACCATCGTCAGCACAGCAATCATAGAAGCTGATCCCAATGGGAAACTGGATCCGGCCGGCTGCTGTTGTAAAGCCTGTTTATTACTGTTCATTAATTTAAAAGGATAATCAGTAAATAAAATGTCGTACTATACAAAATAAAACAGTCTAAATAAACATATCAAAGTTTCATCGTTGCGCTAACGCTGAAAATCCTTGGAGCTTTTAGAGTAGAAAAATACCTGTCCTTATCTGCCGAATATGATTTGCTTTTATCATAGTCGAAATAATAATTTATATTTTGCGCCAAGATATCCTTCGCATTGAATTTAAGTTCAACTGTATTTTTTAAGAATGATTTTGCCAGTTGAAAATCAATAACTGTTCTGGCCTGCTCATAAATATCCGGAATGTTATATGGCCCCCCAATGGCTACCCGGTCGCCCACACGGTTTAACGATAGGGTTGTTGATAACCCAATTTTTTCATTGCTATATGCCAGGGCTGTATTAATTATGTAAGGCGATTGTCCCTGAAGGGCACGACTGGTAACCAGTTGATCAGCAGGGAACCCAAACAGGCTGTCCAATCTTACATTCGATTTCATATAAGCAGCATTCGCTGATAGAGTAAGCATGTTTAAGAAGCTACTTTCGTTCTTTATGCCAAAGAGTGTTGAAATTTGTGTACGGAATTCCGCCTCAAGCCCATATACTTTACCTGATTTTGCATTTACATAAACTGCCTGGCTGCTGGTTTGAGGAAGCGTTATAAATTCAATAGGCTTATCAAAGTCTTTATAAAATGCAGAAACTGAAATCAACTGGGCCTTACCCGGAAAGAATTCAAAGCGGAAATCATAGTTTTTTATTTTAGTCCTTTCTATTTTTTCGTAGCCCGAAATACTGTAACCGGTTACATTTTCAAAAAACAGGAAGGGGGCCAGTTCCCTGAATTCGGGCCTGTTTAAAGTACTGGCATAGGATAGCCTGATATTCATTTTTGGTGTAAGCGCATACACAAAATTTACCGAAGGCAGGAAATCAGTTACGATTGTGTTCAGTTTAATGGTATCATTAAGATCCCTGAGTGCATTTAATTTCTGGGTAAAGTTTTCCATTCGCACACCATATATAAGTCTGAATTTTGTTAAAAATCGCTGGTCAGCCATTAGGTAAGCATGTGTAGTTATTGCTGTGGCTGTATAATCTGAATTGGGTAATGTTCCATCCGCCAATACAAAACCTTGTTTTCCATTTGGCAATTTTCCAAAATGCTGTGGCAAAAAAATCTGATCTTCAGGTAGTGGCCTCAACGTTTCGTCAAACAAGGCCAAGCCAGCACTGTCAAATGGGGTAAGTCCAAGCGTCCGGCTTGTGAATGCTCTTTGTCTTATCTGATATCCAGCACCAATTTTTATGAAATTTTGGGTATTCTTCATAAACTTGAAGGGTTGTGTAATATCAAACTTGAAGCTTTTTATATGCTCATCTGTTTTTGAAGAAAACATAGTACCACAACCAGAGGTCTGGCTTGGCGGCGTTGAAAAAATAGCTGTAACATTTTTGATGTCGGGAAAATTGCCGTTATATGATGTACGTGCTATAATGGGTATGTCCCTATTAATTTTACTGTATGCAGCCAGCCAGTTTAATTTTGTTTTAAACCTACCAATAGTGTGTTCACCTGCAAGCTGTGAAGTAAATATTTGGTTTGAAGTGTAACTCCTCACAATATCCCTAACAAAATTGATACTATCACTGGTATAGTCATAATTGCCAATACGATTGATCAGTTTATTATCGGTATTGATAC
>JBAXET010000296.1:0-2739 GCA_037140275.1 Ferruginibacter sp. | reverse complement strand
CCTTTATACCGATGTACCCCAATCGCTTCACCTTCTCCGTTTGCAAATCCATTTTCACATTCACCTTTATAAATTCCTGCTAAACTTACCATTTCAACTTTGCAGGTACGGATGCTGTCTTGTGCTAATATTCCACAACTTGTCAGAAGTAATACACCGCTAATAACTATCTGCCTGACAATATCCGTTCTGAGGCCTGTCATTGATTAGATTTATTACGTTTATCAAAAAAATCAATTAACTGATACATCTTTGTATTGAGCTCTTTCATTTTATCAGTACAATCACTGTATAACTTGTAACCAAGTGTTACAATCCCTTTATTTGAATCCCTGTTTGAAGGGTCGGTCTTTAAATTTGATGGGTCATTATCCTGATATTTAAACCAATGAAACCCTACACAGTTTTTAGATTCTAATAAAGCCAGCGTAAAATTTTGATAAAACAATCCGCGATCTTTTTGAGTACGAACTATCCAACCTGCTCCGGAGTAATTGGGCATACCACTATCTTCACCTTTTGTATACCATTCAGTAATTATAAAAGGCCTGCCACTCCATGCCTCCCAATTAGTAACATCTTCTTTCAAAGGCGTCCATTCCCGGTAATAATTTACAGCAATTACATCCACATATTTACCCGCTGCCGTAAATACTTCCTGCACTTTTTTTTCATAAGCATGAAATCTGCTGCCCAGATATAAATGATTGGGATCGTATTTTTTTATTGCTTTAGATACGATGGAGTAATACCTTTCTGCCATTACTCCAAGAAAAGCATTTCTTTCTTTATCAGTAATATCTTTGACAGCAATATTTAATTGCTGCAGCCAGTTTTTAGCAGCAATATATCCTTCATCGGAACTGTCTTTTTTAGAAAGGTAATTGTCTAACGACAACCGGTCAAATGGCATTTCATTATCAGAAAAATAACCAAATAAATTTTTGTCATTTTTTGTTGCGGCCAATTGTTTGGCATAGTTGTCGCAAAAACTTTCAAATGCCGAATCAAAAACAAATATGGTATTGTCCTTGTAACCAGTGTGACCAGACGCCTGAAAAGTACCTCCTTTTTGCCTGCCGTAATCACTCATAAAGTTTTTAATGATAGTATAGGAAAAGGGACTGTTTTTTTGACTCTTTAATGATGTCAGAGATTCATTATCTGACCAGGCGCCAAAATTATTATACCCAAGCTGACTCATCAGTGCTTTGGTTTCAGATGCCCAAGTTGATTTATCGCCATACTTTTGCAACATCAGTTGCATACTGCTATCCGATGCTGCAGTGGCCACATTATTTAACCCCACATTAATCATCAGGTAACCATCAGGATCTGCAACCCACCAGCGGCCATCTATTTTTTCAGCTCTAAAAAAACCCGTTGCCGATATTTTTTTATCGGCACGGGCACCGTATTTATCCGTCTTTATCAGGGTCGACCCTGTAAACCCATTTAATGTTTCTATTGTTCTGGTGGGATACGATTTCCATTCGCCATAAGTTTTTTTCTGGCTGTTAGGAATCATTGCTTCCACTTGCAATGTATACTCATTGACTTGCTGTGCAATTATTACTGAAAAAGATGCTGTTAATGCAAGAACAACCAAAAATGCTTTCTTACTTATATTTTTGCTGCATAACATCGTAAAAATTTTTAAGCGTATAAAATGCTTTTTTCTTTTTGCCGGTTTCAGAAATCAAACCCTTTCGATTCCAGAAATCCTGAAAATATGGATGTTGCCTTCTGGGTGACCTAAAATCAGTTAGTATCCACGGTGTCATTCCTCTGAGGCCACTCATCGCTGTTAGCATTTTAAATTGATTTTTATACAACAGTTCCTGATATTCTTCGCTCCATCTGGTGGCGTCATCTGCATGATACCCTGCAAGGGCATCGGCTCCAAACTCTGTAATTACTACCGGTTTGTTGTATTTGATATCAAACTTATAGTTCAGCATATCTTTAGTATTGCTCCAGTACCAGCCTGCATATTCATTAAAACTTACCAGATCAAGTTTTTCACCTAAAGGATCTTCAACAACAACATCATTTCCCTTGCGGTGAATTTCCAATGCTGCTGCAATTAATCTTGTATCATCCAAGGCTCTGGCTGTAGTTACCAGCTTTCCCATGAAAACATTTCTTGGTTCACTTATTGGGGTTTCATTTCCCATTGACCAAATGATTACACTGGCACGGTTCTTATCACGAAGTATCAGATCGCTCAACTGCTGTTGTGCATTATTAAATGTTGCTGCATTTTCCCAGGAAATAGTCCAGTACACTGGCACTTCTGCCCATATCATTAACCCCATCTCATCTGCCAGCTTTATCATTTCTTCATTATGAGGGTAATGTGCAAGCCTTACATAATTACAATTCAGCTCTTTGGCCCATTGCAACATCATTCTCATGTCGCCCTGTCCTCTTAAACGACCTGGTATTAATGGATTTTCGTCATGCAATGAAATTCCACGCAAAAAAACAGATTTACCATTCAGTAGAATATCCTGCCCCTTGGTTTCAATAGTTCTAAATCCTATTTGATCAGTTATTTTGTCTGTTGTTCCAGTAATTTCAACTGTGTATAATTTTGGACTCTCCGGAGTCCAATACTGCATTTTTTTAACGGGAATATTAATTGTTGCCCTGCCGGTTGAATCAGTTGTTACCGATTGTTTAATACCAGCTTCGGCTATATTGATTGTGACAGATTGGGATTTTTGACTACCAGAA
>JBAXET010000295.1:0-2751 GCA_037140275.1 Ferruginibacter sp. | reverse complement strand
TTTGGTTGCTGAATACGCAGTACCGGATGCGCTCCTCTATTGCAGGTTTCAGCAGTGGTTATTTTTATGAAGGGTTGTTGCAGACTGCGGCTCATTTATCAGATACTGGAACTCATATTTGCTTTATTGATACCGCCGGCTCGGGCTTTAATGAAGAACGCGGCGCTGATGGTAGCAGTTTGCAAAATGAAGGTGAACTAAGGTTGATTAAAAAATTGCTGGAGACTGAATTGCCTGATCATGCGGCCACTGCTTTTATTTCTCCTTATGCTGGTCAGGTAAATGCGGCCAAAGAAGTATTGCCTAAACAAATGCGCATCAGTACTATTGACAGTTTTCAGGGACAGGAAAAAGAAAATATTATTTTAAGTCTGGTACGTAGCAATGATGATGGCGATATTGGTTTTTTAAAAGATTACCGCCGCATGAATGTGGCCATCACCCGAGCTAAAGATCAGTTGTATGTAATTGGCGATAGTGCCACCATTGGAGCTGATCCTTTTTACAATGCATTTTTAAGCTATGTAGAAAAAGCAGGTACTTATAAAACCGTATGGGAATTTGAATTGTAGCAATTATATAAAGCAAGCCTAAATACAGTTACCTTCACCATAATACGGCGTTTGCCAACAGCAGTTCATACCTATTTATTGCACCATATATTTAATACACTTATCGATAGTTTTATCAGTGATAAAGTAGGTGTTACCACTAATTTTTTAAATGCGCCATTAGCTGCACAGTTAAGCAATAATTTAACCACACTGTATGCCGACAATCAGTTTAAGAATGCAGGCACAGGAAATGATACTGTAGTGTCTCATGATAAACTGATGCGGAGCGATATGATCTACTGGCTCGACAAGAAGCATAACGATCAATATGAAAATGCTTTTTTTGATTTGATGGATCAGTTTGTATTGTATTTAAATGAAGCCTGTTATACCGGCATTACAGGGTATGAATTTCATTATGCTTTGTATGATACCGGAAGCTTTTACAAAAAACACCTGGATCAGTTCAGGACTAACGACAGCAGAAAATATTCATTAATCAGTTATCTGAATACGAATTGGAAAAAAGAAGATGGTGGTGAACTTTGTATTCATCATCCCGGAAGCCTGCAGCATATTGCACCTGAAAATGGTACCACAGTATTCTTTAAAAGTAACGAACTGTTACATGAAGTGCTATTAACTAACAAACCCCGTTTGAGTATTACGGGCTGGTTAAAAGTAAATTGATAAGTGCTGTTATTCAAATAAAAAATACAATCCCGCAAAAACAATCAGGATAGCTAAAGAGGTTAATCCGTATAATATTATATTGTAAAATTCCGGAACGGGATTTATCAATGTAAGTACACAACTGATAAACCCCATAAATGCTCCAACAGCAAGGCATATAAAACCATTGGTCTGTCTTTTAGAATTGATGATGCGTTTGTACTCTTTCAGGTGTGCCGCTATTGATTCTGTATCAAAGCCTTTGGCAAAAAGCTCTTTTTCAACAGCATGAGGTTTCAATTTGGCATTTATCCATTGTTGAATGGTGGCCATTTCAATAGAAGTGGTATTTGACATAGCAATCGTTTTTCTGTCCTGGAAATGCTTTCGCATTGTTCTTCCTTATTCAAAATAATTAAATTATTTGAATTTACAAATTGCTTTTCAAAAGTTGTATTATAAAACTACTTACTGTTTAGTACATTAAGATCAATATTAGGAGGAGGATTGTTTGCTTCGTGGATGAAAACAGTTTTTAATGTGGTACGAAAATTAAAAAATCCGCAATTCTGTAAAACAAAATCTGCATTGTAAACTCCGCCGCTATAATCCAGTCGGTAACCTTTTTTTGCGGTGGCATCATAGGTAAAACTGGCTTTAGTAATATTTTCCCATTCTCCTCCGGCGGTTTTTACCCATTGATTTCCGTAATGAGCTTTTCGGGTTATATAGCCTGTTTCGGGTTCAAAGTTTTCGAGAAAAGAATGCAATCTGGTAAGATAGGTATGCGTGGCCGGTCTGCTGAAACTGGCTAACAGCAGCCATTGTTTTTTTTCTGTGGCATAAAAATATGCAGTGTAATTGCTGTAATTATTTGCTGCAGGTTTTGCATGAATTAAGAACTTGCAGGTCTCTCCTGCTTTCCAATTGTATTGCAGATAACTTTGTCCGCCCGAACCCTCATTGCCAAATTCTCCGGTATGAACGCCTGCTCCTTTTTGCAACAGTTTTATTTTTTTATCCTCGGGTATTTTATTGGGGTCATCTGTATTAAACGGGCTCCATACCGAGAATAATATTCTTCTTTCTGTAGGCGAGTTTACCTGCATACCAAAATACCCTTCTGCAAATCCATTGGCCATAAAATACGATCCAATGATATCATTTCCTTTGGGCACCGTGATCTCGTTATAAAACCATTCAATATCTCCTTTAACAGCAGAAAGGTCGTAGTTCAAGTGCACCGAAGGTCCTCTTCTTCCCCAATAAAAATAATTGCCTTCATTATTTTTTACGAAAGCAGTACTGTCGCTTACTGCAGTACCTGAAATGATAAAACTATCCAATTGTGCAAATTCACTTCCTGTTTTACTAATGCCATGCATATCAATTTTGGTATAACCCGGCTTTATGATCTTCCATTCGCCAATAAAATTTTGTTCATTACTATTTGGGGAGAATGATTTTGTAATTCCGTTGATGGTACAGGCAATTTTATTGTTGCCATCGGCCGCAGCTGCATGTG
>JBAXET010000294.1:0-2755 GCA_037140275.1 Ferruginibacter sp. | reverse complement strand
CAGGTAAAACTGCTGCTTTTGGTTTACCATTATTACAATTGATCAACCCTGCAGAAAGACATGCACAGGCCCTGATTGTTTGCCCTACCCGTGAACTTTGCCTGCAGATCACTAACGATCTGGAGAAATTTAAAAAACACAGTAAAAATATTTTTACTGAAGCAGTATATGGCGGTGCATCCATTATGATGCAGATTCGCAATCTTAAAAAAGGAGTACAAATTGTTGTTGCCACACCCGGCAGATTAATTGACCTTATTGAAAGAAAAGCCATCGATCTGCAAAAAGTAAAATATGTGGTTCTGGATGAAGCAGATGAAATGCTGAACATGGGTTTCAGAGATGATATTGATTTTGTACTGAAGAATACCATCAACCGCGAAAGCACCTGGTTATTCAGTGCTACCATGCCGCCTGAAGTAAGGGCTATTTCTAAGAACTACATGAAAGACCATAAAGAGGTTACCGTAGGAAGAAAGAACAGCAGTAATGTTAATATTGATCACCAGTTTTTTGTAGTATCTGCACAATACCGTTATGAGGCATTAAAACGTTTGATTGATTTTAATCCGGGTATGTACGGCATTATTTTTACACGTACCAAAATAGATGCACAGGAAGTAAGTGAAAGGCTTGCCAAAGCGGGTTATGATATTGAAGCATTGCATGGTGATCTTACACAACAGCAGCGTGACAAAGTAATGGGCCGTTTTCGCAGTAAAAGTTTACAATTATTAATTGCTACAGATGTTGCTGCAAGAGGTATTGATGTGGAAGGCGTTACTCATGTTATCAATTTTGAATTACCTGATGATATGGAAGTATACACGCACAGAAGCGGACGTACCGGCCGTGCAGGCAAAACTGGTATTTGTTTGTCTATCTGCCATAGCAGGGAGACCTATAAAATCCGTTCACTGGAGAAATTAATTAATGCACAGTTTCATAAAGTAGATGTACCATCAGGTAAAGATGTTTGCCGCAAACAGTTCTTCCATTTTATGGATACACTGATGCAGGCTGATGTAAGCCATGGTGATTACGAAACCTATATGCCCGATCTGATAGAGAAATTTTCACATGTAAGTAAAGAAGAAGTATTACAGCGTGTGGCTGCTTTAGAGTTTGATCATTTTCTTAAATACTATGAAAATGCAGAAGACCTTAACAGAAGTGATTTTAAAGAAAAAAGAGGAAGAGATACTATTAAGAGCGATTTTACTGGCGGCAATACCAGAGAGCGCAGTAGTTTCAACAGCGGCAGAAACAGTGGTTATACCAGATTGTTCATTAATTTAGGCACTAAAGATGGCTTTTATAAAGCCAGTTTTTTACAGTTCATTTTAGATGAAAGTAATCTTAAAAAAGAAGTGCTGGGTAAAATTGATATGAGGGATATGAACAGCTGGATTGAAATTGACAGTGCTGAAGCCGGACGTATGATAAAATCTATTGACGGAAAAAGATATAACAACCGCATTATTCGTATGAACGAAGCCGACGGTGGTTTTAAACGTCCTAATGACGAAGGAAATGCAGGAGGAGGAGAAGGAAGAGAAAGGAAAAGAACCTATGCTCCTAAAGAAAGAAGGAGTTTCAAATAATTAAAAAGAGCCTTGTGATATCACAAGGCTCTTTTTCTTTTTTTAGCATATCGTGTAAAGTATACCGAAACCATCAGTAAGGCATATACAAAACAACCTGTAAAAGCTATAATAATATCTTCTGTACTGTGATACTGAGGATAGACGAACAAGCGTAAAGCAAAAAACAACAGCCACAACAGCATCAAACTTAACCAATATTCCCAAATACGTTTTACCACATTAACATCTCTGCCTTTTACCATCCTGCTTATAAACCAGCAGCCATATCCTGCTCCAATTAACGACAATGCCAGCTGAAGAATATAATACACCGGTACATCGTATTGCAGAATACGAATATGGAGTGTAAAAAAAGAAATTTGGTTAACAATATATCCATATGAATGGGTGAAATCGTCTAATACAAAATGTGTTACCA
This sequence comes from Ferruginibacter sp., assembly GCA_037140275.1. Taxonomy (GTDB): domain Bacteria; phylum Bacteroidota; class Bacteroidia; order Chitinophagales; family Chitinophagaceae; genus Ferruginibacter. The sequence goes on along the minus strand of JBAXET010000294.1, from coordinate 730 downwards.
GCCCAATTAATACTGATATAAAATACCAAAGCAGATTCCGTTTAAAATACCATTTCCAGTTAAAAGAAAGATAGCTGGTAAATCTTTGCCTGATGGGTTTGGGTAAATGAAGCACCAATACATTTCTGATATACAGATGAAATACATAGCTTAAAATGATAGCAGCCGGAATGTCAAAAAAGATGATCCCCGGAAGTGTATGTCCAAAAATTGCTGTTTCTCTTAACCGGAATAAAAACTCAAAATCGGGCACCATAGTTCCTGCAATCAGACCGGTAAGTGAAAGCTGGTGCTTTTTAGAATTCCAAAATGGCAAAACAACAGCGGGATGCGAAAATGTAAATGGCATAAACAAAAATAGCCTAATAGGCGTAAAGAAAATAATAGTGCAAAAAAAAACACATCACTCTTTGGAATGACATGTTTTTAAACCAAAAATCACCAAATATTTGCGGTTTTTACAGCCCGTAATAAGGTTTTATTAATTAAATAACATTTTCAATTTTACAACTTCCTCTGCCACAACAACTATAATTCTCCTGCTCCTATTTATAAAATGCTGGAATATCAGCTGCTGCTAAATTCTTTTAAAATAGAAGAGTATCCGTGTTTTTTCACTAATAAGAAGGGCAACAAATATTGTACAATAAGTTCAGCTTATTTGGTTTTATAGATATAGCATTTATAAATAAAATGACATTGGATTGTTAATATTGTAAAGCTAACTAAC
>JBAXET010000293.1:0-2814 GCA_037140275.1 Ferruginibacter sp. | reverse complement strand
TGCCGCAATCATAAGACAAATGCAGAACTGTATGTTTTTCTGCCAGTGCAAGTTTTGCCATTTGGTACCAGAGCTCTTCGCTGCCGCCCCAGGGTTCTCTTATCATGGAGATTACTGCGATGGTCATACAGCAGGTTTTACTTTTTCAGCCAGCACCACATTATTCAGGTACAAATCTTTTCTGTTGGGTAAAATACTGCTGAAGCATTTGGCCATCAGGTTCAGCGAAACATAGGTCACATATTTAAATACGGTTCTTACCACTGGTATCTTTTTAATATAGGGCAGTATATGCTGATGTATATACATCGTCCATAATTGAAACACCACTTCCACATTGTTGCCGGTTTTATCCTGACTGATCACTTTAAAGCCATGTTTTTCCAGTAAATATTTTACTGCAAAGGAACTGTAGCGTGCATAATCATTCGGTACTTCATGTTCACAAATACTGAACGGGCAGGTGAGTAAAATTTTGGCGCCCGGTTTCATCACCCTGTTGATCTCGGGTAAAATTTCATCCGGATTAAAAACATGTTCCAATACTTCGGAAGTAAATACTGCATCAAAACTATTGTCTTCAAAGGGAATGTGTTTACCATCATAATACACATCTATATTTTCGTTGTCGTGCGGGTGTCCGGGACTGTCATAATCAACCCCGATATAATTGTCAACCGTAAACAGGCTTTGATAGGGCTTGGCACCACAACCAAAATCCATCAGTTTGCCGCTGAGAGAGGGAGCGTATTTTTGAATAGCACAAAACAACCCGTGTCGGGTCAGGTAGCCCGGATGTGTGATGCCCGGATTAAAATCTTTTGGTATGACGTTGGTATGTTTGGTGCTCATTTTTTAGAATAGATTGCTACAATATTTCTGCCGGCAATTGCATTTCTGAATAATGCTAATACTGACTTGTATATAAATCTTGGCACCAAAGATAATAGTGTGGCTTTAAAAGGCGCTGTTTCTTTGAAATGTGTGATATGCGCCTGATACCAGGTTTTGTATTCATACAGTGGCTCTATATGCAGCGCAGTAAGTGATAAGGGCAATACCTCCTGTAAATTGCTCAGCGATGTCGTACTCCATAAGCCGGCATGATGCGGCGGCAGGTTTAAAGTATGCCATTTATCATGGCGGAAAATATAAGGATTGTTATTGGGCACGCCAATGATTAATGTGCCTCCGGGTTTTAAACAGGTAATAGCAGCACCAACAAAACTGCTGATATTGGTAATATGCTCCAGCACCTGAAAAAACACCACCACATCATATTGTGCGGGGTGGGTAGTGGCATGTTCTTCAATGGTAGCACCAATAACATTCAGGCCATCCTGCACACATTGCTGTATGGCAACATCATTTAATTCTAATCCGGTTACTGTACATTTTTTTTGTACTGCCATTTTTAAAAATGCGCCATCTCCGCAACCTACTTCCAGCATGTTTTTTCCTTCAGCTACAAAACGGATGGCATCTGTATGCTCCCAGCGGTCTTTTTTATAATAGCCCTTATTATCACTGTTCAGCTGTGCATAAAATGCACCATCGGCATAAATATCAAAGGGATAATAAAAGCGGTAGCCGGTTTGATTGCATTGGTACAATTGTACGGTTGGGCAATGTGCAAAATAACGGCTCACCTCCATATTAAATTCGGCGGCATACTTTTGGGTAATAGTGGCCGAGTTAAAACTTTCTATCAGTGTGCAGTCTTCAGATCCAGTGATCGGACTTTTCATTTTTCCAGGTTTAGATGTTGGTAACGATGGGCGAATTTAAGCCAATTTAGCTTACCCCAACCAGATGGGGTATTGGATAAAACAGAAGTATTGTATTAGTGGGAATATTTAATTTTTTAGCAACTGTCAGCCTGAGCATGTCGAAGGCGAGTTGCAGTACAAAATCCACCCCGACTTCGACACGCTCACGCTGACAACTTTTAGAAATGTGTTAGTAATAAAAATTGGAAACTGGTGAGCCTGATTAATTCATGAATTTTGTATGTAAAAATATTATTGACTTATCTTCATTTAAAATTAAAGGGGATTGAAAGTATCAGTTATTATAATTAATTACAACACATTTGCACTAACCTGCAGCTGTATAGACTCTGTTTTAGTACATACAAAAGGGGTAGACTATGAAGTGATACTGGTTGATAATGCCTCTTCTGAATGTGCCCCCGCCTTATTTACTCAAAAATTCCCTTCCATACAATGCATTGTAAACCCCGAAAATAATGGTTTTGCCAAGGGCAATAATCTGGGGATCAGCCTTGCAACTGGCGATATTATTTTACTGCTGAACAGCGATACCTATTTAACCGAAGACAGCATTAGCATTACTGCCAATAAATTTATTTCAGACAAACAGATTGGAGTTGCCTGTTGCCGTATGGTATATCCGGATGGCGGATTGCAATATGCTGCCAGGCGTTTCAGAAGTATTTCATGGGAAATGCTGGATCTGTTCCGGTTTATTTTAAAAGTATTGCCATATAAAAAAAGAGCTCAGCTGATGTTAGGTAAATATTTTAAAAACGATTTCAATACCAACTGCGATTGGGTTAGCGGCGCATTCTTTATGTTTCGCAAAGAGCTGCTGCAACAATTACCAGGGCATAAATTAGATGAACGCTTTTTTATGTATGGCGAAGATCATCTCTGGTGCTGGCAAATTCAGCAATTAGGGTATTCAAATAAATTCTTCAGCGATACCACCATAGTACATATCAATAACGGCAGTACCAGTATTGAAAAGCAACTGAAACTGCGGCAAACCATGCTGGCACATGAGCTGCTCATC
>JBAXET010000292.1:0-2834 GCA_037140275.1 Ferruginibacter sp. | reverse complement strand
TCAATGGTCAATGGTCAATGGTCAATGGTCAATGGTCAATGGTCAATGGTCAATAAAATTTAGGAAGTGCAAGGTAAATGCTTTTCGCCATTCACTATTCACTATTCACCATTCACCATCACATTTCAATGGTCGCATTATCCCAAACCTTTCCTCTTTCTGTTTTTAGCATACGTGCAGGAAATTTGTTGATCACCATATAATCGTGAGTAGCCATTACAATAGTAGTGTTATAATCTTTGCAGATCTGAAAAAGCAACTGCATAATTTCATCACTGGTTTCCGGATCAAGGTTTCCGGTAGGCTCATCGGCCAGTATTAATTTAGGAGAATTTAATAATGCTCTTGCTACGTCTACTCTTTGCTGCTCGCCGCCACTTAATTCAAATGGCATTTTAAAACCTTTGGTTTTTAAGCCCACTTTATCCAATACATCAGATATCTTTTCGTCCATCAGCTTTTCGTCTTTCCAGCCAGTGGCTTTCAAAACAAATTTCAGGTTATCATTTACATTCCTGTCGGTCAGCAATTGGAAATCCTGAAACACCACACCCAGATTCCGCCTTAAAAAAGGAACGGTTTTCCAGGTTAAACCTTTTAAAGTATGTCCTACTACCCAGCCTTCGCCTTCTCTCAGTTCAAGATCACCGTATAAGGTTTTCAGCAGGCTGCTTTTGCCGGTACCTGTCTTACCCACCAGGTACACAAACTCTCCTTTTTCAAAAGAAATATTTACATCACTTAAAATAAGAGTGCTGCCCTGATAGATGTTTACGTTCTTTAATTCGGCAATGGCTTGAGACATTCGGTGGCTGTTTAATGGTTAGTGCGCTTTCTGTTGCAGCAAATTTAGTTCTTACAGTCAGTTGAGTAAAAAATATTTTCTGCACCAAATGTTAAAATCTAATAAAACTAAAAAAATAGTTGTAAAACTAAAATATTAGTTTTAGATTTGTTTCAGCATTTGAAAATATACAATCATGAAGATATTAACTAAGGCCGAAGAGCAGATCATGCAGGTGATCTGGAAACTGAATAAGGCATTTTTAAGAGAGATACTGGATGAATTACCTGCGCCCAAACCACACAGTAATACTGTTGCCACTATTATAAAAATACTGGTAGAAAAAGAATTTGTGGGCATTACTGTTTTTGGCAGAACACATCAGTATTATCCTCTTATCAGTAAAGAAACTTACAGTAAAGGAACTATGAAGAGTTTGGTGAAAGGCTATTTTGATGGCAGTTTCAGTAATGCCGTTTCATTTATGGTTAAGGAAAATAACATCAGCCTGGATGAGTTGGAATTATTGTTGAAGCAGTTGAAGAAAAAATAGATGCAGTTAATAGTTAGTAGTTTGAGGTTTGTTGTTTGTGGTTTATTATTTCTGCTACAGCCTTATTCAGTTGTAACAGATAAAAATGCGATGCAAATAACGAGCTGCTAACAACAAACCACCAACCATAAACTACAAACATTCTTAGCCTTAAAATTATAAAAAATGCTACCAATCGCTTATTACTTACTAAAACTGATCATTTGCTCCGGCATATTGTACGGGTACTATTGGTTACTACTCCGGAATAAAGTGTTTCATGGCTATAACCGTTTTTATTTGATGGCGGTGGTGCTGCTGAGTCTGCTGTTACCATTGATAAAAATTGATTTCTGGCAACCGCAGAATGAACAGGGCGGAGTGATACAAATATTACAGGCCGTTTCGGGTACTGATGCGTATATGAATACTGTCATCATCAGTACAAATAACAGTAATTATAACTGGGATTGGGAGCAGCTCTACCCTGTGCTGTATCTTGCTGTTTCATTGGTAATGAGCATTATTTTTATCCGCACATTATATATCATCCACAGCCTGCTGAAAAAATATCCCACGCAGGTTATTGATTCTATTTCTTTTGTAAACACCGATGCCAAAAGCACGCCTTTCTCTTTTCTGAATTATATTTTCTGGAACCGGCATATTGATATGGATACCATCACCGGTAAACAAATTTTTAAACATGAACTGGCGCATGTGCAGGAAAAACATACCCATGATAAACTCTTTATCAATCTTGTACTGATCCTGTTTTGGTGCAATCCCTTCTTCTGGCTTATCCGCAAAGAACTGAATATGATCCACGAATTTATTGCCGATAAAAAAGCCGTGGAAGACAGTGATACAGCTGCATTTGCCGCCATGATATTACAGGCCACCTATCCGCAGCATCGTTTTCAACTCACTAATAATTTTTTCTACTCACCCATAAAACGCCGTTTGCTCATGTTAACAAAAAATAATAATCCTAAAGTAAATTACTGGGGAAGAATAATGGTGTTGCCGCTGCTTGTATTGGTTTTTGCTGCGTTTAGTTTAAAAACAATTAATAACAGCACTGAACATAATAAAAGCATTATTAATGATGTTCGATCCCCAATGATTTTAAATGATACCCCTAAAATTAAATTAGCTAAAATGCAGGATTCCACAGTAAAAAATAATAAACTACTGAATGGAATGAATACAGCTGTATATGTTGTAGATGGTAAAATTACATCTTACAGTGAAGTGAAAAATATGAATACTTCTTTACTCAAAAGTGTAAATATTTTAAAGGGTAAGGCAGCTGTTGAAAAATATGGAGAAAAGGGAAAGAATGGTGTTGTTGAATTAAGCACAAAAGATAAGAATGTCCCTGTAGTGAATACAGCTTTATATGTTGTGGATGGCAAAATTACCCCTTATGATGTAGCGAAGGATATCAATACTTCTTCTTTAAAAAGTGTAAATGTTTTAAAAGGTAATTCAGCTGTTTAAAAATATGGAGAACAG
>JBAXET010000291.1:0-2838 GCA_037140275.1 Ferruginibacter sp. | reverse complement strand
GTAGCTAAAAAAGATGTTCTGACTACTATAGTAAACAGTGGCGGTAACAATGGTCACCCGGGTGGTGCCATGAGTTTAAGTACCTGCACTGTAAATATTTTTAAAGAATGGCTTAACCAGGGTCAGCCACAATAATTAAGCCTCGTTAAAAATGATTTAAAAAAAATTAAAACAATTTTATGAAAAAAATATTTTTTATGGTAGTTGGATTGATGCTTTCACTGAGTATAATGGCTCAGGAAACTGCGGCAACTACAGAAGTTAAAGAACCTGTTGCCAAAAAAGCAAAATTTGCCAAAGCTACCTTTAAATCAACCCGCCTTATTAACAGGCAAACCACCGAAATGATGAGTAAAGGCAATATGCAGTTTATGATTGCCCACCATTTCAGTTATTTCTGGAATAAAGATTTGGGAACTGATTTTGGTCAAAAATTACGTCAGAATGCAGCAAACCTGTTTGGATTAAACTCAGGTATTGCTAACACTTATTTGTCTTTTGATTATTCTCCTACAAGCTGGGGTAACTTAGGTATCGCTGCTGCAGGAAGAACCAGATATGAAGGATGGGCTAAATTCAAATTGCTGCGTCAGCAAACAGGCGGCAAAAACTACCCTGTAACTGTTAGTTTCTTTTCACTGGCAAGTATTGCTACTGCTGCTAAAGAACCCGGAGAATTTGTTTCTAACAGATGGGGATTTGTTAACCAATTATTGATTGCACGTAAATTCTCTGATAAATTGTCTTTACAAATTAGTCCAACATTGGTTCACCTGAATTTAGTGCCTTACGGTTCTAATAACAGTAATAACATCTTCTCATTAGGAATTAGCGGACGTTACAAAATCAACAGCAAAAAAGCGGTGAACTTTGAATATTCAAGACAATTCAATATGTATGAAAATGTAATGGATAAAAATGGCAATATCCTGCAATACAATCCAGATTTACTTTCTGTTGGTTTGGAACTGAATACCGGTGGCCACGTATTTGAATTCTTCTTAAGTAACACTACTGCTTCATCAGCTATTGATCAACTGGTAAAAAATACCAGCGCAATTAAAGATGGTCAGTTTGCTTTCGGATTCCATTTAAACAGAGCTTTTCAAATTAAACATAAAGATCAATAAGTTAAGCGCTTAAATATCCTGAAATTAAAAAGGGTTAACTGAATAGTTAACCCTTTTTAATTATTGCTTAACCCCATTATACATTTGGAGCGCTGTGTAAACCAATACGATTACCTTCTGTATCAATGATCACAGTCATATGGCCATATTCAGGTGATATTTCTGTTTTAGGCACCATGATTTTTCCACCGGCAGCTTCAACTTTATCTAAAATGTTCTGTACATCCGGATTGCCGTTCAAATAAATGAGCGGACCATCAGTTGGTGATGGTTTATGAAAGCCCCCGCTGTCTACTACTGCGCCTCCAATACCGCTCATATCCTCTAATGGAAACAAACGCATGCGTATATTGGGTGTGTCCATGGCGATTAACTGTACGCCAAAAATGGTTTCATAAAATGTAGTAGCCCTTTCTAAATTGCTGGATGGAATTTCGAACCAGCTGATAGCATGTTGCATAGAAATTATTTTGAGATCAGTTAAAAATTATTGTGCAATATACAGGTTTTGATTACTGGCACTGTCTTTCACTTCATCCTTCCACATATGCATTCCATATAAAAGATTGGTTACTTTAGTAAATCCGTTTTGTGTAAGCTGGTAAGCAGCAGCGGCACTTCTGTGAGCATGAGAACAATACACCACGATGTTCTTATTTTTATAGAGCTCCAGTTCTTTAATCCTTTCTTTCAATTCCTGGACCGGAATATTCAAAGCATTTTTTAATCTGCCAAATTTTTCTTTTGCTGTTCCGTTGAATTCTTCTGCTGTACGTACGTCCAGTAATAACACACTGTCAGTTCCTGTTTTAGTGATGAAAGGATACAAATCGGCAGGTAAAATATTAGCATAAACAATCGTGGATTGTTTTACCATTTCCATTTTACAATGCGCACATTCTCCGGGCTTATTTGTTACCACTGTATCACAATCATGGCCACAGGGTATACATACATATTTTTCTGCTGTAGCATTTTCAGTGGCCGAATTACAGCTTTGTAAAAAAGCAATTGCTAAAAAAAAGATACTTACCGATATTATTTGCTTCATTATTTTATTTATTTACTGCGTTCATCATTTTGCCATATTCTTCATCATTAGCTTCCCAAAGCTCCACCTTATTACCTTCTCCATCTAAAATATGTACAAACTTTCCGTATTCATAAACCTCAATCTGATCAGTTACCGTTACGCCTTCTTTTTTTAATTCTTCTATCAATACCTCCAGATTTTCTACCCGGTAATTGACCATGTATTGTTGATCCGGGTTGCCAAAATAGTCGGTATCAGCAGGAAAGGGGCTCCATACCGAATAGCCTTTTTTATTGGCATCATTACTATGGCGCCATTCAAAGCTGGTTCCATACTTATCCATGGCAATACCCAAATGCTGTGCATACCACTGCTGCTGTGCTTCAGGATTTTTACATTTAAAAAATATGCCGCCGATAGCTGTTACTCTTTTCATACTATATATTTTTATTAAAGGGGGTACAAAATACAATTTTTGCCATTATAATAAGCAAGCAAATTATATGAATGGAAACTCCTGATGCAGCATCTTATCATTTCCACAAATATTTATTTTAACTGCATTCGCATTTTTTTAACAACTCCATTATGTAATTTTTTAAACCACTTCATCCTATGGTCAAATTAAACTGATATGTTTCTTACAAATTCAAAAATGGATGCACGGTATTTTCA
>JBAXET010000290.1:0-2862 GCA_037140275.1 Ferruginibacter sp. | reverse complement strand
CTACTATACCAATGAACTAATGAACCAATTAACTAATTAACTAATAATCCTACCAGCTAATCGGGCTGCAATATTACGTTAATCAGCCAATCTCTCCAAAATACGCTGCAGGTATTTTTTCTTAAAATAGTACTCCTTTACTTTTAACAGGTCGGCCGTAGTGGCGCTGCTGTCGGTATAATTTTCAATGATTTCCTTTACACCGGCATAAATATCCTTACTAAACTGTTCAATCACGGCTTCCGACTCATCAGTAAGGTTTTCGTTCAGTTCCATCACTTCCATTAAAAAATCGGGTGGCAACTGGTATTTTTCTTCTTCTTCCAGCAGGCCTTTTAACTGCAGCACATATTTAATGGTATCGTCTTCGTTTTTAAAGGTTTTAAAGGCTTTATTTACTTCCGATGAGCGCTCCAGTGCTTCAGACTGCTCATATTCCGTTTCCTGTGAAAAAAAATCGGGGTGGTTTTTTTTCTGCAGTTCAAAATAACGCAGGCTAAGCATTTTTTTGTCTACACTGAAACTTACCGGTAAATCAAATAATTCAAAATAATTCATGTGTCAAAATTACGTAAAGCATTTTTATTGCTGTAACAAATGGCTAACTTGCTGCTAATTAAATCAACGATTGATGCTTACTATTGGATTGATACGGGAAGGCAAAGTGCCTGCCGATAACCGTGTTGCATTAACACCTGCCCAATGCAAATGGCTGCATAAAAATTTCCCTGCTATACGAGTAGTGGTACAACATTCTGATAAAAGATGTTTTTCTGATAAAGAATACCGCATGGCAGGCGTGGAAGTAAAAGAGGATATGTCGGGCGCAGAGGTATTAATGGGCATTAAGGAAGTGCCTGTTACTGAACTAATACCAGGTAAGACCTATTTGTTTTTTTCGCACACCAAAAAAGCGCAGGAGCATAACCGTAAATTATTTCAGGCCATTCTTAAAAATAATATCACCCTTATCGATTACGAATGCCTTACCCATGAGGATGGGCAACGTATTTTGGGCTTTGGCTTTTTTGCCGGCATTGTGGGCGCCCATAATGGCATGATGGCTTATGGTAAACGTACGGGCTTATTCAATTTGGATAGGGTATATCAGCAAAAAGATTACCGCAATCTTATCCATACTTATTTTGGTTTAAAACTGCCCAAAGTAAAAATTGCCATTACCGGCAGCGGGCGTGTGGCGCATGGGGTGTTAGAAATCATGAACCTGATGGGCATTCATGAAGTAGAACCCTTTGAATATTTGCATAAAGAATTTGATTATCCGGTATATGTTGATTTAAAGGGCCGCGATTTGTATGCAAGAAAGGATGACGGCACATATAACCGTGATGATTTTCATTTGCATCCCGAAGCGTACAAATGCAATTTTGCTCCTTTTGCCAAACAGACAGATATTTTAATGAATGGCATTTACTGGGATAAAAGTATCATGCCATTGTTTACAGCCGAAGAATTTCAGTCGGACAGTTTTACCATACAAACCATTGCCGATATCACCAACGATTATAAGGGCTCCGTATCCATCAATATCGGTGACAGTACCATTGAAGATCCTGTATATGGAGTAGATAAAAAAACACTCACTAAAACAGCACCTTATCAACCAGGCTCCGCAGATATTATGGCCGTAGGTAATCTGCCCAACGAATTGCCCCGCGATGCCTCACGTTATTTTGGAGAACAGCTGATTAAATTTGTATTGGAAGATTTTTTAAAAGGCGGCTCGCCCGTATTGGACAGAGCTACTATTGTTAAGAACGGGTTGATTACGGAGGGGTATGAGTATTTGAGGGAGTATGGCGTTGGTAGTTTGTAGTTGGTCGTTGGAGGTTTGTGGTTGGTGGTTGGTCATCACTTCTAAATTCTGTACTCTTTGTTCCTTGTTCAGTGTTCTTTTTGAGTCATTAGTCATTAAGTCATTGATTGCAGTTCGAAGGTTGTTCACCTTTCGCACATTCGATATTTTTTTGAAATTGGATACTTGATGCTGGATTCTTGGTCGTTCCTTCTATATTCTAAATGCTCTCTGCTTTCAGCTTTTAGCTTTCAGCTTTCTGCTCCGTCCTACAAATACAAATAATACTCCCTCAACAGTTCCCTAAACACATCACTGTACTCCCCCTGTTCATTTTTAATCTGAATAGTTTCTTTTTTTACTGGTGCAGCCTTTCTGGAAAAAATAAGTATGGAACGGAAAAAATTATGTGCAGGCGTTTGTTGAACGGATATTTTTTTTGCCAAATGAAAATGCATAGATGCGGCGGCAGTTTCAAAATAATTGCTGCGGTCGAAAGGAATGAGCACAGCAAATGAACCTTCTTTATGCAGCAGTCTGTCAATATTGGTTAATAAAACCTGCAGGGTTAAAGTACTGTCATGTTTGGCGGCATTTTTTTTATCGTCAGCAGATTTTAAATCGGCTTCAAAAAAAGGGGGATTGGAAATGATATAGTCATATTTTTTTTGCGGATCAAAATCATTGATATCACTATTAACAATTTCTATCCTTTCTTTCCAGGGCGATTGCGCAATATTTTCTTTGGCCTGATCAAATGCTGCGGCATCAATTTCAACAGTGTCAATTTGTGAATTGCTTTTCTGCGCCAGCAATAATGATAATAATCCGGTGCCGGAGCCAATATCCAAAACCGTTTTGTGATCCTCTATTTCATTCGCCATATATGCTCCAAACAAACAGGCATCGGTGCAAACCTTCATAGCACAGTGCTGCTGATGGATGGTGAATTGCTTGAATTGGAAATAGTTGTTGGACACGGTAGTTAGTAGTTAGTAGTGAGTAGTGAGTAGTTAGTAGTTAGTAGTTAGTAGTGAGTAATAAGT
>JBAXET010000289.1:0-2872 GCA_037140275.1 Ferruginibacter sp. | reverse complement strand
AGCGACCAGTGGGGCAATATTGTTACAGGAACAGAATTAATCAGAAGAAAAGATGGTGGAGATGCTTTTGCGTTTACCTGCCCTCTGATTAAAAAGGCAGATGGAGGCAAATTTGGTAAAACAGAAAAAGGCAATATCTGGCTGGATGCCAATAAAACAACTCCTTTTCAGTTCTATCAATTCTGGCTAAATGCCAATGATATTGATGCAGAAGGATGGATAAAAATCTTTACTTTTTTGGATAAACAAAGTATTGATGCATTAATTACAGCGCATAAAACCGATGCTTCAAAAAGAATATTACAAAAAGCTCTGGCGCAAGAGATTACTATTTTTGTTCATGGAGCCGAGGAATACAATAAAGCCATTGAAACTACTGAAAAACTATTTGCCAACTCCGATGCGCCTGCAGAAGACCTGAGTGAAGAAGACCTGAATAATATGGAGGGCATTGTTAAAATTGATTACCCTGCTGAAAAGATTGCCTCGGGTGTGGATGTGGTTTCTTTTTTAGCAGAGACCAATATTTTCCCCAGCAAAGGAGAAGCACGCAAAATGATACAGGGTGGTGGTGTTATGATCAACCGTAAAAAAACAGATGGTATAGAATTAAAAATAGAGCAGCCTATGCTGCTCCATAATAAATACTTACTTATTCAAAAAGGTAAAAAGAATTATTATCTGATCAAATCAGTTTAATTTGATCAGTTTCCACATTTCATCGGCAACCAACTGGTTGCCTTTTGCATTTAAATGTACCCCGTCGGTTGTAAGAATACCTTTGGCTTTGTTTTCGGGATTATTAGTCACATTATATGCCACAAATAATTTACGCAGATCAATTAATGCCAAATTGTTTTTTGTAGCCAGATCACGAATAATTTTACTGTACTGATTCAGATCACCATCCTGCTGGTTACTATTATCATTTTTTTCTCCAATGGTTGCCGGTGTGCACAGCACCACTTTAATATTCCGATCTTTTAATTTTTTAATGATGGCCTGATAAAATCTTTCAAATTTATCAGCATCTGTACCCGTACCTGAAGTGGCTTTATGCCAAACATCATTTACGCCGATATAAATAAAAACCATATCCGGATTTTTTGCCAGTACATCTTCTTCCATTCTTAAATACAAATCATATACTTTATTGCCTCCGATACCTGCTCCTGTAAACTGATAACTCTCTTTTAAACTTTCGGCATTACACATACTGTCTATACGCATGATATAACCTCCAGGACTAACCGCAGCCTGAGTAATAGAGTCTCCAAAAAAAACAATATGTTTTTTGGGAGGCTTTGATATAAATGCAAATGAAGAAAGGGCGAATAAAGCAAGCAGTATTTTTTTCATATTCTTATTTTAATATTCAATTTAACAAATGTTTTCGTTCCCTGTATACTTTCCAAATAAACTCTCCAAATAAAGTATTGGCCCAAGCGAACCATTTACGCGAAAATTTTGCAGCGTCATCCTTATGAAAAGATTCGTGCATAAAGCCGGTACCGGCATGAGACTTTTGAAGCATATCCAAACAGTCTTTTATTTCCTTATCATCATTACTGGTAAGCCCCCTCATAATAATACTTATTGGCCATATATAATCTGGGCCAACATGCGGGCCACCTATTCCTTCTCCCGCCTTACCCTTAAAGAAGAAGGGATTGTTTGCCGACAAGATATACTTTCTTGTATTTTTATAAATACCTGCATTTATTTTATCCAAACATAAATAAGGGAGCGAAAGTAAGGAAGGCACATTGGCATCATCCATCATATTATAACTTCCCAATCCATTTATTTCATAGGCATAGCAGTCGCCCAAAACAGCATGTTTCATTATTCCTATTCTGTCAAGATGTTTGCTAATTGCCAGCCCTAAATCATTGATCTCCTCTAATTCACTTGCCGACAACTTTATAATATCTTTCATTTCTGAAAGCCTTTGAAGAGATATTACTGCAAAAAAATTCGCCGGAATATTATATGAAAAAACGGTGGCATCATCACTTGGCCTGAACATACTATGAATTAATCCATTTTTTGCAGTAGGGTATCCATAGCCTCCCATTGCCACTCCATCTGTTGCCCAACTGGTAGTACGCTCAAATTTATAAGGTCCGTTATTTTGTGTCCGTTTCTGCTCTTTAAATGTTTTTACAATTAACCGCATTGCAGCTTTCCAGTCTGCATCAAATAAGGTTGTATCGCCGGTTTCTTTCCAGTACCCATGTGCTAACCTGATGGAATAACACAAACTGTCTATCTCCCACTTGCGTTCATGCACTCCCGGCTTCATTTCGGTTTTATCATCCTTCCATTCACTTACTTTATTTTCATCTTTATAAAATGCATTGGCATAAGGGTCTTTTAAAATACATTTTACCTGACGGTTGATTACCCCTTTAATTAATTCCTGTAAATTTTTATCCTCTTTCATCAAGGGCAAATACGGCCATACCTGTGCGGAAGAATCTCTGAGCCACATGGCATCAATATCTCCGGTAATGACAAAAGTATCCGGCTTACCATTGATGATTTCAAAATCTACGGTGGTATCTAAAGTGTTGGGGAAACAGTTTTCAAATAGCCAGGCCAATTCTTTATTTCCAATATTCTTTTTTACATCGGCAATGAGTTTTTCTACAGCAGCACTTCTGAACTTACGCTGATGTTCAGGAATTCTTACCAAAGGAAAATCAGCATACCATTTTGCAAAAGAATAATTTCCTAATACCAGTCCGGCCGTTACAAGGGAAGTTTGTGCCAAGAATTTTTTTCTGTTCATATGTATCTGGAAGCTCCTGCTTCCAGCCGTTTTATATTATTAATAAATTAGTTACAAAACCCTAATGAGCCAAAAAAC
>JBAXET010000288.1:0-2880 GCA_037140275.1 Ferruginibacter sp. | reverse complement strand
CATCATCAGTATGGCTGGTGTTGGATTAGCATGGTCAAGCATTTTGTCGATGCCTTATTCAATGCTTACCCAATCATTACCCGCTCACAAAATGGGAGTGTATATGGGGATTTTTAATTTCTTTATCGTAATTCCTCAAATACTGGCCGCAACATTGCTGGGGTTTTTTACCAAACATTTATTTGGCAATCAGGCAATTTTCTCAATTGTACTAGGCGGATGTTCAATGATTATAGCAGCATTTTTATGTCTGCGTATAAAAGATAAATAATAAAGCATGAAAAAAATATTTGCGGCACTTGCCATTTTATTTAGCAGCCTTAGTTGTTTAGCACAATACAACGATGCCTATAAATGTTATCCCGCTAACTGGTGGGCGGGCATGAAGCTGAATAAAATTCAGCTGATGTTACACGGAGATGCGATTGGTAACGCAGATGGATATACAATAACTTATCCGGGTATTAAAGTAGAAAAAGTTACCAAAGCAGAAAATGTAAACTATGCTTTTGTTGATATCAGTATTGCTCCCAATACTCAACCGGGTATTGTAAAAATTATACCTAAAAATTTTGGTGCCACTACCTATGTACAATTTGAAATTAAAGCCCGCAGAAAAAATTTGGGTAAGGAGTATGCACAGGGGGTAACAGCTAAAGATTTTATCTATCTTATCATACCCGACCGTTTCAGTAACGGCGATGAAAGCAATGATAAGTTTGCCAATATGAATGATCCGCAGGCCGACCGAAGTAATCCTTTTCTTCGTCATGGAGGAGATTTAAAAGGCGTAGAGAATCATCTGGATTATTTAAAAGATCTTGGTGTTACTGCAATATGGATGACACCGGTAGTGGAAAATAATATGCATTTAACCGATGAGGGAGGAGTAAAGCGCAGTACATATCATGGGTATGCTTTTACCAATCATTACAAGGTAGACAAACGATTTGGTGGTAATGAAGCGTATAAAAGTATGATTGATGCGGCACATCAAAAAGGGATCAAAGTGATGCAGGATGCGGTGTACAATCATGTGGGTAACGATCATTTTTTTATACTGGATCTGCCTATGAAAAGCTGGGTACATCAATGGCCGCAGTTCACACAAACTTCATACAAAGAACAACCGTTGGTTGATCCTTATGCGGCTGAAATTGATAAAAAAACTACAGCAGATGGTTGGTTTACACCGTTTATGCCTGATCTGAATCAAAGCAATCCATATGTGGCTAATTTTTTAATTCAACATGCCATTTGGACTGTGGAAGAGTTTGGTATTGATGGCTGGAGGGTGGATACTTATTTCTACAGCGATAAAGATTTTTTAAATAATATTAATACTGCACTGGTAAATGAATTTCCCAAAATTACCGTGATAGGCGAAAACTCAATGCCGTTAGTAACCAACAGTGCCTACTTTACTCAAAATAATATTTCGGCTCCCTTCAAACATAATCTGATGGGTACTTTAGATTTTCCAATGGCTTATGCCATGCTCGATGGTGTGAAGCAAAACTTTGGCTGGAACGATGGTGTAAGCAGGCTATATCAAACACTGGCTCAGGATGGATTGTATAAAGATCCAATGCGAAACAGTATTTTTTTGGATAATCATGATTTTGACAGGATGTACTCAGTAATAGGAGAAGATATCAATAAATACAAAACCACCATTACCTGGCTGCTAACTTTACGTGGGATACCGCAACTGTATTATGGTACTGAAATACTGATGAAGAATTTTAAAGATCCTTCAGATGCTGAAGTGCGCCGCGATTTTCCGGGGGGATGGAATAGTGATGCCAGCAATAAGTTTATGGCAGGCAACCGAAATGCAACAGAAAATGAAGCATTTAATTTTGTAAAAACACTGGCTAATTTCCGTAAAACTTCTTCGGCTATTGCAAGTGGTAAGCTGATGCAGTACGTGCCTAAAGAAGGGGTGTATGTTTATTTCCGTTATGATAAAAATCAAACGGTAATGGTAATTAGTAATACTGCAAAAGAAGAGAAGAAAATTTCATTTGCGAATTATACTGAAAGAACCAATGGATTCAGTAAATATATGGATGTGATCACCAATACTTCTGGAGCAATCAATGATTTTACACTGGGCTCCTATCAAACCAAAGTGCTGGTGCTGGAAAAGTAAATTACAAATAAAGATTCCATAAAAACATATTCATCCATACTTTACTGTTTTCATCGTCAGAGTTGAACCAGTCTTTGATCCTTTCTTTAATTGTTGATTTTAAACTACTACTGCTGTAGTATTTTTTTACCGCAACAGGCTTTATTGCTGCTACATCCACACCGGATAAACTTACTTTGGTGGCCATATAAGAAGTATACATTCGAGGAATAGTAAGGCCTAATATCATACCGGGCAAACCATTAACAGAGCAGGGGCCGCCGGATATGGCGATTTCATCTGTATAAAAGGCAAATATGTACACACTGTCCATTATTTTACCTACAGCCTTCCTGCAATTGAATCCTGCAATTACCCTGTTTTCGTTAGTGAGCCGCCATTCAATTACCGGTATGCTGTCTTCTACATTAAACTTATTATCATACACATCTTTTTGCATATTGAATTTATTATTGGTAAAATCAAAATACCAAACGTTCTCTTCATCACCTTTAAGAATGTAAGGAGGCATTTTAGAATTGGGCTCCCAATGACTGAATTTGTAAATACTTTTATTATCTGCAAAACTGAAAGTGAAATAACCGGTTTTAAATGTGGGCAGGTTATCTTTCATCATTTCGCCCCAGATATCATCGGGGTAGGTTTTCTTAACATTCGTTTTTACTTCGTATTCAATTACTGCTTTATCAATAAACTGTTGTGCATGCAGCAGTACAGAATAAAAT
>JBAXET010000287.1:0-2894 GCA_037140275.1 Ferruginibacter sp. | reverse complement strand
GTTATGTAATATTTTGTCGGATAATAACTGAACGTGCATGGGTAAAAAGCTATTCTGACTGTTGACGCCATCCTGATTACCGATATCAAATACCGAATAATTTTTAATACTATAACCCATATTTTTAAATATGTCAAATACAGCTCCGTTTCTGATTTCCGCAGTGCGCAGCTGATTATCGTGCACTGTTAATTTCATGGAGTCGTATCCGGCATCAACATACCGCATGTTAAATATTGACGACATACTGAACAGCGTAAAATTATAGTTAGCAAAAACAGGTAACTCCCGAAACTCTTTTTGCAACATATAATTATACAGGCTGTCGTTGGCAAAACCAAAACTGTCTTTTAAGCTTTTATAGCCGGGGTATTCATCAAAAAGCAGGTAATATACATTGGGTTTGGATTGTACTTTACTGTAATCAAAAGCAATAGAATTGGCTTTTGGGGGGGGAGCAGCAAAATATTTAGTAAGTAATTGCCCTGCATCAATTATACAATACAACATCAACACCATATTGAGGTAGATAAACAATTTGGGCTGCAATTGTTTTTTCTTTTTTAAGAAGACAATCCATAATACAGTTGCCAAAACAAGTGCAGGCAGTAAATAAGTATAGCGCTGCAAAAAAAACAAGGAGTGTATTGTTTTCAACCAATCCTGCAAGGCGCCAAAAAATAAATACCATAAGCCAATGAAAAATGTAAGCAGCGCTGTAAAAGAATAATCGCGAAAAAACAGATAAATCAGGGCAAATAAAATCAGCCCTGCTCCTGCAATCAGCAAACCCAGCTGCAATACTTCAACAGCATTTACAGCGCCATAATTTTCTACACTACCATGCAGGCAAAAAAACAGCACCAGTAATATAAGAAAGAAGGGTATTTTTTTAAGGTATCCCATTTACACTCGCTTAAATAAAAACAGGGTACGCCCGGTATTGGCAATAGCTTGTTTTTTAACTGTATGAAAATGTTTTGAAAAAGCTTTTTCAAAATGATCCAAATTGTAATCTGTAAATATATCGGTTCTGTGCTGCAGCAGCAATTGCACTTTTTCGTCTTCTTTTGGCACAAATTCTATCAGTAAATATTGTCCCATCGGTGCAAGCCACTGTGCAATAAAATGCAGGGGCAGGTTACTCCCAATGGCCAGATGATGTACCAATGCCAGCGCAAATACCATATCCCCGCTGCTTCTTTCAGTAAAAGAATTTCTTTCTGCATTTTTAAACCCGATTGACGGGGATGGGGACATAAGCGAAATAACAAGGGGCAGTATATTTTTAATTTTATCCTGCTTTATTTTTTTATACAAAGCATCAATACAATTCACATCTCCATCCACTGCTATAACCTGCCGGCCGGTATTTTTAAATAACAAACTAAAATGCCCGTCATTGGCTCCCAGATCAACCAATGAATTAAAACTAATATCGCTTACAAAATCCTGCACCAAAGCAGTTTTAGCAGCAAGGTAGGCATCACCTAAAATCGTGTGCCCGTAATAATCATCCCAAACGGTTTTAGTTTTTTTAGGCTGCAACCCTGTAACATAAGTAAGTAAACCATTCAGCAACAGCAGCATTTTTTGTTTGCTAAACCCTTTGCCGGCAGCAGTGCTGCTTTCATTTTTGCCGGGCTTAACTGCAGCTTGCAGGTACACATGCAGGTAATTATGCAAATTCCATTTGGCCCGTGCCGGCAATAATGACTTAAGTATATCAAGTGGTATTCCATTGGGGTAAATGGTAAACAATTTACCCATTTCCGGATGGCAATATTTTTGCAACAGCAACGGTGCAATAAAACACTCACAAAAATTACGGTATGCTACCCAGGGCTTTGCAGCATCATATTGTTCAAAAGATAAGGTATCAATAAAAACAGGGCGCCCGTTTAAAAACTGAATATTAAAAGGAGTGGCATCTTTAAGCAGCATATTGCAATCAATGGCTGCTTTAGCAATATGCAGCGTAAGAATTGCAGCATCCTGCCACATGGCAAAACTCCATTCATAAGGATAACTGATTGCAGTAATTTGCTCAGGTAAAATTATTGTTGCGTTGGTAGTATTGAGCTCCGGATCGTTATTGATTTCCCGATGACTCAGCAACCATTGTTTTTTAACCAGCGAATGATACAACCCACTTTGCATCAGCTGATGATAATGCGGCGCGTATTGTGGCTGAATACAGCGGTAATAGTTTCCCTTATGCTTAAATATAAAGCCGTCCCTGTCTCTGTAAGAAGCTGCGTGTTGTAAAAAATCGGAGGCCAATCAATATTGTTTAGGAGTGAATGTTATGGCATTATTCTTTATCTGTTGCTTCTGGTTCATTTTCTTTGGCCCCTGGTTTTATAAAAAAGGATTTGAGCTTAATCCAAAAATTTTTAAAAAACATCAGGCCTCCCAATATGGCTGCAATAATTACCTGTAACAGATAACTTCCGCTTCCGGGATCAAGATATAGAAAATAGTATTTCATTTGTAATGTATTGTTCGCAAGATAACAGAAAATTCAATCCGCAATGCAGTAATTGAGGGGCAGGTTATGCAGTTATCATTGCCGCTGCATCTATATTTAACCGCTATTTATAGATTCTTTTTTTACTCTCTTTGTATTTCTCCTGTAATATTTCGCTCATGGTTTTGCGGTACACTTTACTTTCCACCCATGAAATGATATCGAGGTAGGCAAATACCCTTGTTTCAAAACGATTTTTTTCGAGCCCTTTAATTTTTTCTAAAAACTGTTCCAGTTCAGCCCTTACCTTACTGCGGTCTACATGAAATGATTTTCGCAAAAATTTAAACATCTCCTCTTCCACTACGGTCAGGTTGTCTTTTTTTGACATAAAGCGGTATACCGATTTGGTAAGATATTCCAT
>JBAXET010000286.1:0-2928 GCA_037140275.1 Ferruginibacter sp. | reverse complement strand
CTGCAACAATAAACCAATTAACCAATACACTAATAAGCCGATTAACCAATAAACAAAACAATGATTCATCCACACACTTACATCCACCCCAACGCCAAGTTGGCTACTAATGTTAAGATTGATCCGTTCAGTGTTATTCACCAAAATGTAGAAATTGGCGATGGCACCTGGATCGGTAGTAATGTTACCATTATGGATGGAGCAAGAATTGGAAAGAACTGCAGAATTTTTCCGGGAGCAGTAATTGCAGCCATTCCGCAAGATCTGAAGTATGAGGGCGAGCAAACTACTGTAGAGATTGGCGACAATACTACTATTCGTGAATTTGTTACGGTTAACCGCGGCAGTAAAGATAGATGGACCACCAAAGTAGGTAATAACTGCTTGATAATGGCCTACAGCCATATTGCACATGATTGCATTGTGGGCAATAACTGTATCATGAGTAACAATACACAAATGGCTGGCCATGTAACCATGGGCGATAATGCAATATTAGCCGGCATGTGTGCGGTGCACCAATTTGTTCAAATTGGCCAGCATGCATTTATTGCAGGAGGTAGTTTGGTAAGTAAAGATGTTCCGCCTTATATCAAAGCTGGTCGTACACCATTAAGCTATGCCGGTGTAAATTCGGTTGGTTTAAAACGCCGTGGTTTTTCTTTAGACAGAATTAACCAGATACTGGATATCTACCGCATCATTTATAATAAAGGCATGAATACCTCTCAGGCCCTGAATTATATTGAAGAAGAATTTCCTGCAACAGATGAACGCGATGAAATTGTAACTTTCATCCGTGATAGCGGCCGCGGAATCATTAAACGTTTTACCAAAGGCAATTCAGATGATGAATAAATAATTCATCAGTATTGAAAGGAATTATAATGCATATTTCACTTAACAATGTGGGCAAAAGATTTAACCGGGAATGGATATTCCGGCATTGCAATTATGAATTTGCTGCAGGAAAAACTTATGCCATTACTGGTTCAAACGGATCGGGAAAATCTACCTTGCTGCAGGTGATATCTGGGTCGTTAACGCATAATGAGGGAACAATAAAATGCACAGATTCAGCTGCTGGATATTTGATGCTGGATAATAAGGCAGACCAATCCAGCATCCAGCATCCAACATCCAGTATCCCGCAACCAGTATCCGAAGCTGAAATATACCAGCGCATTGCTATTGCTGCTCCTTATTTAGAATTAGTGGAAGAAATGAGTGCCAAAGAAATGCTCGACTTTCATGCAGGTTTTAAGCAACTGGTGTTACCTATTACAGAAATTTTACAAATTGTTGGATTAGAAAAAGCCATACATAAACAAATACGCTATTACAGCAGCGGGATGAAACAGCGCTTGAAATTAGCACAGGCATTTTTCAGTAATACCCCTGTTTTATTGTTAGATGAACCCACTACAAATTTAGATGCCGATGGTATTGCTCTCTATCATAAACTGATTGACAATTATACTGCTGGCAAACTGGTTATCGTTAGCAGCAACGACACGCAGGAATATGATTTTTGCGGGGAAGTGATTAAGATTGGAGATTATAAATAATTTATTGTTTTACCGGATACTTTTTTACATTATTTCCCCAGGCATCAAAAATTTTTAGTTCTTCTTCAGTAAGTTTATCAGAGATAAAATCCAACTCTCCGGCTAATGCAGTTGGCCATTTTATTGATGGTAGTATGTAATATTTTACCATTGGACAACCTGCAATATCAGTTAAAGCCTTATTAATTACAAACATCGTAGCCTTTTGCTTACAATCAAAATAAGCAATACTTATTTTATTGGTATCATTGCCTGAATTATTGATTAATTTAATTCTTTTAAATATTTTTTTTTCAATGATTGTGTCATCCATATTTTGTAAAGGCTCTGTATAAGGAATATTTTTAGGTTGATAAAATCTCCAGTTAACCCCCCAAAATACAGTATCTGATTGTGCTTCATTATAGCTTTGTATTATTTTAGCAGTATCAGAAAATGAGGCATATTTATAAAAAAGCATTTTTCTTAAATCAATGTAAGTATAATACATCAAAACAATTTCTCTTTTCGTTTCCACCCAATCAACTGTAGGTGCATTTATACCCATTGTTTTTACTATAACAGTACTATCGCTATACCAAATTTTCGTATCGGGATAATAAGTTTCTTCAGGAATATATTTTTTTATTTCAGGCTTATAAAGCATCATTTTATAAATCACTATTCCACAGTTATTGCAATTTTTTTGGGCTGTACAAGATGAGATTGTCAGCAAAATAAAAAGGAACCTCCATATAAAATTTTCGTATTTTTTTTTACTCATAAATAAAAGTAGCAGTATTTAGTCTAAAATAATAATTGTATGATTATAGGCTGCCAATTTTAAAAAATTGGCAGCCTATTAATTAGATTATCATGGGTAAACTTGTGAAAAATTAAAAATATGCTTAGTAGGAGGAATATTATTATCTGGAAAAGTATTAGTTGGGGATTTTAATATTCCAGAAACGGTACTTTCGGCCGATGAACCACTATAAGAGACTGTAACTCCAGACCTAGTCCAAACATAGCCAGTAGTAGCAATATCCACTACATTTTCACTTAAATGAGTTATACTGGTGAAATATCCACCACTGGGAAGGCTACCTCTTTTAGTACCATTAAATTGTTCAGTTGATTGTACATACCAATAACCATTTGCATTTGTTGCAACAACCCATTGTTTTTGCACCGGTGACATAACTTCTTCAATTTCACTCCAATCACCACCACCATCAGGTTCTAAAGTTTGATCCTGTCCGCAAGTAGTGTACAAATATTGCCAACTTTGTGTGCCGTCTGGATAAGTAGTAACCCAATACCAATTTGTACAATTAGAAGCTGAACTTAAAACAGTATTATTTGGAGTATTGTTATCTCC
>JBAXET010000285.1:0-2929 GCA_037140275.1 Ferruginibacter sp. | reverse complement strand
ACCGGTCTGGCCAAAACGATTTTAAAAAATGGCGGATTGTTCATTGATATAGGAGCAAATTTTGGATTGTTTAGCACAATTGCTGCATATAAAAATGAAGGTCTGCAGGTGGTGGCTGTAGAGCCCAATTATAAAATACTTCCCCGTCTGCTGCATCATTTGAAACTGAACGGGCTAGAAAAAAATGTACAGGTGATTAATGCGGCTGTTTCTAAAAAACTTCAACTTGTTACCATGGAACAACCTGCGGCTGATAACCTGGGAACAACCGTAACAAAAGCAGAAGGCATCGGTTTGCTGAATGTGCTGAGTTGTCCGCTTGAGTTTATCTGCAACGTGCACAGGAATGAACAGGTTACATTGTTAAAAATTGATATTGAGGGAAATGAGTTTGATATACTCGAAAAATTTCCGTTTGAACAGTATGTTATAAAGAATATAATACTTGAATTCAATCATCTGAGTGCCATTTCTTTTGAAACACTGCGTTTGTTTTTTCAGCAGAAAGGCTTTGATAGTTTTACAATTAGCGGTGAACCATTACTGAATGAATCACAGGGCATTATTGAAAATAATATATGGTTTGTAAACCGTCAGCAACTTTAAGAAATCTTCTTGTACCGGTATATAAAATCAGTATATATTATTTTATTTCAAATAGTCTAAACTTTTTTTTTCAGAAAAGATATTCAATTATTGAACTGTTACATGAGCCAACCGGTTTTTTTCTCCATCATTATTCCAACATACAATTCAGCAGCAACAATTAAGGCCTGTCTTGAAAGTATAATTCTGCAATCTTTTAATGATTGGGAAGTAGTGATTATGGATGCTGCTTCAACAGACCAAACCATCCTGCTTGCAGAAACATTGGGCAATGCAAACAAACGTATCCGGATTTTTTCAGAAAAGGATGCGGGCATTTATGATGCTATGAACAAGGGGATTGCAAAATCAAAGGGGCAATGGCTTTATTTTCTTGGGAGTGATGACCGATTATTTGATGCGTCTGTTTTGGAACAGGTAAAGCATTTTGCTGAGCAGGAACCGGAGATAGCTGTTTTATATGGTGATGTGTACAGTACTAGGTTTAACGGCAGGTATGCAGGTCCTTTTACAATTGATAAACTGTACAGACAAAATATCTGTCATCAGGCAATATTTTTAAAACGGACTGTGTTTGATATAACAGGTGAATTTAAGCTTCAGTTTAAAAGCTGGGCGGATTATGATAATAATATACGATGGTTTCTGAACAAGCGGTTACAAAAAAAGTATATAGACATATTGGTTGCGGATTATGCTGATGGTGGATTCAGTTCAGGAGTAACGGATGAAGTGCTTACAGAAAAAAAGGCAGAACTCTTTCTACATTACCGTACAGAAAAGTTTGATCCTTCTTTCAGAGCAATGCTTTTATTATCGTCAGCGATTCAAAAAAAGAAACAGCGGCAATGGCTTTTATTTTGTTGGTATAAACTGCAGTTCTATTATTTTTCAATGGCTGGCAGAATAAAAATAACAACTGCAAACGGTTAATAGAATACTATGGTTACGGTCATTATTCCAAATTATAATCATCATCCTTTTCTGCAGCAAAGGCTGCAAACGGTAAAACTGCAAACAGTTGATACATTTGAATGCCTTGTACTGGATGACAATTCATCTGATATGAGCAGGGAGTTGATTAATGCATTTGTGAAAACTGATACTCGTTTTTCCACAATTTTTAATACAGAAAACAGCGGTTCTACTTTTGCTCAATGGAATAAAGGGGTACAACTCGCTGGAGGTGAATATATATGGATGGCAGAATCGGATGATGCAGCAGATCCTTCTTTACTTGAAGACCTTGTTGCCCGGCTTGATGCTGACCCATCGGTTGTGTTAGCTTATTGTCAGAGTTATCGCATGAATGAAAAAGGAGCTGTAACCGGAACCTGGAAAACGTATACCGATGAGTTGGACAAAGAACGTTTTACAACTGATTTTGTAATGGAAGGGAAAGATTATATAAATCAGTTCCTAATTTATAAAAATACCATTCCCAATGCAAGTGCAGTTGTATTTCGTAAATCGGTTTACGAACAAGCAGCTATGGCTCCAGAACATTTGAAGAATAACGGTGACTGGTTAATCTGGCTTAAGATGTTATGTTACGGCAAGGTTGCTTTTGTTGCCAGACCGTTGAATTATTTCCGTTATCATGAGCAAAGTGTTATTGCAAAACTATATCAGGATGCAGACAATACAGTTTACAAAGAGCGTTTTGATTACAGGATGCGCAAAGAGTATCATCGATTTCTGAAAGAGCAGAGAATTAAAGTTCCGATTAAAGTTAAAAAAACAAATGCAGCTTATATGGCACTTGATAAAGGGAATAAAGGGTTGTTTTACTTACAAAGGGGCCAATACCTAATGGGATGGAAAAACATCATGGGTGCATCTGTTTACCCCACCTTACAAACTGGTTTTATTAAACGGGCAATCAGAAAAAAATGATTTCTGTTATTATCTGTTCAGTTAATCCTCAATATTTAAAAGCAGTCAGTGAAAATATTGAAACCACTATCGGGGTGCCTTATGAATTAATTGTAACAGATAACCGAAACAGCAGGAAGGGAATTTGTAAAGTTTATAATGAAGCGGCTGCTAAGGCAAACAATGAGCTGCTCTGTTTTGTGCACGAAGATGTACGATTTCATACAACAGGATGGGGAGAGATACTGAAAGATCTTTTCAAGGAAGAACCGGTTGAACTGGTAGGTGTATCGGGAAGTGTTTATAAATCAAAATACCCTGGAACCTGGGCTGCTTGCAGCCGGGAATTTTACAGAGTGAACACTTTGCAGCACTACGGCCATATTAAAGAACCTGTTTTATCGAAGTGTAATCCTTTTCTTGAAAAAAGCAGTGAGGTATCGGTGAT
>JBAXET010000284.1:0-2963 GCA_037140275.1 Ferruginibacter sp. | reverse complement strand
TTTAGCTGGTCAACTTCAATTGGATTTAGGTGGTCACATTGACTGGATTTTCCACCCTAGTCTAAGTAAATTAATCCGGAATATTCCGGAAAACTTTATATTCCTTATATAAACGGAGATTATTAAAATCGCTTCGCAGTATTGAATTTATATCTTATTCAGTATTATTCCGGATCATACCAAAATATTCTTCATTCATTAAAATCCTAATAAAAGATATAAAGGGGAATATAATATCCAATCATTAATTCTTCGAGCATTTTCTGGAATATTCCGGATTTAACAGTAAACCCTTTGTCATCAATTCTCAACAAAACGCCAGAAAGATAAAATCGAAAAAGGGTGGGAGTACTACCCCCCACCCCCTGTTTTTTAACTTTTCGGTTTAGGCGGATTATTATCACGCCCTTTGCCCGAAGGTTCACCCGTTGTACTGGGTTTCCCTCCTTTACCTTTTGACATAGCTAAAAGATTTAATTGTTATGCCTCTGTTTCTGCGTTTCGGCGTCCGCCCCCTTGGTTTTACATGGACTTCGGGTATAACCATTACATATATAGCCATTGAAATTCAGCATGCTTTTCTGTTTTAAAAAGATAGTTTGGATCCTTACACCAATAGCAGGTTATAAGCAGGTTTTGCTGTAACACAAGTATCAAACAAGCATTATTTCTGAAGGCAATTTGTCTTTCTGTCAAAAATGAAGGAGTAATAACAACGATCTGTTTTTCTGCATCAACCGCATTAACAAATGGCAAAATTTTATACAGCACTACACTGTCAATGATTCTGTCCCAACAACGGTACATGGCATGATCAGATAGATAAAAATTGAGAATCTGTTTACACATGGTTGATCTTTTTTGCGTTGGTTGACCAATTGTAAATACCACCCCTGGATATAAATTTTCCAAAGTCATACTGCATTTGCTGAATGGCAAGCCTGGCTCCTATTTTCAAAATCGGCCTGCTGTATGTATGCTTCCCAAGTGTATTATCATAGAACCTGCCGGCAGGGTCAACCATTGCGTAAGAGCCCATCATTTCGGAATTGTTTTCAGGAACAATAACTGTGATATTTTCAAGTGTGCTATGCCTGTTAATAAAGTTTTGAAACTGTTCATCAGTTATTTTGAAATCATCAATATTCAAGTCGTTTTGACCTTTTATTGGCAAAACCTGAAAAAGTTTCCATCGGGTGGGTTTTGCATAACGTATAAAACCACTCATATCATTGTTATGGTTTTTACTGTGTACCACGGTATTTATTTTAAGCCCATAGCCAAATTGCCTGATCCTGTCGACAAGGGATGAATAATAATCCGGCGCCAAAGGCTCTTTTCCACAAATAGCCCTTCCTGCCGCCAGGTTTGTATCAACATCTACACTATCAATGCTGACAGTAATCCAATCCAAAAATGCTAGATTAACATGTAGAAAATCATCATTTAACCTGCTGCCGTTGGTAACAATCATGGTTGTAAGGCCTGCGGTTTTAGCTGCAGCAATAAGTTCAGGCAGCCAGGGGCAAAGGGTTGGTTCGCCGCCTGCAAAAGTGATTTTTTCAAAACCAAGTTCGGCAAGTTGCAAAACAACTTCTATAGCCTGTTCTTTTGGTAAGTGGCCCTTTGGTAAAATGGTATTTTTTACATCCTGAAAAGTGGCAAAGCAAAATTTGCAGCGCATGTTACAGGGTTCCCAAAGGTGAAAGTTTACTGATGGTATCATTTGTGTTTAGTTTTATAACACAAATGTTGCTTACCTTTTTATGGCTAACTAATGATGGGAAATGAAAACAGGTATGGAGTAATGAAATGGCTTTCCCGGGTAATGAAAGCGTCCTAAACCCTGTGGCCGGGTATAGATTTTCTATAATTCTCTGAAACAGGCAATGGTTTTATTTCGGCTTTACCGTTTGTTCCGATTACTGTCACTTCAATATCATGCGATTTTTTATATCGTTCGATTTTGTCAACATTAACCCTGAAAGATTTGTGAATGACAATGAATTTGTTTTTATTAAATCCACACTCCTCCATTTTTGAAAACGAAAAATCTATTAGTATTTCCGGCTTCCTGTTGGTAAAAAATATCTGTTTATTATTCGACTCTGAGCCGCCAGCCTTATCCGTTCCTAAATAAACAATGGTTTCAATTGCTATCTTGTTACGCCTGCTACCGGCAAAATCCAGGTAAATAAAATCTTTTGTTGCCTGCGCCTCAATTTCTCTTATGAATTTTGGAAGAATTTTACGCAGTTTTTCTTCTGTTATTGGTTTGGTTATATGCTGAACAGGCACTACAGAATTAATATTGTGATCTTCAATACCATGGTTGAATTCTACGGTCTTGCCACTTACAAAAAGCACCGGCAGTTTAAGCATGTGTGCAATATCTAAGCCAGATAAGCTATCTCCACCCAGGTCAATATCCAGCAATAACGCGTCTGGCTTGGTTTGCTCCACCTTGGTTAGAAATTCTGCCGATGAAGTAGCCCAGGCAACAACTTCAACCAAAGATGTTTCTTCAAGGGTTTGCTTCAATTCTTTTAACAGTTCCTTATTGTCTTCTAATATGGCTACTTTGGTTTTCATAAAAAATTAATGATTAAGGTAGCATAATACTCCTGTTCAGTATAATCAGTTTTAATGGTATAGGTATATTTTCCGCCAGTTAAAAGGTCCAGCCGCTTTCGCATATTAGTTAAACCAAGGCCCCCGTTTTTCTTAATTGGCTTTTGATTAATACGGTTCTTTACATTCATTTCAAAGGTTTTACCAGAAAGACGGAGATGGATATTCAGAAACTCAGGATGTTGTATATCTCCATGTTTAAATGCATTTTCAATGAAGTAAACCGATATTAAATGCGGCACACAGGGTGAATTGTAGTATTTTGAATATTGATCTACCATCGAATCTTCGAATTTTATGGAATCAATTTCTGATATAAAGAGATCATTCAG
>JBAXET010000283.1:0-3006 GCA_037140275.1 Ferruginibacter sp. | reverse complement strand
GTCGTGAACTGGCCATTCAAATTGATGATGTGTTCCGTAAAATGCAGACCGGTTTTAAAACCACGCTTTGCTACGGCGGCCATAAACGCGAAATTGAAGAAACCAATTTAATTCAGGCTCCGGCATTAATCATAGGTACTGCAGATCGTTTAGCCGATCATTTAAGAAGAGATAATTTTTCTACTGAATTCATTACCACTTTAATATTGGATGAATTTGACAAATCACTTGAATTAGGTTTTCAGGAAGAAATGGAGTTTATTATAAGTTCATTAAAAAATATTAATAAAAGAGTATTAACATCTGCTACTGAATCTGTTGAAGTTCCTGAATTCATGGGATTAACAGACCCAAAGCGCCTGAACTATCTTGATTTGGTCATTGAAAATGCCATCGGTCTTGAAGTAAAAACTGTGTTTTCACCCGATAAGGATAAAGCCAATTCCCTGTTTAAACTACTTTGCTTTTTGGGTAATCGTTCCACTATTATATTCTGCAACCATCGCCAATCGGTTGAAAGAACCAGTGAGATCCTATCTGAAAAAGGCATTCTGAATGTATTTTACCATGGTGGCATGGAACAACAGGAACGCGACAGTGCACTTTGCAAATTCAGGAATGGCAGTTCCAGCATATTGGTGACTACTGATCTCGCTTCCCGTGGACTTGACATTCCTAATATCCGTAATATCATACATTATCATTTACCTGCATCTGAAGATATATTTACCCATCGTAATGGTCGTACTGCTCGTATGGAAGCCAGCGGCACCACTTATGTGATCCATTCGGAAGAGGAAATTTTGCCTGAATATATTACTAAAGAAGCTACTGAACAGGAACTGAACGGCGATTACGAAATGCCTGAAAAGCCAAAATGGAGTACCCTGTTTATTGCAGCGGGTAAAAAGGATAAGGTAAATAAGATCGATATCGTAGGCTTTCTTTCACAAAAAGGAGAGCTAAAACAAGAAGATATCGGTCTGATTGAAGTAAAAGATTTTTTCTCTTTTGTAGCTATCAAAAAAATCAAGGTGAGTGAAACATTGAGGTTGATTGAAAACGAGAAAATCAAAAACAAAAAAGTAAAGATTACGCTGGCAAAATAATCACTCTTCGGCTTTCAGGGATGCTATATCCTTAACCAGCTGATCAGTTTCCAATTGTAAAGTACCATTATAGATACCACGGATACGCTTTCTTTTATCAATAAGCAGAATATGTTCTGTATGCAAAAAATTGGAGCTGTCCTTACTAAACCCCAAATCTTCCTCCGCAAAATAAGAAGTACGGGCCAAATTATAAATGGCAGTCTTTGTGCCAGTCAATAAATGCCAGGGGGATTTTATTGATTCATTTTCGGCATACTTTTTCAATTTAGGTACAGAATCTGTCCAGGGAGTAACTGAATAAGACAGAAAAACAATATTACTGTCATGTCCCAGTTTGTTCTCGGCTTGTTTTAAGTTGCTCATCATTTTAGGACAAATGCTTCCGCATCCGGTGAAAAAAAAATTTGCCACATGAATTTTTCCCTCAACAGTTTTTTGAGTAATGATTTGACTATCCTGATCGGTAAATGTAAAATCAGCAATATGGTGGTTAATTTTTTTTTCTGCCTCTGCTGCGGTTAAAAACAATGGAGTAAAATCTGCACTATTATAATAAGGCAATACCGATACCTTATTGTCATTTTTACTGTTGCAACCTGCAAACAACAAACTACCTCCTATTAATAATACTATCCGATACATTCACACAATTTTTGGTACCCAGCAATCCATATCGCCGGCCATTGATTATAAAATAATTTGATCTTATTTTTCCATTATCATAAAATTGCTGCTGCTGCCCATCCTCATGTCCCCGCCTGTATTGCATGGCCCTTATCAATATGCCATTGTTGTTCCACTCCTTACAGATGCCTTCATATTCGTCGTCCTTAAAAAAATATTGTTGCTGCATTTTACCGTTCTCCCACCAGGTATTGTACTCCCCTGCTTTTGTTCCGTTGTCAAAATGCCTTTTCTCTTTAACTATTCCTTTTGAATAAAATTTTATCCATTCCCCATGCTCTTTACCATTAAAATAACTGGTAATAAAAGCAGTGTCGTTACTGCCGGGAAATAAACCAAAAGCCGTTCCGCTAAACAATTTGTTGTTTAACCAGATGATGCCGTTTTGATTACTGAATTTGCCCGAATCAATATTTATAACTTTTAAAGCTTGGGGCAAAACCGGGCTTGCTGGTGTATTACAACCAGCTGTGCAAATTAAAATGATTGTGATAATTCTATTGCGAAACTGTTCCAGCTGTACCATAAAATCCACTGCCGTTTATATAAGGATCTGTATTATTTATGTGGTAATGATATATTCCGGAGGGATAATCAGCTGTTACTGTACTATGACCATGATAAGCATCCAGCATAGCGTTAGTAACTGCAACTCCATTTTCTTCCGGACCATAAACAGGAAAACCATCAAGTAAAAATCCGAGCAACGCAGATTTACTGGTTTTTACTGTAGTTAAATACAAAGGTTCAACATGGTAATGGTATCTGCCTCCCGGTGCAGGATGGCCCCAGTATTTATCGAAGCTAACCACTTCGCCTGATAATGGTTGACTAGGTCCTGCATATTGATTATAAAATGGCACCCCATTAAGGCTGATCCCAATTGCTCCCAAAGGAGTGGCTGCATGTACAGCGGCAACCTGTGGATTGGCCGGAATTTTAAATGTATACGATAAGGCAGAAATACTATTGGGGTTTTTTGCAAATGTATTTCCGCCAAAAGTTGTACCGCTGAAAACTTCATATAAAGCATTTCCCGCAGGATAATAAATACTTTTATGATCGGGCTCACCTGTTGATTTAATAGTAATATAAGTACCGTCGGAAGTTATACTGGTGGCACCATATATTTTTTTATATATATCAGGAACTGTTGCAGTACCAGTGCTTCCACTGTCGGAACCCGATTTTTTACAATTCGCATTTGTAA
>JBAXET010000282.1:0-3007 GCA_037140275.1 Ferruginibacter sp. | reverse complement strand
CTTCGGCACTGTTTAAATCTGTCTGTGCTTCCTGAAAACTTTTTTTAACCACCATGCCGTTTTGTTCAAATAATATCACCGGCAATACAGCATTTTTATAATGCACCAATGCAACCGGATATACCAATTGCTGTTGCTCCCCTGTTTTTATTTGCGATTTTAAATTGATGGGATAAAGGCCCAGTGCGTTAAGAGTATCGCCCCATTTTACCGTAGTTCCCTCCATTTCCGCATCCGGATTAATAAATCTGTATTGCAGTTTACTACCCGCTGCTTCTTTAAATTCATTCAGTATTTCATCTGTGCTGTTGGCCAGTTTTTTAAACCCGCTCGGAAATTCTCCTTTTAAAAATACATCCACTTCAACCACATCATCCAGCTGGCGTAATATTTTTTTGGTTGGGGCAGATAAAGTAAAACGTTTTTCGTTTGTAAAATCAATTCTGGTATGATACATTGATGCCAGCCAGTTAATTACTACCAGCACTATAATCACCAGAGGTAACCAAAACTTACTCTTCCATATTTTATTTACCGGGCTCATTTATTTTTTATGGAGATTTTTAACTGTGATCAACAAAAACAAAAAGATTACACTCAGCAGGTAAATCAGGTCGCGACTGTCTAATACCCCGCGGCTGATAGAGCGGTAGTGAAAATCAATACCCAGCATTTCTATATAATAGTCAAACCCATTAGCAAACAACGGTAATTTGCTTAGGGCACTAAAACCAAAATAAATAATCAGACAGGCAAATACACTGATTAAAAAAGCTACGACTGCATTATTTGTAAAGCCGCTGCAGCATAAACCAATAGCTGCAAAAACTGCGGCTAAAAAAACAAGTCCGATATAACTTCCCGTAATACCGCCGCTATCAATACTTCCGGTTACACTTAAATTTTTTATAGTATATACATATAGTAGTGTAGGCAGTATTACAAAAAGCAATACAATAAGAATGGCAAAATACTTTCCCAAAACAATTTGCCATTTGCTGATGGGTTTTGTTTGTAATATTTCAAAAGTGCCCGCTTTAAATTCATCGGAAAGAGTACGCATGGTAATGGCAGGCACCAGAAACATCAAAATCCAGGGTGCCAGTTCAAAAAACTTTTCCAGTGTGGCAAAGCCAAAGTCGAAAATGCCATCTTTAAGCGTAAATAAGAATATTCCATTAACCAGCAAGAACAGGATAATGGCAATATACCCCGTGAGGTTACTGAAAAATTGCTGCAGTTCTTTTTTACAAATACTCCACATGTAGTTTTAAAATTGCTGCAATTTACTATTTAACCGTTTAATTTACAGTTATAAAATGGGCTATATTGTTTTTTATGGCAATAAAAACAGGTTGTCTCCCTATCCTTTCGGGACCTGTTAAATAAAATAAATATTTTTTTGTAAAGATGCAGCGGATTAGAACAGTCACTTGTCATACTACCCGGATAGGCTGCTCAACAACTTGCAGCTGCAACTTTCCAGATCTTTTAGCAAATAGGTTATATTTTTTAAGTTTTACTGCCTGCAAACTTTTGCTAATAGACTTACTAAAGTTGTTTATCCAAAACCAACTGCTGAAAAGCCCCACCATAAAGTGGGGTTTTTTTATGGATTATACTCCAGGGCGCATCTTACCTGAAATTTTAATTATGAAGAAACTCATCATCGTATTAGCCGTAGGAATACTGGCCAGTGATGGTATGTCGCAAACTGGTAAAAAAGTCCAGTCTGCTCCACCGCCGCCGCTTGAATTAAAAGAAGTGCCACCTCCTCCTCCGCCACCTCCTCCTAAGCCGCCCAAACACGTGGAAAAAGTGCAATTCACTCCGCCAATAATTGTAAATGATAAGGGCTATGCCGTTACCATTCATAATACAAAAGAGGGCAATATTATTGTATTGAAAAATCAAAAGGGGCTGATTCAAAAAATCAGAATGAGTGTATGGAATGCCAAGCCTGAGTATTTTGAAAACAAATACGGACAACTTCCTCCACCGCCACCTCCTCCGCCAGCACCTGCAGCACCAAAGGCACCGCCGCCTCCACCTGCACCGCCCGTGAAGGAAGACTTAATAAATTAACTTATGAAAGCAAAAGCCCTCCAAATGGAGGGCTTACATTATTTTAGACGTCAAGCTGGAGCTTGACTATACGGCAAAACTTTCACCACAACCGCAACTTCGGCTGGCATTAGGATTATTAAAGTAAAATCCTTTGCCATTTAATCCGTCACTGAAATCCAGCTCGGTATTTACCAGGTATAAAAAGCTTTTCAGGTCACACACTATCTTCACCCCTTTATCCTCAAAAACCTGATCCATTGGTTTTACTTCATTGTCGAAATCCATTTTGTAACTCAGGCCACTGCATCCACCACCAACTACACCCACTCTTAAAAAATAAGCACTGTCTGCCGCAATGCCGGCATCCTGCATCAGGTGAGTTACCTTAGCTTTAGCTTTGTCACTTACAAAAATTGAATTGTCTGTTGCTACCATTTTTTAAAAAGTTTTAGGTTTTAAGTTATAGGTTATAAGTTATGCATTCAACTTATAACTTATCACTCATAACTTATAACTGAATTAATGAACTACACTCTCTTCAAACTTAATAGCATCCATGCCATTTTTAACACGGTAATCGTTAATGGCCGCTTTAATGGCATCTTCAGCTAAAACTGAACAGTGAATTTTTACAGGAGGAAGATTCAGTTCTTCCACGATATCCATATTGTCGATCTTTAATGCTTCGTCAACTGATTTTCCTTTCAGCCATTCTGTAGCCAAAGAAGATGAGGCGATAGCCGATCCGCAACCAAAGGTTTTAAATTTAGCATCGGTGATCATACCTGTGGCATCATCTACTTCAATTTGTAAACGCATTACGTCTCCGCACTCGGGAGCACCAACCAAACCGGTACCCACGTTTTTGCTGCCTTTATCCAGCGTACCAACATTTTTTGGATTTTGGTAGTGGTCGATTACTTTTTCTGAGTATGCCATT
>JBAXET010000281.1:0-3042 GCA_037140275.1 Ferruginibacter sp. | reverse complement strand
CCTAATGCGGCACATATTGGTCTGGCGCTGTTGGAAAAGGATTTTAAAGTCACCATCATAACCCAAAATATTGATGACTTACATGAACGTGGTGGCAGCAGCAATGTATTGCACCTGCATGGCGAGATATTTAAAATGCGCAGTGTTGATGATGCAGATACCATTTACGAAATTAAAGGTGATATCAATGTGGGAGATATGGATACCCGCGGCGCACAGTTAAGGCCTTTTATTGTTTGGTTTGAAGAGCCTGTTCCCATGATGGAAAATGCGGTGGCTATATTACAGGATTGTGATTATTTTGTAGTTGTGGGCACTTCTTTACTGGTATATCCTGCAGCATCATTATTACATTATGCACCCACCTTTTTACCTAAATTTATTATAGATAAAAAAATTCCTTCCGTAAGTAATTATCCCAACCTGCATTGTATTGAAATGCCGGCTACAGAAGGAGTGAATGAGTTGAAGCGATTATTATCAGCTCATTGATTCTGTAAAACGAATATCATACTTTTCCAATTCGGCTAATACCGGCTCGTAAATTTCTTTGGATACGGGGATTTGCAACCCGGTTAATGTAATACTGCCATTTAAAATCAGGGTTGCGGCTATGCCCAATGGTAAGCCTACGGTTTTAGCCATTGCAGTTTTAATACTGTTTGTACCTTTTACCAGTAAACTGCTGCTGATTTGTTTGGTTTCCCCGTTTAGCTGATAGGTAATTTCATGCAGCATTACAATCATATCCTTATCATCGGGCTGCATGGCCAGTTTTGTTTCGGCTGCAAACTGTAAAATATCTGCAGAGCATTGCGCTGCTTTGGGTAATTTATTATTTGAACTAAGCCCTAAAAAATTAAACTGCTCCAAAATCTCTTTACAATAATCTTCATGAACATACAGATTGACATATTCTTCCAGACTCATTTCGGCATCTTCCACCATATATAATTTACGCTCTATCCAGTCGGCATAAGTTTCGCAGTCAATAATATTATCATGGTCTTCTGTATCGGTCAACCCAAGATTAACAATATAATCCCAGCCACGGCAAAATGCCGGATAGCGTAACGTGGTACGTATAAAAGTGGCTGCATTTTCAAGCTGATACAGGGGAATATAACTCAGTGAATCTCTGTTGGGATACCAGGCTAATGTTTCCAGTGCGGGAAATGCAATGGTATCACAATGTTCAAAAATACTATGGTATTCTTTTTCTACTATCTTACCCTCTTCTTTATACATGGCTCCGGCATGACCGGCCAAAATAATATTGCGGGGGTTCCAGCTGATTTTATAATGCCAGGGGTTGGTATCACTTTCAGGCGCTGTTAATCCGCCGCAATGCGATTTAAAAGAGCTGATAGTACCACCGGAAGCTTTGATACCGTCTATCATTTTCATGGCACTCATATGATCAATACCGGGATCAAGCCCCATTTCGCATAAAAACAGGAGGCCTTTATTTTCAATTGCCGATTGTAAAGATTTTATTTGATCATCTACATAGGATGCGGTGAGTAAATTTTTACCGTATTCCACGCAATCCTGTGCCACTAAAAAATGAAGGGCAGGAGGCATCATAGAAATTACAATAGATGCACTTTGTATTAACAATGCCCTTTGTTCCCCTTTGGTTATATCCAGTTGCACCGCTTCAGCACAAGGATGATTATTGATCTTGGAAAGAATTTGATTTTTATCTGCATCAGCAATAATAAACTTCCAGCCATTAGCGGCAGCCGCATTGAGTAAATAATCGATAAGAACAGTAGCAGACTTTCCTGCGCCAAAGAGTACAATTTTTTTCAAGTCTAGTGATTTTTTTGCAAGTTAACCGATTTTATTCGGGCAAATAGGGTACAGTTATAACAGTAAGATAACGAACAAAAGGCAGTTGTATTGCGATAGCGGCAAAGCTTGTTTTTTAAATGCAAAAATGGCTTTATTATCTTCTCCACAGCCTTAAAATAAATGTGTAAAACTAAGCTGTTAAAACCCCATAATTTACGTTGAAAAACGGGGTAAAATCGGTAGTTTCGCAAACCTGTTATAAGGCAAAAAATATTATGGAAAATAACGAAGAATTTAAAGAAGGAAACCTCAATAACCGGGGTAAGATTATACCGGTAAATATTGAGGAGCAAATGAAGTCTTCTTACATCGATTACAGCATGAGCGTAATTGTTGGAAGGGCCCTGCCTGATGTAAGAGATGGATTTAAGCCTGTTCACCGCCGTGTTTTATTTGGCATGAGTGAACTGGGCAATTACAGCAACAAACCGTATAAAAAAAGTGCCCGTATTGTGGGCGAGGTAATGG
Source organism: Ferruginibacter sp. (assembly GCA_037140275.1). Lineage (GTDB taxonomy): Bacteria > Bacteroidota > Bacteroidia > Chitinophagales > Chitinophagaceae > Ferruginibacter. Next base: position 717 of record JBAXET010000281.1, on the reverse strand, counting down.
GTAAATACCATCCGCATGGTGATGCCTCCATTTATGATACCATGGTGCGTATGGCACAGGAATGGAATATGCGGTATAGATTGGTTGACGGACAGGGAAACTTTGGTAGCCAGGATGGAGATCCACCGGCTGCTATGCGTTATACTGAGGTGCGTATGCAAAAGATGGCCGAAGCCATGCTGGATGATATTGAAAAAGAAACTGTGGATTTTCAACTGAATTTCGACGATTCTTTGCAGGAACCAACCGTTTTGCCTTCCCGAATTCCTCAATTACTGGTAAATGGCGCCAGCGGTATCGCCGTGGGTATGGCCACCAATATGATGCCGCATAACTTAAGTGAGGTAATTGATGGTTGTATTGCTTATATCGAAAATAAGGAAATAACAATTGAAGAATTGATCAAATTTGTAAAAGGACCCGATTTCCCAACCGGAGGTATAATTTTCGGTTTTGAAGGCATCAGGGCAGCTTTACATACAGGAAGAGGAAGAGTGGTGTTGAGAGGCCGTGTAAATGTGGAAACCACCAAAAACGGTCGAGAAAAGATTGTTATCTATGAAACTCCTTATCAGGTTAACCGCGATCAGTTGACTGCCAAAATTGGTGAACTGATTAATGAAAAAATGATTGAAGGTATTGCTGATGTAAATAACGAAAGCAATAAAGAAGGTACCCGTGTTGTGGTAGACCTTAAGAAAGATGTAGTAGCTCAGG
>JBAXET010000280.1:0-3081 GCA_037140275.1 Ferruginibacter sp. | reverse complement strand
CTGTAAGACATTAAGCATATTAGCCTGTTTTACCGGGCTTCCCTGAAACAAACAGATGCCCCCGATATTGTATTTTTTTATTAATTCGGTAACCAAACTATCATAAAAAGTAACTGTTTTAGTCTTGCTGTCGTAGGTAGATAAGCGAACCACCATCAGCTGTGCAATGCGTTCTTCGGGCGATAATGTTTTAAAAACACTGTCGGCCCAGCGTGCCGCAGTATTGTTTTGTGCAAATGAAAGGACAGATACCAATATCAGCAATAAAAAAAAGATTTTGCGCATGAGCAGCTAAAAATTTTATAGTGGAAAGGATGTGTTATTTTTGATGTTCTAAATTACAGGATTTTGCCCGACATTATTCAATTATTGCCCGATAACATTGCCAACCAGATTGCAGCCGGAGAGGTAATTCAACGCCCTGCCAGTGCTGTAAAAGAGTTACTGGAGAATGCGGTGGATGCAGGTGCCGACGAAATTAAACTGATTGTTAACGATGCAGGCAAATCTTTAATACAAGTAATTGATAACGGAAAGGGCATGAGCGAAACAGATGCCCGGATGGCTTTTGAACGTCATGCTACATCAAAAATTTCTAATATAGAAGACCTGTTTCGTATTAAAACAATGGGCTTTAGGGGTGAGGCTTTAGCCAGTATTGCTGCTGTGGCACAGGTAGAACTAAAAACCAAAAGAGCCGAAGACGAAACCGGCATTTATCTGGAAATAGAAAACAGTACAGTAAAATTGCAGGAACCGGTAGCAGCAACGGTAGGTACCAGTATTGCCATGAAAAATTTATTTTTTAATGTGCCTGCAAGAAGAAATTTTTTAAAAAGTAATCCCGCTGAACTGCGTCATATAGTGGATGAATTTATCAGGGTAGCAATGGCTTTTCCGGATATTTTCTTTTCACTTACTTCAAATGGCCAGCAGGTATTCCATTTGGAAAAGGGTACATTAAAGCAACGCATTGTACAAATACTGGGTAATGCTTATGCATCAAAACTGGTAAGTGTGCAGGAGCATACCGATTACCTGAATATTTTTGGTTTTGTAGGTAAGCCAGATACCGCCAAAAAAACCAGGGGAGATCAGTACTTTTTTGTGAACAGCCGGTTTATAAAAAGTGCTTACCTCAATCATGCAGTGATGAATGCATTTGATGCGATGATTGGCAAAGACAGTTTTCCCATGTATGCATTATTTATTGATCTGGATCCGGCACAACTGGATATCAATGTGCATCCCACCAAACAGGAAATAAAATTTGAAGATGAAAAAATTGTATATGCATTTGTACAAAGCGCAGTAAAACATGCACTGGCACAATTCAGCATCACGCCAACTTTAGATTTTGAACTGGATGCATCTATTCAGCACCTGGATGCTGTAAGCAAACCATTTACTGAGGAAAGAAAGACCAGTGTGGCATCTTCTTCTTTATACAGCACATTTACTAAAAAACACCAGAGCCATTTTATAGAAAGTAAAAGTGAATTAAAACACTGGAAAGATTTTTATGAACCAGAGAAGAAGTTCACTGATGTGGGCGGACAGATAACAGATGAAGAGACAATTGGAAGGCAGCAAGTTTTACATGATGTAAACAATTCGTTGCCATCAACAGATAATTTGCGTCAGTTACACCACAGTTATATTGTTGCGCAAACCAACAAAGGATATTTTTTAATTCATCAGCAAAATGCTCATGAACGTATTTTGTATGAACGCTTTATTACCGCAGTAGATGGCAAACCGATAGCCGCTCAGCAAAGTTTGTTTCCGGCAACCATGGATCTGGCTTCTGCAGATGCGGTATTACTCAAAGAATTATTGCCCGATATGAATCATCTGGGTTATTTGCTGGAACCCTTTGGCAACAATACATTTGTAATACAGGGTACACCGGCAGATGTGTTGCAGGGCAATGAAAAAGCAGCCATTGAAAAAATGCTGGAACAATACAAGCATTTCAGCAGCGATCTTAAATTTACCAAACGCGAAAAACTACTGCGCTCATTGGCTCTACAGCAATCTATAAAAGCCGGCACATCACTTACCGATAAGGAAATGAAAATTATTGTGGAAGATCTTTTTGCCTGTGCTGCTCCAAATATTACCCCTAATGGCAAGCCCACTTATCTGGAATTTAAAAAAGAAGAGCTGGATAAAATGTTTGGCAGATAATGAAGTTGACTTGGAAATGTAACTACATCAAAAAGAATAGCTGAATAATAATTTGGCGCAAAAAGAAATATTCAATAAACAACAATCAATGTTCAATACTCAATAGGAAATGCACTGCATCTTAATTTAACATTGTTAGTTGAATATTGATTATTGAGCGGTTTAATTTTTTTACTTAATCCCCATCAGGATCAATCATGCTAACATGCTCAGGATTTTTTTCTTCTTCTAAATAAAATACCAATTTGGCCAGCATTTGTTTGTACTGTTCTGTTTTGCCAAACTGCGTTTCTATATTGATATAACGGCGATTGAGTTCGCCATAATATACACTTAATGAGCCGTCTTTGTTTACACGAATATTATCCTGTAAAATGCTGTTGTATCCAAATCCCGACATTTTATTAAAAAGTGTTTCGTCGGTGGTTAACGCAATATCATCCACATCCTGCCAGGTATCTGTATATACTTTCATGGCATCAAACTGTCTTTTTCCACCGGGCTGATAAGTTTTTACAGAATAGTCGCCATCGGTATTATTGTGCAATGCAATTATACAGGCAGTACTATCGGGTATCAATTGTAAAAGATGAGCAGCAAATTTTTCTACTTCTGTAATGGCCAGTGGATTAATCTTTCCATTAGCTTTTAATGTTTGCTTAATGCCCACTGAAGAAAATATCCTGTTAGGGTCAAAAGAATACTGTACACCTTTAAATGAAAAACTGATATAACGCTGGGCATTGTTTTCAATCTTTATTAATGTACCGCCCTGTTGTTCTAATATGGCTTTTGCCGCCTGTACTGCTGTGGCTTCATTATCATGTACATTAATACAGCAGCGATCTTAAATTTACCAAACGCGAAAAACTACTGCGCTCATTGGCTCTA
>JBAXET010000279.1:0-3094 GCA_037140275.1 Ferruginibacter sp. | reverse complement strand
TGCATTTTTCCATCAAACACACTAACTCTAACATCTCTTACATAACAGCCCGTTAAAGGGCCGGTATGCATTTTTTCCATCACCCCTTTTAATATAGAAGGTAAAAATCGGGCATCAATAGCACCACCTACAATACAATTAAAGAATACCAGTTTACCGCCCCAGTCTAAACTGATCTCTTCACGATGCCTTACATTTAATCCTGCAGGATCGGGCATACCTTCATGCCAGGGTTCTACACGGATGAATATTTCTGCAAACTGACCTGCACCACCACTTTGTTTTTTATGACGGTAAGTAGACTCTGCCATTTTACGGATGGTTTCGCGATAGGGGATCTTGGGTTTTTCAAACTTCACATCCAGTTTATGAATATGTTCTATTTTCCATTGAATTACCTGTAAATGTAATTCTCCCTGGCAATGCAATAAAGTTTGTTTTAATTCCGGGGATACTTCAAACTGCACAGTGGCATCTTCTTCCTGTAAAGTATGTAATGCCTGCGATAATTTTTCTTCATCACCTTTATTAACTGCGGATATAGCTACAGTAACATTGGCTTTTGGAAAAATAATAGGTTGCAATTCTATATCAGCTCCTTTATCGTGAAGGGTATTATTTACATGCGTGCTTTTTAGTTTAATAGTGGCACCAATATCACCGGCAACAAGGTCCTGTACCTGCACCCGGTTATGGCCTTCCAATAAAAATAACTGATTGAGTTTTTCTGTAACACCAGTATTCTCATTCACCAGTTCACTGCCTGCTTTTACTGTGCCGCTGTATACCTTAAATAAACTCAACTCACCAATATGTGGTTCAATAATGGTTTTAAAAATAAAGATGCAGGCAGGGCCATTGGTATCACAGGGTACAGTTTTACCTGATATAGTAAGTTGTGCTGGCATTTCTGTTGGAGCAGGACAAACATTGTCGATAAAATTCATGATACGTCCGGCACCCATATTTTTTTCTGCAGAGGCGCAGAACAATGGAAAGATATCGTGTTTGATCATGGAGCTGTGCAGTCCGGCTTTCATATCATCTTCACTCAATTCGCCCTGGTCAAAATATTTTTCCATAAGGCCTTCATCATTGGCGGCAATGGTTTCCACCAGTTCTTTATGTAACTGATCAGCTTTATCTTTTTCACTATCGGGGATGGGCAAACTTTCCGGTTTGCCACCTTCGGCAGCAAACTGTAACAGTTCCATATTCAGCACATCAATAATACTGTTGAAGCCACTGCCAGTTTCTACAGGATATTGCACTGCTACTACATTAGCCCCAAAATGTGCTTTGGCATCACGCAATGTTTTGTCAAAGTCTGCGCCATCTTTATCTACCTGATTTACCACAAAAATGGTGGGGGTTTTAAACTGGTCGGTATATTCCCAGGTAATATCTGTACCTACTTCCACACCCATCGCTGCATTTAAAAGTATTACACCGGTATCTGCCACACGCAATGCGCTGATTACTTCTCCGGCAAAATCATCATAACCCGGAGTATCTATAATATTGATCTTATAATCGAGCCAGGGGGTATGTAACAGTGAAGAGAATACGGAGCTTTGTCTTTCAATTTCCAGTTCGTGATAATCGCTGGTGGTATTTCTTGCCGCAATACTTCCGCGGCGTTTGATGATACCTGCTTCAAAGAGCATGCTTTCGGCTAATGTGGTTTTACCACAACCGGCATGTCCAAGCAGGGCAATATTTTTTACGTGAAGAGAATCGTAAGTTGCCATAAAATAAATTTTTATAGTGAAGGAATCCTTAGTAAAGCAATCAGCCAACCTATGCAGGTTGGCTGAATACTCAATATGTTATACTTGTATAAACTGGTGAAAATCTGTTTCCAGTTTATCCAGGTCTGCTAAAAGCATGTCTACTTTGTCTTTAATATAATGATGTGGAATACGATGACCAAAATTAGGATGCCTTTCTGCTTCATTTACATGGTACTTGATTTCATGTTTAAGATCATGGATATTGATGAGCTGAATATGAAACTGGTTGTGGTAATGTTCTATACCTAATAATACTTCATGATCTGTTTTGCCCGGAGCAAAATAGTATAACTCTGTTTTTAGCTCATTAATTTTTTTTCGGTAAGCTACTAATATGTCGTGCCAGTCTTTGCATTCTGCAATAAGAGTTTGGTGTTGTGCTTCTGTTACCATTTTGAATACGTTTTAAGTTTGAGTAAATGGGGTATACAGCAATTGTTTTTTTGTTGCTCTACTAAGTTGAGAAACAACACAAAAAAAACCACTGACATTAGTCATGTCAAATTGTAAGGCTTATCACATTTTCACAGGTACCGGTGAACGTAATGGAGTAGTAAGAAAAGAGAAGATCGTGCAGTTATATCAACGTAACAACTGCAGTTATAAAGTTATAGGTTTATATTTCAAAAATGAAACATATCGCAGAAAAAAATTGTAAAATAAAACACCCTAGGCCGGCTTTGTGCTGTCGTGTTTTTTATTGCGGAATATCAAACGCAATTCGCTCAGTAAAAGACCGGCCAGTATGCCTATAGCAAAAATGGATAAAAATTGAACAGTGCTGATATTGTCATTGCCTGCCTGCCGGTTAAAATTGGCCATAGAAAGCAGCAGCAGAATCAGCATGCCTGCCAGTCTTTTATTTTTCATTGTAAAGTATTATTTAAGTACATTAAAATTAATAAGAGCAGCAACATGAATTTCGCTTGTATGATAAGCGGCAAATGCTACAGCACTAATTTTTTTTCAAAACATATACTGTTCTCAATTCCTGCATACTGCCCGTAATTGGGAATAATTCTGTATCCGTTTTTGGTATATAAAGCAATGGCTTCGGGTTGTTTTTTGCCTGTTTCCAGTATACATCTGGTATAGCCCAGTTCCAGGCACCCGCGTTCTAATTCCTGTAATACTTTGGAGGCAATACCCAAGCCTCTTTTCTCAAGAGGAACAAACATGCGCTTTACTTCCATTGTACCGGCAGTAAATTCTTTAACCGCCCCGCAGCCTGATGGCTCATCCCTATAATATGCTACCACCACCTTCTTAATAGTATCAACTTTATTATACTGCGAATAAAA
>JBAXET010000278.1:0-3138 GCA_037140275.1 Ferruginibacter sp. | reverse complement strand
AATTTATAGTTACCGCTTGCTGCCGGTGCCAATAAATCACTTCCTCCGTTTTTAAAATCATCTCCGTTTACATTATTCGAGTTATTAGATGCACCAGCTCCGCCAAATTTTGTACCCCAGTCGCCATTAAGTGGCAAAGCCAAATAAGAACCACCACCGGTAAGTGCTACGGTAAGTTCATATAATGTAGCGCTTACCTGTGTGAATTGCTGTGTAGGAACAGGCACTGGATTATTCCATCCGCCCGGACTTGCACTACCTACTAAAAATAATTTACCAGTTGTTGGAGGATCTACTTTTGGAGGAATAGCATATGGAGTTACCACAAACTTCAGCACGTTAGATTTCAATGGTGCAGCTGTACCAGCCATTGTTGAAGTCACTCTTATCTCAATATTATGAGGTATAGAAGGCTTCATCACCAGTTGATTCAATAAATAATCATTGAATACACCCTGAGTAAAAAATTGAGTAAGGTCTTTTGTTACTGCAACAGTTTGGCGGTTTGGATTTGTAAAGTTAGCGCCGGTAGTATCAATTTCAATTAAGTAAGCTACATCCTGTGAACTTATTCCGGATGTAAACTTATAAGCAGGATTGGTCCAGCTTAATGTAATGGCTTCATTATCCTTATTCAGATAAGAAAGCGCCAGCACTGTTTTATTTGCAGATAATACCGGAGCGGTACCACCTTCAAAGAAACTTTTAATTTCGTCTTTTTTACAGGAAGCAATAGTAGCTGCCAGTAATGTTAAAAAGAAAATCTGTTTTACTATATTTTTCATTTTAAAAAATTTTAGCAGTTAAAAATTAATATCCTGCGTTTTGTGTTAAGTTAGGATTAGAAGTCCTGTTAGTTGATGGTACAGGGAAAATATTGTACTTGGTATCAACTCCAGTACCTGTTGCTATACCACCTTTCCATGGCCACAAATAAGTGTTTGTTGTTAATAAGCCATAGCGAACCAGATCAGTACGGCGATGTCCTTCCCAATACAATTCTCTTCCTCTTTCATTCAGCATATTTTGTAAAGTAATATCGCTTAATACAAAAGCAGATGCTCCGGCTCTAGTTCTTACACTGTTAATATAGGTTAATGCAGTAGCTGTACTTCCACCAGCTCCGCCTCTTAATACCGCTTCGGCATAAATAAAATACATTTCCGGTAAACGGAATACAGGAAAATCTACGTCTGCAAAATTCTTTTGTGCATCAGATACTGCACCACCGTCTGAACGGATATTTTTAAATTTAACTACGTGCATTCCCTGGTCAAAATTGCTGATATCAGCAATAGCTAACTGACTGCCACCCACACCATATTTGGCAGTGGTAAACATGGCCCTTTTATCAGTAGCACCGCTTAAATCAGGAAATAAATCTGCCAAGCCTTTAGTAGCCCTGTAACCATACCATCCGCCACCTACACCATATTCATCATGATCATCTCCTGATGCACAGTGTACAAAGAAAGTGGTATTACCGTAAGCCTGTGTACGTAAGCCATCGCAATTGATAGCAAACATAAATTCGTTTTTACGTTTATCGTTATCGGCCATAAATAATTGTGCATAGTTGGGTTGCAATGTATATCCTGCAGCAATTACTTTGTTTGCATATGTAATAGCTTCGGTATATTTTGTTGTTCCGGTGTATACACCAGCATTTAAATATAATCTTGCCAGTAAAGCCCAGTCAGCACCCTGATCAACTCTTCCGTACTCTGCAGTTTTTGCTGCACCCAATTCAAGTTCAACTGCTTTTAATTCTGATTCTACATAAGCGAATAATTCTGTGCGGCTTTTTTCGCCGGGCAGATCTGTACCTACTGCATTAGCTTCAGTGATAAAAGTTGATTTTCCAAACAGGTCAAGCATTACCCAATAATTGTAAGCACGTAAAAAACGGGCTTCTGCTCTTGATTTTTTAATATCATCTGCATCAGCACCTGTAATATTACGCTCAGCCAGTTTTGCATCTGTAGCTTCTCTTAAGTATTCATTAATAAGTGTTACATCATAAATACATCTGGCATAAATACCTTTTAAGAAAGGATCATCTGCGGTCCATTTTAAGTTATGGAAATCTTTGATGGTCTGGTCATTCCAGGCCACAACTGCTTCATCAGTTGGTAATTCCTGACAATTAAAAAACATACGGATAAATGCCACCTGTGAACCTTCATCCAGTCCACCGCTAATATCCGGTGCTCCTGCAGGGCCCGAGTTACCGGTGATAGCCAGTGTGCCGTAAATTTTTGCCAATACGCTTTTGTAGCCTGCAGCATTTGCATATGCTTTTTCAGGCGTAAGATCATTTTTCGGAAATAAATCCAATTTTTTTGCGCATGATGTTATCGCAATAACGACAACAACAGTCAACAATATTTTATTAATTATTTTCATAAAAATTATTTTTTTATCAGTTAAAAATCAATGCTGGCACCTACTGAATAAATTCTTGGGCGTGGGTAGATGGTAAAATCTACGCCAGAGCTGCTTGCATTTTCGGGATCAAGACCGGTATATTTGGTTATTGTAAATACATTCTGGATGCTTCCGGATACACGTAAGCTTGCTTTATTGTGTAATACTTTTCCAAAATTGTATCCAATATTAATATTATCCAGCTTCAGGTATGAAGCATTTTCGATATAGTAGTCTGATAAATATTCATTGGTTGTGGTACCGGTAAATCTGGTTTCCATATAATTAGGTGCGCCATTCTGAACAAAATTGATTGGGTTTTTAAGTGCCCTTAACACACCATTATTTGAATTGAACTGGTTGTACAGATAATTACCAATAGCACCATGAGAAGCTAACCCAAAATTCCATTGTTTGTAGGTAACCTGTGTATTAATACCAAACAAGATATCAGCAGCTGGTTTTTTGTATAAATAACGGTCTGCGCTGTTGATTTGACCATCTCTGTTTAAATCTTCAAATAAATTTTCAATAGGAGCCCCTGTTGTTTTATCGTATACCTGTTTGTATACATTAAATACATATGGAGAAGAGCCTACAATGAATTTACCGATATAGTTGGTTAAACCACCCCCAATACCACTCACATCAATTCCTTTAAAATTAGGATCTGGTTGTTTTAGTAGATTGGTGATTTTAGAATTATTATAT
>JBAXET010000277.1:0-3139 GCA_037140275.1 Ferruginibacter sp. | reverse complement strand
TAACACCTGCTTTTTGAAAACGTAAAGCAGCATCTCCACTGGCGGCATCAATATCCACTACGGAAAAACTGCTTGTAGATTTGGAAAGTATACCAGTAGCACCGCCATGTTCAACCTGAAATTTATATGTTGGAGATGATGTGCCTATCCCAATATTTGTTCCATCATCATACAGTTGTGAATTGCCAATTTGCGTACCTGTTGGAGTCCATTTACTAATAAAATTTACTGTGCCATTTCCTGATACAGTACCTGCAGCTGCACTTACCGGCTGCCATGTGGCATTACCTGTTGCATCAGTGGTTAATACCCTGCCTGCAGCCTCGCTGATTCCTGAAAATTTTAATGCGCCTGTACTAGATAATGCAAGCCCGGATGTAGAAGTAAATCTTCCTCCTGTGCCTGTTGTTGCACTACCATTAATACCAATCCCCGAAGTACTGCTACCATTTACTCCAATACCACCGGGCGCTGTACCATACAGTCCCCAACCACTTCCATTTTGACTACCCCAAACCCCAATACCTAAGCCAGCTGCACCATTGTTAATTCCCCTTACTGCAGTAGAAAAACCACCAGGTGCTGTTGATGAAATTGTACCCTGTATTGCAATTGCATTGGCATCAGTACTTGCACTGCTGCCTTGTATGGCACCTGATGTACCTGTTGTACTGCTATTCGTTATTCCAATAAGTGGAGCAGCAGCCTGAGGAGAAGTTTTTGTAAAGGGAATGTTTATTGATGGATTGGGGTAAGTGCCTGTTAGGTCGCCACCGGCAGCACCGCTTGGCGGCAGGGTAACCCCAGAAGCAATCATACTTTGTATAATTGCCCCATTGGCAACTAACGGACTAGGATAGTTGCCTGTTAATGAACCTCCGGCTGGCCCTACCGGAAGTGCTGATGTTGCGCTTAAAGCGTATGGAACGGTATTAAAAGGATTTTTTCCAATATTGATCATCGCTCCTCCGTCTACCGAAACCTCTACCTGTAACCATTGATTGACTGTTGCCCATGGTATAGTAGCAAAAGTGCCTGAAACTGCTACCCCTTTTCCTATAACCAGATTAAATAAACCATAAGCATTGGTTAACCCATTTTGATTTTCCTGGTATTGTATTACAGAAGTGTTACCCTGTGTAATAGTAAACCGCACCTGTATTGATTTGTTGCTTAATACCGTACCGTTAAGGTTACGTGCAACAGCCTGATAGTTGATACCGGTAAAGCCTTGTGAAAAGCCTGTACAGCAAAGACTGATTGCAATAAAAAGCAAGGGTAATTGTTTTTTCATCTGTTTTAGATTGAGTGTTTGATTGATATTCTTAATTAGTTGAGTACGATATATCGGGCAGTATAAACTTCAAAGCCCACAGTTACTTTTACAGTGTATGTACCTCCGGCCATTATTTGCGGATTCAGGTTATGCCAGGTTTGTCCTGCAAAACTTTCAAGCGTTTTGCTTATATACAGTTTTCCGTTGCCATCGTAAATAGAAATGTTAAGCCTGGGCTTGTCTGCTTTTAAATAAAATCTAAGTATGCTATTCGGCCTTCCCGGATTGGGATATATCAACAGGTTATTGATATAGGGAAAGAAAGGTGTAATATAAAAGCCATCGGGCTGATTAAACCCCTGAGTTAGTGTAATGTTAGCACCGTTATAAGTTTCTATTACCGGCTCACCAACTGTAGAAGCCCATGTGGTTGAACCAATGAGTGTGTCCTTTCCTGCAACTGCTACAATTTGTCTTATTATTGTTACTTGTGCCTGACTTGAATTAACTACTACAATTAAACTCAGCACTAAAAAGGCAGTTCTCATAATCCGGGATTTAAAAATGACTAGATATCCTGTAAAGATATTCTGGTGAATAACCCCCAACAATACCCTAAATAGGGGATTTTTTAAAAAACAGCCTTTTTTTAAAATGAGAGTTTGTGCCTGATTTACAGGAACGGATAATGAAGAATAATAGCAAAACTTTATTTAGGAAAAACCATCCGGTAGTCTACATTTATTTTTCCTTTGGTAATATCGTTCAGTTTACCCTGCAGCAATTTGCGTTTGAGGGGTTTAATATGATCGATGAATAATTTGCCGTCAATATGATCGTATTCGTGTAATATCACACGGGCAGTAATGCCATTAAAGCTTTTAACCTGATGGTTAAAGTTTTCATCATCGTATTCCAGCACCACTTCTTCTTCACGGTATACATCTTCCCTTATTTTAGGAATACTTAAACAACCCTCGTTATAACTCCATTCTTCGCCATTTAATTCTTTAATATGGGCGTTGATGAATACTCCCTTAAAACCTGGATCATCCGGGAAGTCAAAATCGTCATCTTCATCTTTGTTGGCAAATATTTGCTCGCTGTCCATTACAAAAAGCCTGATGTCCTTATTAATTTGTGGCGCGGCCAGACCTACACCATTGCTGTTATACATGGTTTCCCACATATCGGCAATCAGTTTGTCCAAGTCAGGGTAATCGGCGCTAATATCGCTGCAAACCTTTCTTAAAATAGGAGATCCGTATGCTACTATTGGTAAAATCATATCAGGCGGGTATTGTTATAAATGATGATTTATTGGCTGCAAAATTAACTTAAATCAATAAAGTAACCACTCCATGCGCCAACTATTATGATATGGATTGTAAATATTCCTGTAAAATGATGGTGGCTGCAATAAGATCTACATTTTTTTTATCCCTGCGGTCTTTTTTCTTCATGCCCATTTCCAGCATGGCGTCTTTAGCCATTTTAGATGTATAGCGTTCATCCACTGTTTTTAAAGGAATATTGGGGAACTCTTTTTCCAATTTTTTTATGGCTGCTTTTACTAACGGTGTGCCGTGTGTATCTGTCTCGTCCCAGTTCAATGGCATTCCAATAATAATCAATTCTACTGCTTCGGCAGCCAGATATTTTTTTAAATAAGGAATCAGCTCCTTTGATTCGATGGTTTCCAAACCGGTGGCAATAATCTGTAAGGGATCTGTTACGGCCAGTCCGGTTCTCTTTCCTCCGTAATCTATTGCCAGTATGCGTGCCATGGGTGGTTAATTGGTTAATTAGGTGATTAGTTAATTGGTTAATCAGTTAATTGGTTAATCAGTTAATTGGTTAATC
>JBAXET010000276.1:0-3174 GCA_037140275.1 Ferruginibacter sp. | reverse complement strand
TCTTTGCACTACCCTTTTTACTGGGTATTTTAGGGTTGATTTATCAAATTAAAAAAGACAAAAGAGATGCATGGGTATCAGGATTATTATTTCTGTTAACCGGTGCTGCCATCGTGTTTTATCTGAATCAGGCAGGTAACCAGCCCCGTGAAAGGGATTACGCTTATGTTGGTTCTTTTTATGCATTTGCTATATGGATTGGTATTGGTGTGTTGTATGTAAAAGACCTCTTGGGCGGATTTATAAAAAACAGTACCGTGGCAGGATATGCAGCCGCTGTTTTGTGTACCCTTGCAGTACCGGTAATTATGGCCAGTCAGGAATGGGATGATCACGACCGAAGTAAAAAAACCATGGCAAGGGATCTGGCTACCGATTATCTGGAAAGCTGTGCTCCTAATGCAATTGTAGTTTCTTTTGGCGATAATGACACCTACCCTTTATGGTATGCACAGGAAGTAGAAGGCGTTCGCAGAGATATACGTGTAATAAATTCCAGCTTACTGGGTACCGACTGGTATATTAATCAGTTGCGTTATAAAGTAAATCAGAGTGATCCGATGGATCCAATCTGGTCTGCCGATCAAATTGAAGGATCTAACAGAGATGTAATTTACTATGCCCCAAAACCTGGTATCGATCCCAACAAATATATGGACCTGTATACCATGATGAAAGAGTATGCAGGCAGTGATGATCCAGCTAAAATGGAACAGGGCAGAGATGGTAGCATGCTGAATGTATATCCTTCTAAAAAAGTAAGTATTCCTGTTGATATCAATTTTGTAAAACAAAATGGTACTGTAAATGCAGATGATAGTGTGGTATCGGAAGTTCTGTTTGAGATTCCGAAAAATGCGATGTTTAAAAATGATGCTGCAGTACTGAATATTATTGCATCAAATAAATGGAAACGCCCTATTTACTTTACTTCACCAGATGCGGGTGGCATTGGCATAAACAATTATATCCGTCAGGATGGATTGACATACCGTTTTGTTCCTGTATTAAACAGTGAAGTAAATAACAGCTGGGTATTTGATAAAATGATGAGCGACAAATTCAAATCAGGTAATGCCAATGTATCTGGCGTATACTATGATGAAGAAAACCGCCGCCATTTAAATTCTATCCGTTTGGCATATGCTCAGGCTGCTGGTAGTCTTGCTGACCATGGCAAAAAAGATGAAGCTAAAAAGATGCTGGAGAAATGCGATAAGATGATGCTGGATGAAAACTTCCCTTATGGTATGGTTAGCCGAGGACAACAGCATAACAAGTTCTCTATTCAGATGCTGATTGCATGTTACAAAGCCGGAGATACTGTTTTGGCTGATAAAATATCCAAAAGCGTAAGTAAGGATCTTGACCAGCAACTGAAATATATTAACGGACTGGATGAGAACAAACAGGTCGGTTTACAGTATGATGCAGAAGAAGTAAAACGACTGCAAATGTTTATTGTACAAATAGAAATGCAGTTAAAGAACCCTGCACCCTTGCCACCAGTAAGCGATAACCCCGCTGTAATTAATGCTCAGGGTGTTACTCCTGCAAAGGCTGACAGTCCTAAAAAATAATTCAAGTCACGAATAAATAAAAAAGATCCTCATCAGGGGATCTTTTTTATTTAACAAATGAACCAATCAGTTCATAAAATTGTTTAGTAATTTAGTAGAAGACAGAGTGTCAAGTAATAAGTAATAAGTAATAAGTAATAAGTAATAAGTAATAAGTAATAAGTATTAAGTAATAAGTATTAAGTTATAAGTAAAGGAGAATGAGTAATCGTTCTCCTTTTTTTAATCTGCGCAGCTGCGGCAATCCCAATCCCTCTATATTCCTTATTTTTGCTGTACATTCATTTTGTATGACCATTTCTCTTGTTGTAGCCGCCGCTGAAAATAATGCCATTGGTAAAGACAATCAGTTACTCTGGCATTTACCCAACGACCTTAAATTTTTTAAGAACCTTACCTGGGGTATGGTAGTGATCATGGGCCGCAAAACTTTTGAAGCGGTGAACAAACCATTGCCCGGAAGAATGAACATTATAATCACCCGTCAGCCCGGCTGGACTGCAGAAGGCACTATAACTGCAACAGATTTACATGATGCCATTGAAAAAGCCAAAGCCACCAATTGTAAAGAAATATTTGTAATTGGCGGCGGAGAAATTTATACACAGAGCATGGCTATTGCCAATACCATTTATATCACCCGGGTGCATACTGCATTAGAAGGGGATACTTTTTTTCCGGCAATAGATGAAGCTGCATGGGAACTCATTTCAAACGAAGATTTTGAAATTGATACCAAGCATGCATACACTTATTCCTTTCAGGTTTGGGAAAAGAAATAATCAATCATTATTTATCAAACATCTTTGTACAGTCCTTTTCAATTAGCCAAAAAATATATTTACTATTACTTTACTGCAAGTAATGGAAAAGGCCATGGCATTCATTCCCCTTTTGTATTTGATTTTATAGAAAACGTATTGAATGATACCAGGCAATATCCGGCTTATGCACTGATTGAGCAACAAAGAAAATTATTACTGGCCAATACTGCTGTAATTGAAGTCGAAGATTTTGGTGCGGGCTCCACCGTAATTAAAACCAATCAGCGGGTGGTAAAAGCTATTGCAGCTTCTTCCTTAAAACCAAAGAAATTTTCGCAATTGTTATTCCGGATGGTGCAATATTATCAGCCCAAAAAAATTATTGAGCTGGGTACCTCGTTTGGTATTACTGCATCTTATCTGGCATCAGCCAATGATAGTGCAACAGTGTATACCTGCGAAGGTTCAAAAAATATTGCTGCTATTGCACAAAAAACTTTTCAAAATCTTCAATTAAAAAATATCCATATACAGGAAGGCGATTTTGAGCAAACTTTATCGGCTTTACTGGGTCGTTTGCAAACAATCGATCTGGCTTTTATTGACGGTAATCATCGTAAAGAACCGACCATCAAATATTTTTTACAGTTGCTGCAGTATACCCATCCATCATCTATTTTAATATTTGATGATATTCACTGGAGTAAGGAGATGGAGGAAGCCTGGGCCCAAATACAGCAGCATCCGCAGGTTACCTTAACCATCGACCTTTTTTTTATAGGTATAGTTATACTAAACAACAACATTAAAGTGCAGCAGCATTTTATTAT
>JBAXET010000275.1:0-3195 GCA_037140275.1 Ferruginibacter sp. | reverse complement strand
GATTGGACAACACCATCTTATTACAGCGGCTATGGTAGTAACCCCGGCAGCGACCCTGATTATGGATGGATCAACGACAGAACTTTTGGCGGGCCTTATGTTCCTGTAAAAAATAACTTCAGGTACGATAATGGAAACTTTGGTATGTACAGCGAAAATTATGCACAGTATTATATGCTAACTAGCGCAGTAAATGTGTCCATCATTCGTTTTGCAGATGTATTGCTTTGGGCAGCCGAATGCGAAGTAGAATTGAATAATATTGATAAAGCAAGAACATTTGTTAATTACGTTCGTAACCGTGCAAAAACCGGCCGCCAGGTAGAAGTTACTTATGATGATATTGGCGGCTGGGAGGCCTCTGCCAATTATAGCATTGGCTTATACAACACACCATGGACGGGGCAGGAGTCTGCACGTAAAGCAGTGCGTTTTGAAAGAAGATTGGAATTGGCTTTGGAAGGACAACGCTTTTTTGATTTGGTACGCTGGGGTATTGCTGGTGATTATATCAACACTTATTTGCAAACAGAAAAAACAAGGCTGCCTCAAAATCTTACGGGAGTAAGTTTTACTGCTAACAAAAATGAATACTTTCCCATACCTCAAATAGAGATTGACCTTAATTCCAATTTGAAACAAAACCCAGGATATTAAAATAAACCATTAAAAAGACCAGTCTAAAACTGGTCTTTTTAATTTAATTTGACTTTAAAAATAAAGAACGTGTTTCTAACTGTTTTTATTTACTTAGGCTTTTTATTCAGTAGTCTCTTTATTTCCTGCCAGGCAGAAGTCAATAAGAGTGTTAATACCGCTACTTCAATACAAACTGCTTATTATATCAGCAATGATGGAAATGATAATAACAACGGTAGTAAGGAGCATCCTTTGAAAACTTTTAAGAAAATTTCTAGACTAACGCTTAATGCAGGTGACTCTATTTTACTGAAAGGCGGACAAATATTTAACGGCACACTAGCCATTAATTATAATACCAATGGCACTGCACAAAAACTTGTAGTAATTACATCTTATGGTATTGGCATCGCCACCATTAACAGTACTAACGAAAAAGGCCTAGTCATCAACAACAGCAGTTATGTGATTATACAAAACATTAAATTGCTTGGTGCTGGCCGCAAAAATGGCAATACCACTAGCGGCATAGATATTGCTTATTGTAAAAACATCGCAATAGATAACATTGATGTTAGCGGTTATCAAAAATCCGGTTTGCTAATTCGTAATTGCAGTAACATGATTGTAACAAATGTGATGGCGCATGATAACGGATCTGCAGGTATATCAGTAGGGGGTGAAAATTTTTTAAAGACGGATTGCAGGAATATTGACATCCGTTATTGCAGGGCAGAAAACAATCCGGGCGACCCAACAAATAAAGACAACCATAGCGGTAGCGGCATTGTCATCGGCCAATGTACCAATGCAAAAATTTCGTATTGTACTGCTACCAATAATGGTTGGGATATGCCCCGCATTGGCAATGGCCCTGTGGGTATATGGGCATGGGAATCGGATAGTATTACGATAGAACATTGCTTGTCTTACGAAAATAAGACTTCGGTTGGTGGACAAGATGGTGGCGGTTTTGATTTTGACGGGGGTATTACTAATTCTGTTATACAATATTGTTTGTCTTACGGCAACCAGGGCAGTGGTATCGGCTTATTTCAATACAACAATGCCAGCCCCTGGGAAAATAATATTATCCGCTATAACATTAGTATTAATGATGGCAATGTATCTGACGCTAAAGCGGGTATTTATATCTGGAACCAAAGCCCCAGCAATAATTTAAAAAATTGCGCAATTTATAATAATACCATCTATAATAATAAAAATGCAGCACTCAGTTATTCAACTATTACCAATAATGAAAACATTGTTTTTTACAATAATATTTTAGTGGGCAACAAAGAAATTATTTTAGGTAAAGATTCTGTAAGCAAGTACTATGGTAATTGCTGGTATAGTTTAACCAATGGGTTTAATGTAAACGGTATTGCCAATTTTGATACCTGGCGAAATCAAAAACAACAGGAAATATTTAATGGTGCAAAAACAGGAATAAACATTGACCCTGCTTTTGCCAACATTAACACTATCAATATTACCGATGCAAAAGTGTTGGCATCTTTTTCAATGGCTAAAGCAGCAAATGCCCTTTTGATAAATGGCGGAATAGATTTTCAGCAGTTGTTTAACATACCAACCGGTGGTAAAGATTTTAATGGTAATGCAGCGCAGGCTAAAAGTATTGGTGCAAGATTTTAAAAGCAGAAAAAAAATTGAATGAAACCACAAGATAAAATATTATTTGAATTACCACCAATAAATGTCGACATGGATAAAACTATAATCAGTAAAATAAATAATTAGCAGCCATGAAAATGAAAAAATATTTTTTGTTGTTTTTGCTGGGCACCAGCCTGCATACTTTGGGCCAGTTAAAAATTCCTCCAATGCCCAATAAAAGTATTTGGAAGGATACTAAAGGAAATACTATCAATGCACATGGCGGTGGATTGTTGTTTCACAACGCTACTTACTATTGGTTTGGAGAAATTAAAAAAGGGAAAACCTGGTTAGTGCCTGGCCAGCAATGGGAAGATTACCGTGTGCCTGCTGGTGGTATAAGTTGTTATTCATCCAAAGATTTGATAAAATGGAAATATGAAGGCATTGCATTGGCAACATTAATTGGACAACCTGTCCACGACCTTGATACCAGTAAAGTTGTTGAACGCCCAAAAGTGATCTATAATAAAAAAACTAAAAAGTTTGTGATGTGGATGCATGTTGATGCCAATGATTATGGTTACGCTCAATCTGGTGTTGCGGTAAGCGATAAACCAAATGGCCCATATAAATATCTCGGCAGTGTAAAACCCAACGGACAACAAAGCCGTGATATGACCTTGTATAAAGATGAAGATGACAGGGCTTATCTTATTTATTCATCTGAATCAAATAAAACAATGCATGTTTGTTTATTGAATGATGATTATTTATCTCCAACAACAACTTACACACGTATAACTTCTGCACAAAATAGGGAGGCTCCAGCGGTTTTTAAATACAATAAAAAATATTATCTCATTACTTCGGATTGCACGGGTTGGTCGCCTAACCCGGCAACTTATGCTGTTGCTGATAATTTATTAGGCGAGT
>JBAXET010000274.1:0-3240 GCA_037140275.1 Ferruginibacter sp. | reverse complement strand
AAACTACAAACTGATCTCACTTTCATTATCCCAATTCTCCCTGATGGTAATTTTTTTGGGGAGGGCAATCACTTTTTCGGGTTGCATTTTTTTAGTATAATTACCAGGGTCCCATTTGCCGTTTTGATTGGCATCATATAAAATGCGGATTTCATATTCGCCGGGGGGGAATAGTTTGTATTGCCATTCTTTGCCGGTGATGGCAAATGATTCTTTAATCTCGTCGTTTTGTGTAAACTGAATGACCGGATGTTTTTTTAAATCAATATTATTAAAGCGCAGGGTTATATTTCCATAATCAGCCTCACGTTTGGTTTTAAACCGGATGGTATCGGTTTTATTAATGCTGCTGTCGATAATATCATTTACAGCATTCTTAAATATGATCAAACGGTAATCGGCATCTTCGTTCCATTGTGTTTTTAAAGTGATCTTCATACTGTCTTTTACATAGGCCACATTGGTAAAAGGAACATAATTGGTATCGGTAAGTATAATCTTACTGCTGTCGTAGCTTTTAATATTATTGCTCAGTTCCAGCACCAGATTACCTCTCAGATCTTGCTTTTCATTAACCACTTTGCTGCTCAACCGTAATTTTTTTTGTGCTGCTGTTTTGGGTTTTACTAAAGTAGTAGTGGTAACCGGTTTAGTATTCTTTTCTTCTGCATAAGCAAAAAGTGCTACCGGCTCGGGATTTTCAGACGGAAGTACAACAGTATCTGCGAAAGCAAAAATTTCTGATTTGGAATTATAGGTTTTACCGCCATCACCATCTTTTAAAGCGTAAAGACTGAATTTTTCGGCAGGCAGATTGGTAAAACTGAATACGCCTTTGCCATTTGGCCGGGCAATATAATCGGGTTTTAATTTTTGAACGGCTGTATCATTGGTATTTCGGTACAGCATCACCATCAGAGTGCTATCAGGCTGATCATTTTCTGCCAGCACCAGTTTGCCGCTTACCTGCAGTGAATCGATATGATTACCCGTGGAAAAAACATACGTAAAGTTCTTTACAATATTAGCTTCGTTCACATCTCTTACTGCATCGCCAAATTTGATGCTGTAAGTGGTATTGGGCAGTAAACTGTCTTTTAATTTGATGGTAAGCGTTTTAAATTTAAAACTCACTTCAGGATTTAGCTTGGGTAGTGGAGATACAATCAGATTGCTTTGCAGTTCCTGTATATCTATATACTCATCAAAATTGAGGTTGATTTTATTGGAAGTGACATTAGTGCTGGACAATTTTGGATTAGCCCCTACCAATACCGGAGCAAGGGTATCTCTTGCGCCGCCGGTAACAGCGCCTATCTGCGCACAGCCGCTGTTGCTTATGGCAATAGTCCAAACGCCGGCCATGATCAATAAGGAATAAAAAATATGCTGTACTCTCATTACAATCTGTTGAACTGCAAACTTAAACCCTTTGTGCAATTGTGAAGGCAATAAAATCCTAATAATTGATTAAATCTCTTCAGATTCGCTTTCTTCAAGATCGTGCAGTACGATGGCCAATTGGTTATCTTTTACAAAATTGCACCAGTGGCAATCTTCTTTACCGCAGCCGGTATAAAAATCACGGTTTTGTATTTTTTCCCAAACGTCTGCTATCTGCTGCTTTACTGTTTCGGTATCTGAAGGGGTGATGATGATTTTTTCTTTACGGTATTCCTTCTTTTTATCGGGCTCTATAAAATCAAATTCGGTGCTGATCACTTTCCAGTCTTTCTGCTCATAATTATCCACCAGTATTTTATAAAATACCGCCTGCCGCCAGTAGCCGCCGCCGTTGGGTTCTTTATCATTGGGGCCTTTCATTTTAGGAATGGCCTTATCAATATCGCCGCTTTTATAATCCACCACATTTACATTTTTGCCATCAAATTCCAGTTTATCTAACTTGCCTTTTAAAGGCACACCATTTACCACCACGCCACGGATATTTCTTTCTACTGCTACTACCTTGTTCCAGGTATTGATGTACTTGGCATAATAGTTACGCAGTACTTCATCGCCGTATTCAATGCGTCTTTCAAAAGCTTCTTTGGTAAAATGTTCGCGGTGGCGGTTCATGTACCAGTTAAAATCGGCTATCATATCTGCTACCGGAGGAAAACTGTCTTTTTTGCCATCCTGCATTTTGCGGAATAATTTTTCCAGCGCATGGTGTATGGCACTACCAAATTCGGTGGCTTCGCTTTTGCCGGTGGGTATGCGGATGAGGTTTTTATAATAAAACCCCAGCGGACAATCCAAATAGTTATTGAGTGCTGTTACATTCATTACAAATTTATCCAGTATCGCATTCACAAAATCTGCTTCAGGTTTTTCTATTTCGGGTGCCTGATTGCTGAATTGCAATAAATCAAAATCGGCCATGGCTTCGGCACTCAATGTTATTTTTTCTACCGGAATAGCATGCTCCTGTAAAATTTCTGCAATAAACATCGAGGGTTCTATCTCTTTACCGTCATTTTTAAATTTAGCATAAGAGATAAACAAATGCTGCTCGGCACGGGTGAGGGCTACATAAAACAGGCGGCGTAATTCTTCTTCATCAGAGGAAGCCGGCTGCGAAGTGAACATGGTATCGGGTAATTTATATCCCCCGCCGGGCTTGCGTTTTTTCTCCCAACTGGACGCATTTACGCCGGCAAAAAATACATATTCAAATTCCAACCCTTTAGAACCATGTGCGGTAAGCAGGTTAATGCCTTTATCGTTTCCTGCCACCTGTACCATGGGCAGCGGCAGATTTTCTTTTTCCATCAGGTCGATGATTCCAATCAGGCCATTCAGGTTCAGCTGCGGATTACGACTGGTTTCTTCTTTTATAAAATCAAAAAAGGCAGTGAGCAATTGCAGCAGCGCAATCTTGTCATCGTTTTGTAGCACATAGCCAATAACTCCGCCATGCTGAATGATATTGGCAAACAATTGCTGTAAAGTTACATTCGATACATCGCCGATGAGGGTTTCAATAACCCCGCTCATTTTTTTAAGAGAGGGATTGATGCCGGTATCAAACAAATCCTTTGCCGGACTATTAGCCTTATCAAATAATAATTTTCGCAGGGAAGTGAGCTCGCTGTTGTATCTTTTTTGGTTGACCTCCACCGTTAGTTTGGCAATTTCAATAGGAGGGATGCTGTAAAAATCGAAATGTAAAATTTCAAAAAGCATTTCATCGCCGCCATAGGGGATATCATGTTCGGCATTCAGGTAGCGCAATAT
>JBAXET010000273.1:0-3284 GCA_037140275.1 Ferruginibacter sp. | reverse complement strand
AACGCATATTTTTTCATAACAGCAATATAGATGAGTATACAAAGTACAACTAAAATGGCCCATCCAAACTATGCGTCATTTAATTCTTTCCCGATAAGGTCCCCGCCTGTGCTGATTAATAACAAAAGCTAAGAGAACAAAGAGAAAAAGAGCTCAGGTGAAATGCATAGCCCTCAGTATTTTGTAAGGTTAAAATGTAAGTTCCCCTTTACCGATACCGTATCTTAACGCAGTTGTTGCGAAGTAAAATGCAGTGCACTCTTTTGTTCTCCTTTACTCTTTGTTCTCTTAGCCCAAAATCCTGCTTATAATTCCACTTCACCTACAAATACTTTCCCTTGTT
Organism: Ferruginibacter sp.; assembly: GCA_037140275.1. GTDB lineage: Bacteria > Bacteroidota > Bacteroidia > Chitinophagales > Chitinophagaceae > Ferruginibacter. The sequence continues at coordinate 2,941 of JBAXET010000273.1, read as the reverse complement.
CCTTTCTCAGCAACGTCTCCTGTAAGGGACGTTGCGTATTCCATTTTAATACGCAACGTCCCACCTTCGCGGATAGCAAATTGGGGAGACGTTGCTCGGAAACAGTATATTGAAGTAAAATGCAGTGCACTCTTTTTCCTCTTTTCCTCTTTGTTCTCTTAGCCCAAAATCCTGCTTATAGTTCTACTTCACCTACAAATACTTCCTTTCTCAGCAACGTCTCCTGTAAGGGACCTTGCGTATTCCATTTTAACCCGCAACGTCCTCACCTGCGCTGATAGCTATTCAAGAGAGACGATGCTGAGAAATAGAAAATAAAAAACCACCGAAAATATTCCGGTGGTCATATTAATCAATACAGTTTTAAAGATTATAGTTTGTCAAATCTGGCCTGCACAAAATCCCAGTTCACCACATTCCACCAGTTTTCAATATAGTCGGCTCTTTTATTTTGATATTTTAAATAGTAGGCATGTTCCCAAACATCCAAAGCTAATAATGGGGTGCCTTTTATTTCGCTGATGTCCATTAATGGATTATCCTGATTGGGGGTAGAACCAATTTTTAAATTTTTATTGGCATCGGCATATAACCATGCCCAGCCACTGCCAAAACGATTTTTTCCTGCATCCCCAAATTGTTTTTTAAAATCTGCAAAAGAAGTAAATGTTTTATCAATTGCTGCGGCTAAAGTTCCTGTTGGTTTATTATCTGCCGTTTTTGGGCGCATACATTGCCAGAATAATTCGTGGTTATAATGTCCTCCACCATTATTACGCATTTTACCTGAGTACTTGGATATCTTAGCCAGCACTTCTTCAATAGGCTTGCTCATATCCACCGACTCAGCAGTTGCGGCTTCTTTTACATTTTTAGCATAGGCTGCTGCATGTTTGCTGTAATGAATTTCCATCGTCATGGCATCAATTACATTTTCAAGTGCATCATATTTATAAGGCAGGGGCTGCTGGTCAAAATTGGTAAAGATTAAACCCTTTGCTGCAATTGGTGCGGCTTTAGCTCCTGAAGAAAGTAATGATCCTGCGGCACTTAATCCTATGCTTACTGCAAGTGCACCTTTGGCTGAATCAGTAATAAATTGTCTGCGGCTTTTTGATGTATGTGACATAAAATTTTATTTAAATAGTTGAACTTGATTTTTCTTTTCTAAATGTACTGCTAATACCCCGTAATTTTCTTAAGGCACGGGTATAAAATTCCTTACTGAATAATTGCGAATCATGCATGGCTTTATAGGTAAGAAATATACCTATGGGCACCAATACAAAAATAGATAGCCACATACCGGCAAAAGGCGACATGATGTCTTCTTTCACAAATTTTTCGCCAAACATATTCAGCAGGTGAAAAATTAAAAAGAACACAATAGCAACTACAAGCGGCATGCCTAATCCTCCTTTGCGGATAATTGATCCCAACGGTGCCCCAATAAAAAACAATACCAGGCACGACAGTGAGAGGGAGAATTTTCTGTGCCATTCCAGCTTATGAAACTTAATTTCATTTTCTTTATTTACCACTTCTACCTTATTGTTTTGAATACTGTTTTTCATGAAGGTGGCTGTGTTAATGGCCGATTCGTATACCCCAAATCTTGCAGAGTCGGGAAGCAGTTTATCCATACTGTCGGTTTTGGTAATGGCAATACTATTTTTCTTCCAGCTGCTGTCGGCAATTTTTTCATAATGCATGATCATGCCCACATCAGTAACTAATTTTTTACTCAATGAGTCATTCAGTATTTTTAATGAATCAAGCGAATGGTTTAGCAGCCGCACACTCTTCATTTTAAAATTGTTTTTATACAAGGTGTCGGGCGTTTTTCCCATCTGCAAAGAACTGAGGTCAAATAATTTTTTAAAAGTTTTAAATCCTAAACGGATGTATTCTGTTGCAGTGTCGCCGCTATTACCTCTTTCCTGATAACGGTATCCATTTGTAAGATTAAATTCAAGGTATTTTTTGTCGCTGCTGATTTGCATTACACCGTCTTCTGCAACAATAGCATTATCCTGCAGTACATTGCTTTGATCATAAATCAATACCTGATGTATGGTTTTTCCATCCGCATCTTTTTTACCTACTTTAATGGCATAGGCCGGAATATGTGTAAAGAAAACGCCCTCTTTAAGATCAAGTGCAGGTTTTTTATAAACAATATCGTTGTACAGCGTGGTAGATTTAAGATAGGCCACAGGTATCAGGTAGTTGGCAAATACAAAAGTTATTCCGCAAAGCAGTAATGAAATAAAAAACAGGGGCCGCATAAACCGCAATAAAGAAATGCCTGATGATTTGATGGCCACCAGTTCAAAACTTTCGCCCAAATTACCAAAGGTCATAATGGATGAAATCAAAATGGCAATGGGCATTGCAAGTGTAAGCAGGGTGGCACTCATGTACCAGATAAATTTTCCAATGGTAATAAAATCAAGTCCCTTACCTACCAGATCATCAATATACTTCCACAGGGTCTGCATCAGCAGTATAAATAATGCCACAAAAAAAGTGGCAATAAAGGGCCCTAAAAAAGATTTAATAATAAGTTTGTCAAGTTTCTTTATCATACTTCACAGCCCTTAAAGCAGCTATTAAAAGTTAGTTGTAAATTGTACCATATGAGCGGTGCACCAAAAATAACTCTTTCTGCCGAGGAACTGCAACTGGCAGCAAATACAGAATGGATTTTAACTAAACGTACTGTTATTGATACCGCAGTACAGCTGTTTGGCCGGTTAGCAGAGCTGTATAAAGTGCATATACTGGCACAAAGGCTGCGTTTACCCGATGCGGTAATACAGTCATCCCCTAAAATTACCAGAGGAGAAAATTATCAGTTATTACCCTATGTTATTTTAGATTATCCACGCTGTTTTCAAAAGAATGAGGTGTTTGCCATTCGTACCATGTTCTGGTGGGG
>JBAXET010000272.1:0-3304 GCA_037140275.1 Ferruginibacter sp. | reverse complement strand
GTTAATGTATCTTGATACAAAAGGATAAGTTATAATATCTATCTGCAAAATATTATCACGGGTAAATAATAACTGCTGTTCGTTGATGATATATGTTTTCCATTGTATAAATTTTGTAAGCGAACTTCTTGGATCTTTATTGGCGAAAGTGTATTTAAAAGAAGGAACAATTTTTGAGAAACGTAAGTAATGAGAAGTACCAACAGAGTCTGTATAAATAGTAGACGTAAAAGAAGATCCTGAAAGACTCAGTTCTACTTTTTGCCCATTATTTCCGGGGAACCAGCTGTAGCCGATTCTTCCAATGCCATTGAATTGTTTGCTTTTTGAAGCATAAAAGGTTACTGCTGCAAACTGAAGTCTCGATGCAGGCAAAGTGTAATTATGCAGGGCAATGCCCGGCATAATTTTATCGTAAAAATTATATCCAATAGCAGGGGCTGCGAAAATATAATGATGTTTTGTGGCATCTTTAAAATTAAAAAATGCAGATAGCCGTATGTCTTTCTTTATCTGCTGATGCTGAAGATTGCCTTTCTTTTGTAATAAATCAAAACTGCTGTCTAAATTTGCTCCCCTTACTTCTTCTAAAACTGCTTTAAAATCTTCGGGATATGGATGTTTAAAAGCCCAGCGCTGAAAATATACATGCATACAACTGTCAAAAATAGCTGTGCCTAATTTTATTTCCAGCAATTGCATCCACATACCTGTTTTACCATATGCAACCCCGTTATAATTGGTTTCGCTGAATTTTTCAGATGCTGTTTCAATTGGCTGATCCTTTTTTACAGCAATAAGGGACTGCATTAATACTTTTAATATATCATCAGGCATTCTTTGTTGCACAAATTTATTGTTACCCGAATTGATATCGGCAGAGCCATTTTTGTATTGCAGATTCATATATCTGGTGTCATAATAGGTATTCATACCTTCATCCATCCAGGGGTGTAAGCGTTCGTTTGAGGCTAGGATACCGTAAAACCAGTTATGGCCAATTTCGTGATTGATTACAAAGTCGAGTGATTTTTCATTCCCGCCCGACGACAGAAAAGTTATGGTAGGATATTCCATTCCTCCATCATCTCTTTTATCTTCCACTACACTCACTACATCATAGGGATATTCTCCCAGCCATTTACTTTTTGTAAGTACAGCCTGTTTAATAAAGCTGATACTGTTACGCCAGATTTTTTCATTGGCGGGATAATAATAGGCATTTACTGTAATGATTCTGCCCGATGAGAGTTGCAGTGTATCAGTTTTAACTGTAAAACTCTGATCGGCAAACCATGCAAAGTCATGTACATTATTTTGTACAAAACGAAGTGTTTGAAGATTTTCGTTTACAGTAACAGAAGTAGTTGCCGGCACTATTCTTTTTCCTGGTAATGGTTTTTTATTTTCAACAACGGGTATTTTTTTAGTAATGGTATGTGAGCTGACATTTTTTTCCTGCATGATGCCTGTTGAGGCAACTGTATATTTTTCTGGTAAAGTAATTTGTACCGTATAGTTTCCAAATTCGCTGTAAAATTCCCCTTGATCCAAATAAGGAATAGGGTGCCAGCCTTTATGATCGTAAACTGCAGGCTTAGGATACCATTGTGTGATTTGGTAGGCATTGTTCATATGCCCGCCTCTGGAAAAATTATTTGGCAATTTTACATGAAAGGGAGTTTCAATGGTACAGCTTGATTTGGGTAATAGAGGTTGCGGTAATATAAGTTTAATAATATCCTGATGAACCGGATGATCTTCTGTTTTAGCCGTGGCCTTATTTACTTTAAAATCCAGCCTGTTAATATACCCCCTGTCATCTTTTCGGCTAAAATAAAAATCAGTATTGCCATTCTCAATTAATTGGTCGCTGAAAGCAGTGCGGTCGTTTTTGTAAGCATTGGGCCATATATGAATCCATATAAAGTTTAAAGTATCGGGTGAATTATTGATATAATTCATTTTGATATAACCTTCCAAACTATGGCCTGCATCATTCAGGGATACATCAATATTATAATTTACCTGTTGCTGCCAGTATACAGTTTGCTGACTATACCCACTGATAATTATGCAAACTATCAGCAGCAATAAAAAGATGTGTTTTTTCAAAACTGTATGGTTTGTTCAAAATTAATCAAAACACATCATTAGAAAGGTTTTTATGGCGATAAGTTTGTAGTTGCGGGTAGTATTATAAAACGGGAGAGGTATGGCCTTATTTACCTTTACCGCTAAGAATGATTTTAATGGTATGCAGCATAATTTTAAAGTCAAGAGAAAGCGAGATATTTTCAATATACATCAGGTCATAGGGCATACGCTCTTTCATTTCTTCAACGGAGGAGGCATAACCAAATTTTACCATACCCCAGCTGCTGAGTCCGGGCTTTACTTTAAACAGGTAATTGTATTCAGGGTGGTCTTTAATTATCTGGTCTATATAAAATTTTCTTTCAGGTCTTGGTCCAACCAGGCTCATTTCACCCTTAATAATATTCCATAACTGAGGCAATTCATCCAGGCGCCATTTGCGCATGATTTTGCCCCAGCGGGTAATTCTGCTATCATTATCAGTGCTAAGCTGTGGTCCTTCTTTTTCTGCATCTGGTATCATGCTTCTGAATTTGTACATGATAAATGATTTTCCTTTATACCCTATACGCTCCTGTGAAAAAATAAGGGATCCGTGGGAACCGCTAAGCACTTTAAGTGCAGTATATAAAATCAGTGGTAAAAGTAAAATGCCTGCAATTACTGCAATGGCAATATCTAATAATCGTTTTATATTCTGTTGCCATGAAGACAAGAGGCCAGAATGAAGGTCAATCAATGGTATGCCCAATACATTACTAGTTTGAACAGCACCACTGATAATATCCACCCTGTCGGGCGTAATTTTTATGTTTACATCCTTATCGCTCAACTGTCTTAAGATGCCCTCCAGTTTTTCCCTTTCTTTTTTTTCAACTGCAATAATTACTTCTTCATATTGATGATGAGTAATGATATTACTAAGATTTTCTACTGGGCCAAAATCAACAATTGCTTCGGGCAGTGCAATGCTATTAATACCATTGCTGTTTACAAAACCGGTGATGCGGTAGCCGGTTTTTTCATGATTGTCGGAAATGGCTTTATACACTCGGGTGGCATTTGCAGCAGTTCCAATAATAAGGGTGTTAAAATACACCAGGCCTTTTTCTAATTGATATTTGGCTCTGTTTAAAAATGCCAAACGTATAATAAATGTGCAAAATGACTGGATGCCCCATAAAGAGAAAAATTCTTTATAGTAAAT
>JBAXET010000271.1:0-3374 GCA_037140275.1 Ferruginibacter sp. | reverse complement strand
AATATAGCAATCCCCCTAAGTACGTCTAATTCTGGAATGTGTTTATTGTTTTGTTTATGTAGTTCGGCACTCAATTAAAATTAGATTATTGGATTTATATGTAAAGTTGTCATACGCTGAATGTATTTTCCAATTATATCAAACTCAATATTTACCCAATCTCCTTTTTTAACTGTATTCAAATTAGTGTGATGATAGGTATAAGGAATGATGCCTACTGAGAAACCAGATTGAGTAATATTAAATAAGGTAAGGCTGATGCCATTTAAAGTAATGGAACCTTTTTCTATAACAAGTGCCGCAAATGCCTCATCAAAACTAAAACTGAACTCCCAGCTGCCGTCTTTTTCAGTTACCAACTGGCACTGCGATACGGTATCTACGTGCCCCTGAACAATATGCCCGTCCAGCCGGCCATTCATTTGCATACATCTTTCCAGATTTACTGGAGTGCCGGCCTGCCAATGGCCCAGATTGGTTTTTTTAAGGGTTTCTTCAATTGCAGTTACCCTGTGGCAGCCCTCTTTAATTTCTTCAATAGTAAGGCAAACACCGTTATGGCTAAGGCTTTGATCTACTTTTAGTTCATTCCAAAGGGGAGAATTGATCCAAAAAGTTTTGTTGCTGCCAGTAGTGATGACTTCTTTTACAATACCTGTATTTTCAATGATTCCTGTAAACATGTATCAAATTTCGGAATTTGTGTTAAGATTTTCGTTTTTTAAATATTTCTATTATCTTTGCCGCCCCTAACCTAAGGGCTGGGGTATTAATTCACGTAAAGGAGGTATAAAATTATATGTTAATTATTGATTCAAAAGACTGCGAAAACATCGACAAAGCACTCAAAAAGTACAAGAAGAAATTTGAGAAAAGTAAAATTTTGCTGCAATTAAGAGAAAGGCAATGTTTTACCAAGCCGTCTATTAAACGCAGACAACAGGTGTTGAAAGCCGTTTATAAAGAACAGCTTTCTGCTGGTAAATTCGATTAATAAAGTAGTATCAAACTATATTTGTGAACTGATATCCGGTTATTGTAACTTCGGATATCAGTTTTTTTATGCCTGTAACCATCCCAAATGCATTGCAACGGTTTATTGACTACCTTAAATTTCAAAAAAGGTATTCACCGCACACTATCATATCTTACCAAAACGACCTTGTTTCTTTCTTCGATTTTACTGAACTTACATATGGACAAACCACACTGCAGGAAATAAAACCGGTGTTTGTAAGAAGCTGGCTGGCGCAGTTAAAGGAAAAGGGGTTGGAGTCTAAATCCATCAACCGTAAAATATCTTCCCTGAAGTCGTTTTTTAAATATCAGCTCAAAGAGCAGGCAGTTATGGTAAGTCCGATGGCTACCATTATTTCTCCTAAATTAAATAAGCGGCTGCCTCAGTTTGTAGAAAAAGAGGACATTGATACCTTGTTCAACTATGTTGAATTTCCTGACAACTGGCAGGGTAAAACAGACAGGATATTGCTGCAGCTATTTTATAATACCGGCATACGCCAGGCCGAACTGGTGACTCTAAAAGAATCTCAGATTGATGACTCCAAAAAAGTGATCAAAGTTTTAGGTAAAGGCAATAAAGAAAGAATTATTCCGATAAGTGAACCCCTTACAGCTGTATTGCGGCAGTATATTACTGATAAGAAGACCGCTTTTGATCAGTTTGATGCTGAGGTTTTATTGGTAAATGCCAAAGGCAGAAAGCTTTACCCGCGGTATGTGTATGCCACCGTGAATAAGTATCTGTGTATGATTACTACCATTGGTAAAAAAAGTCCGCACGTATTACGGCACACTTTTGCCACTCATTTAATGAATAATGGTGCAGATCTGAATGCTGTAAAAGAATTACTGGGGCATAGTAGTTTGGCGGCCACACAAATTTATACCCACAACTCTATTGAAAAGTTAAAAGACATTCATAAAAAAGCACATCCCAAGGCCTGAAAATGCAGTAAAAATTCGGCGTATTGTAAATTCAGGGGGATTTAAAAATTAACAGCAGGCACACAAAATTTTATTTTGAATTCAACGTTTGAAAGAGTAACTTCATTAAACTAATAACCATTGCTAAACCCCTATAATACAGCCTATGTAAGTAAACAATTCCCCCAGTTCTTTTACATTATTTTTCACAGATTAAAAACAGAAGTATGAACGTAAACATTCAAACTGTGCATTTTGACGCAGATTCAAAATTGGTAGCCTATATTGAAAAAAAAGCTTCTAAACTATCGCAGTATCACGACAGGATTACCAAAGTTGATGTGTATTTAAAATTAGATAACGTAGTGCACAATATTAAAGACAAGATTGCAGAGATAAAAGTTCATGTACCCCGCTATGAGTTTTTTGTAAAACACTCCTCTAAATCTTTTGAGGAAAGTTTTGATACAGCACTGGATTCAGTAATTATTCAAATAAAAAAGAAAAAAGAAAAACAAGCAGCATAAAAAATTATATCCCGCTATTTAGCGGGATTTTTTTTGCACAGCGGTTACTATTTTTTTTGTCCCGTATTAACCATAAAGTTTCCTTATGCGCTTTATATGTATCATTTTTTGCCTGGGCTTAATTTCCTGTTTAAACAGCTCTATCCAAAACGAATCGGGGCAATCCATGCATCAGACATACACTGCAAACGTTACAATCCTGCCATTAGGCGGTATCGACAGTGCTTACGCAAGTTTTTTAAAGAAAGAAATTCCTCAATTTTATAAAGTGGTTGTTCATGTTGCAGATGGGGCTCCATTACCTCTGGCAGCATTTTATAAGCCACGTCAGCGCTTTATAGCAGATAGTCTGTTACTTTTTTTGAAAGCTAGATCTGAAAATAAAAACGAATATGTTTTAGGTATTACAACCAATGATATTGCCACTACAAAGGGAAATATGGTTAATTGGGGCGTAATGGGGCTTGGATACCGGCCCGGTAATGCGGGTGTGATATCTGCTTTCCGTTTAAAAGGGAATCTGAAAAATACTCAGCAGCTATATAACCGGTTTTTAAAAGTAGCCCTGCATGAGCTGGGACATAATTTTGGGCTGGACCATTGTGCAGACCAGCATTGTATTATGGTGGATGCAGAAGGTAAAAACAAACTGGATGGGGAGGAACATCTTTGTAAAAACTGTACTATTGTACTCCAAAAAAAGGGAATTCTGTAAATGATAATAACAAGTTGATAAAAAAAATCTTTTCAAAATTTTTGGATTAATCATTTTCACTTACCTTTGCCTTCCCAAAAAAAAAGGCGTGTTTAATAATGCTCTTTTTGAAGGGACAGATCTTTTAAAATAAGCCGAAGTAGCTCAGTTGGTAGAGCAGCTGATTTGTAATCAGCAGGTCGGGGGTT
>JBAXET010000270.1:0-3376 GCA_037140275.1 Ferruginibacter sp. | reverse complement strand
CTTCATAACTGATAAACACTACCGGAAAATTTTCTTCACCGGGTTTGATTGTTTTATTGATCCAGTGCTTTAAAAAATTATTGGTATCTGCGGGTACATACCCTGATGCATCCATGAATTTTTTAAATGCTGCATTGGTCACCGGATAGGCATCCATCATAAAACTATGCATGGCCATTTTTTTGGGATAGCCCTCTTTAGGGTAAACAATAAACTCATCTCCGTTAACAACGCTCATCTCAAAATTACCTGCGGGAATGCTGACCATCCCTGCTGGAATTGTTGTTGTAGGCGGAGTGGTATTGCTGTTTGATACTAACAAAGGAGTACCTGGTGTAATGCTGAAAACATATTCATCCAGCAGATCAGTACCATTAAATAATTGCACCACAAATTTTCCCTGCACCCTGCCAAATTTTTCAAACAAATGAAAGCTGCCGGAATGAGATTGTATTTCAAATGATTCTTTTGCATAAGAAGGATTGCCGGCCCATACCTTAATACTGCTGCCTTCGCTGGCTTCAATCATTATTTTATCTCCATCAATCTTTACCTGTAATAATTGAGGTAAACTGGCTATTGCAGTAACAGCACCTTCATTATTAGTGCCCAAATATTTTTTATTAAAAGATTCCAGCTCGGCTACTGCATAATTTTTTCCGGATATATTTTGTGTGGCTACCGCTTCATGATTCCATAGATCTACTACATGAAAACCGGGTTTAGTTTCTACTTCAAATAAAGCACCAGTAAATCCTTCGGGTAGCAGACTAAAAATAGTGTACACTGTTTTATTAGTGCCCGGCCATTGGTTCACATAAATTTTATCGATCGTGGTTGCAATAAGTGGTGTCCATTTTTTTGAAATAAAATTTTCACTATTGTCTTTTAATATCCGAACGCATTTGCCCCAGAAAGCATAATCTTCGGCTATCCATTCCTGACGGCCGGGGCGCATCACATTTATTTCAACACCATATCCATTAAATAATGCGCTAGCATATTCTCTTCTGATTCTTTCTTTGCTCAGTTCTGCCACACGAAATATGGCAAAGTTTGGCTTGATTAATTTATTCAGATTGAGCAATGGCGGATAATAAATATCATTGTGTACCCTTCCCGAAATAATGCTCTGCATATCTTTTGGTACGGCCATGCCTTCGCTGAACAAGATCACTCCCGACTTTGCTTTATCGGCTGCCAGCTGCAATGCGGCACTGCCTTCTGCCTTTGTATCCAGCACCACCCCATCGGCATCAATGGCTTTAATATACTCACTCATGGTTTGTAAAGAGGCTTTTTCATTTTTATCATCCCATGGATTATAACTGATGAAATATTTGGTGCCGTTGGCATGTGAGAAATCAGACAATGCTCTTTGCTTTGGCAATCCTCCCGGTAATGCTTTCATCAATTCCCATTGATCACGCTGATCCAACCCCAATACCGGCCAGGTGGGCCAGATACTGAAGATATCATCGCCTCCGTATAATTTTTTTGTACTGTTTAAAAAGTTTGTATACAAATAGGCGGAATCTTTTGCACTGTAATAATTCTTTTCCCATGCCATCATCAGGTGCATAGTGTATGAACGGCGGATATAGTCCAGATCTTTTCGCTGGTATAAACTGTCGTTAAAATTACTGACCTCATACAGCATCTTTTCCTGAAAGCATTTTTGTAAAGCTTCGTGCCAGTCACCATCCACTATATCGGCATAGTATTCAAAACTGATTGCTTTACCCGGATACAAAATATAAGGGCTGCGGTTGAGCAGATAATTTTGAATACTGTCGTTGGATCGTTTTACTAAAGCAAAAAGGGTTTTATTATTCCCCAATTCAATAGCTGTAAAATTGAGGTCGTTATTATTATGCGGTACAATTACTCCAACAGGTTCTTTACCGGGTTGAAATAAAAAAGAACGGCTGGTATCTGCAAGTGGTTTGCCTGAAATATGAAACTGTTTGTTGCTAAATCCGAAAGGCACAATATTGGAGACGCTGATATTTTCTTTTCCGTTATTAGTAATGGTGATGGTTGCTTTATAGCCGTTGGTAAATTTTTCATCCGCTGCTAATAATAAATGCAGCTGATGTGCTGAAAAAAAATCAGTGAATTGCGCTTCAATATCCAGCATCTTTTTATGATTCAGTTCAATGGAGAAAAAAGGCAACTGAACCGGAATAGAATCTGTTGTTGTTTTTACTGCGGTAACAGTAAAAGGCGGGCTGTAATCAAATACCAGTTGCTTCAATTGTTGCGACTTGCAAATCTGTATTAAACAGCAAAATATTATTACTGAGACTATTCTTTTCATACGCGATTTTAAACCTTTACTCCTGCCCTTTTCTGCGGCAAAAAAGTCTGTATAAAAATACAATTTTTATACCCCTCTGTATCACTTAGATTTGTTGTACTAAAACGAACTGCTATGTATCAAACCTTATTGACGAACCTGGAGAATGGCATTTTTACCATTACCATTAACCGCCCCGATAAACTGAATGCACTGAATGCACAGGTATTTACAGATCTGGACCATGCTATTGATGAAGTATATAACAACGCCGACATTAAATCGGTTATCATTACCGGTGCAGGTGCAAAGGCATTTGTTGCCGGAGCCGACATCAGTGAATTTGGCGGATTAAATAAAGAAGAAGCTGTAGCACTGGCCAGGCGGGGACAACTGGTATTTTTTAAGATAGAGAACAGTAAAAAACCAATTGTAGCTGCAGTAAACGGATTTGCTTTAGGTGGGGGATGCGAATTATCTATGGCCTGCCATTTAAGGCTCTGCAGTGAGAATGCAAAATTCGGGCAGCCGGAAGTTAATCTGGGATTGATCCCCGGATATGGCGGCACACAGCGTTTAACCCAGTTAGTGGGTAAGGGAAAAAGTATGGAATTGCAAATGACGGCACAATTGATTGATGCCAATGAAGCTTTGCAATTAGGACTGGTGAATTATGTTTCTACTGCAGAAGAGTTGATGGCAAAAACAACAGCCATTTTAAACACTATTATGACCAAGGCACCTATTGCTATTGGTAAAATTATAGAGTGTGTAAACTTTGCTGCATTAAGCGACAGCTCTTACAATAATGGAAAAAGCGGTTATACAAAAGAGATAGAATCATTTGGTGATTGCTTTATTACAGAAGATATGAAGGAAGGCACTGCAGCGTTTTTAGAAAAGCGAAAAGCGAATTTTACGGGGAAATAATTAAGGACTGGAGAGCGGATGCTGGATACTTGATACTGGATGCTGGATATTGGTCGTTATTGCTGCATTGGATATTCCTTGTTTCTCCGCCATGGATTTCTATGACAAAACAAAACTAATTTAAGCTGTCTTTTTCACATATTCTTT
>JBAXET010000269.1:0-3468 GCA_037140275.1 Ferruginibacter sp. | reverse complement strand
AATACTGAATGTAACAGAATGAAAAAGAGAAACAGATTTTTCTTCATAAATTGAGGAATTATTATCCGGAAAAAATTAATTGATGAGATACAAAATAACCGCTGCAGCTTTGCTGTATTTATTTGCTCTGCAATGTACTGCGCAAATTAATCCTTATAACTACCACTCACAAAAAAAAATAACCGGCAGTAAAGGAGCAGTGGTGTCGGCACATCCTTTAGCCAGTCAGGTTGGGGTATTCATTTTAAAGCAGGGAGGCAATGCCGTTGATGCAGCAATTGCCACTCAGTTGGCATTAGCGGTGGTATATCCCGGCGCAGGCAATATTGGAGGTGGAGGTTTTATGGTGGCACATTTGAATAATGGAAAAAATGTGAGTATTGATTACAGAGAAAAAGCTCCGGGTAAGGCCGGCAGAGATATGTATCTGGATGCTAAAGGCAACCCTCAAATGAATTTATCGCAGGATGGGCATCTTGCTGCAGGAGTTCCCGGAACAATTGCAGGTTTATTTGCTTCTCACAAATATGGCAAACTGCCATTTGCAAAATTGATTCAGCCTGCCATTGAACTCGCTGAAAAAGGATTTGCCATAACCAAATCTGAAGCCGCTTCGTTAAATGTAACCCGATCCGATTTTTTAAATTTAAACAAAACTGCCACTGCATTTGTAAAAATAAATTCGTGGGCAGCAGGCGATACTCTAATTCAAACGGAACTGGCCAATACTTTAAAAAGAATACGTGATAAGGGAAAAGATGGTTTTTATAAAGGAGAAACCGCTAAATATATTGTTGAAGGGATGCAGCAAGCCGGTGGTATCATCAGTTATGAAGACCTTGAAAAATACCAAGCCAAAGAAAGAACACCTGATGTATTTAACTATAAAGGTCATACCATTGTTACCATGCCATTGCCCAGCAGCGGAGGGGTAATACTGCAGCAAATGATGAAGATGATTGAAAGAAGAAATATTGCTGCCATGAAATTTCAAACAGTAGAAAGTGTGCAGCTAATGACAGAGGTAGAAAGAAGGGCTTATGCAGACAGAGCTGAGTTTTTAGGCGATCCGGATTTTGTAAAAGTGCCTGTAAAAACATTGACCAGTGAGGCATATTTAATCGAAAGAATGAAAGACTATGATCCTTTAAAAGCAGGAAACAGTACAACTACTCAGGCCGGTACAATTAAAGAAAGTGAAGAGACCACCCATTTAAGTGTGGTGGATGAAAAAGGTAACGCAGTTTCAGTTACTACCACTTTAAATGGAGGTTATGGTAGTCGGGCTGTTGTTGCCCGCGCCGGATTTATTTTAAACAATGAAATGGATGATTTTAGTGTAAAGCCCGGTGTGCCTAATATGTACGGCGCTGTAGGCAACGAAAAAAATTCCATAGCACCAGGGAAAAGAATGCTGAGCAGTATGACTCCTACTATCGTGCTAAAAAATAACCAGCCTTATATAGTAACAGGTACTCCTGGTGGAACAACTATTCCCACCAGTGTATTTCAAACGCTGGTTAACATACTGGAATTTGGTATGAATGCAGAAGATGCGGTGAACAAACCTAAGTTTCATCACCAGTGGTTACCTGATGATATTAAAGTAGAAAAAGATTTTGATGCAGCAGTTAAAAAACAGCTTGAAGCAATGGGCTATAAAGTTATTAACCGAGGTCAAATAGGCAGAACAGAAGTGATTCTTATCACTACTGTAAATAAAAAAAGGATAATTACTGCTGTTGGCGATAAAAGAGGCGATGATACTGCAGAAGGATATTGATTCATTAAACGATTTAATTTCAAAATATATGTCTGTAGAAGAAATATTTGTAGCATCTGCCATCAATCGCCTGATTTATTACAAAGAGTTAGGCGATAAAACCTTTGCGCAGTTAAATGAAGCAGATTTTCATTATCAGCCAAATGAAAGCAGTAACAGCATAGCCGTTATTATACAACATATTGCCGGTAATATGCTTAGCCGCTGGACTGATTTTTTACATTCTGATGGTGAAAAAGAATGGCGGAACAGGGATACAGAGTTTGAAGAACAACAGATGAATAAGGAAGCATTAATTGCATTGTGGAATAAAGGATGGAATTGTTGTTTAGATGCATTAAAAAGTCTTGAACCTAATGACCTGCTTAAAATGATTTACATAAGATCTGAGGGATTAACGGTAATTGACGCCATCAACCGTCAGCTGGCACATTATCCTCATCATGTTGGTCAAATTTTGTATGCCGGAAAGCTGATCAAAGGCGATCAATGGGAAAATCTTTCCATTCCTAAAGGAAATTCGGATCAGTTTAATCTTCAACTGAAGATGAATAAAAAAAATTAAGCCGGTCATTGGCATAAATTAGCCTTAAAAATTATTTAAAATTATGTTTCAGGTAACAGAACATAACAAAATTGTAAAATTGGTATTGAATTTGCCTTTAAGTGGCGAAACATTACTTTTGTACTAATTGTAAAGCACCCTGAGCAAAAGCCTTAACATATTAAAATGGATAGCCCTTTCCCTTCTTTTTTCGTTGGTATTAGGCACTATATGCTTTTTTATTTACAGCGATTATAAATGGTTGTTTTATTTACTGTTTTTTGGTTGGGCTGCAGCCTGGGCATATACTTTCAAAAATGTTACACAAAAAGCATCCTATTTTATCACCCTGCTGGTTTTTGCAGGAGCGCTCTGGGGTTTACTTAACAGCACACCGGTTCAAAACTATTTAGTAAGAAAGGTTACCGCCACTTTATCCGATCAGTTACACACTACTGTTGCCATAAAACACGTAGATTTTTCTCTTTTTAATAAAATGCTGATTGAAGGGGTATTGGTGAAGGATCTAAAAAAAGATACCCTGCTGTATGCAGGAACAGCAAAAGTTAATATTACCGACTGGTTTTTTATTAAAGACAAAGCCACTTTAAAATATCTGGGGCTTAAGAATACAGTGATAAATTTAAACCGGTCTGATTCCACCTGGAATTATGGTTTTCTGGTAGATTATTTCAGTTCTCCAAAATCTGCCAAAGCTCCCCAAAAAAATGATTTTGAATTTGATTTTAAAAAAATTGAGTTAGAAAATTTCAGGTTCAACCAAATTGACCAATGGATTGGGAGAGATATTAAAGTTTCTGCAGGTAAAATGCAGCTGGAGGCAGACTCCATGAGTTTAGCAAAAAAAGCAATAACAATAAACAGCATCATACTTGACCATCCTATATTTTATCAAAGTGATTATACCGGCAATCGCCCAGAAACAACCACACCTGCCAAAAAAATAGTCAAAGTTTCAGTACCTGAGCTGTACAAAAGGAATAACGATGGCTGGCTAGTAAAGGTAAAAAATATTCATGTTACCAATGGCAGTTTTCAAAATGAAAAAGAAACGGAGCGGCAGCCTTATACCGACAGGTTTGACGGACAGCATTTATTATTTGCAGCTATAAACGGAGAT
>JBAXET010000268.1:0-3470 GCA_037140275.1 Ferruginibacter sp. | reverse complement strand
TCAGAATACAATGGGGGTTATATAAAAATTTACTGAATGGCATTACCACCGTGGTCAATCATGGAAGACAGATAAAAACCAACCACAACATAATAAGGGTGTTTCAAAAATGTTATACCCTGCATTCTGTAGGTTTTGAACGCTGGTGGAAGTATAAACTTAACCGGCCCTTTACAAAATCCATTCCCTTTGCCATTCATGTAGGAGAAGGTACTGATACTGAGGCCGGCAAAGAGATCAACACTTTATTAAGATGGAATTTGTTTAAAAGAAAACTTATTGGCATACATGGTGTTGCCATGACAGCAAAACAGGCTGCTCATTTTGATGCATTGGTATGGTGCCCTGCTTCCAATTATTTTTTACTCAATAGCACCGCAGATATTAAAACCCTTAAAAAACATGTTCCAATAGTTTTTGGAACTGATTCTACCTTAACTGCCTGCTGGAATTTTTGGGAGCAGCTGCGGCAAGCCAGGCAAAGTGCCTTACTCACCGACAAAGAATTATTTGAAGCTGTTACCAGTACTGCAGCCAAAGCATGGAATACGGGCGGTGGTTCAATCAGTGTTGGAGCAGTGGCAGATCTGGTAGTGGCTAAAAAAAAACTGGCGCGTAACACTGATGCATTTTATGCGATTGACCCTAATGATATTTTACTGGTATTGCAACAGGGCAGCATACAGGTTTTTGATGGGGAACTAAAAGAACAGTTACAGGATGAAGGTGTTAATACATCTGAATTCAGTGCTGTAATAATCAACGGAGCTATAAAATATATGAGGGGCAATATTGGCGCATTAATCAATACCATCAGAACATATTATCCGGGTGCAGTACTGCCGGTATCCGCAGCATAAAGTATTTTACATGATTAAAATTGCAGAACTTAATTACCATTGTCATACCGAATTCAACCGGCCCGAGCAGGCTGTTGAAAAGCATGCACTAAGTTCAGGCTATATACATTTTATTAAGCAAAGGGTGGAACTGATATTGGTAAAGCACCTGAATTACAGCGGGCAGGCCTCTATTGAAGATATCCCTTATGCTTTTTTTAAAAGCCGCAATACCTTTTGGTATATCCCTTTTGCCACACACCGCTTTATTAAAAAACAAAACCCGGATGTAATACTGGTGCAGGGATTTGTTTTTGTGTTTCAGGTAATGGCATTAAGACTATTGATGGGCAAAAAATGTATTATACTAGTGCAGCATCATGGCGAAAAACCATTTACCGGCATCAAAGGCTTTTTTCAACGCCGGGCAGATCGTTGTATTAACGGATACCTGTTTACCGCCATTGGCAATGCAGATATTTGGTTGAATAAAAAAGTAATTTCGGATAAAAATAAATGCTTTGCGATACTTTCTGCTTCCACCAATTTTACTATAAAAGATAAAGACGACTGTAAAAAAATTACGGGATTTAACGGCGAAAAAAACTTCATCTGGGTAGCCAGATTAAACAGCAATAAAGATCCTTTTACTGTTTTAAAAGGATTTGAATTGTATTGTACTGTAAATTCCGAAGCTCGCTTATATATGATCTATCAAACTGAGGAGTTACTTGAGTATAGTAAAGCCATGATATCAGCATCTCCTTTATTGAAAAAAGCAGTTCATTTAATTGGTAAAAAAGAACACCATGAATTAGAAGTTTGGTATAATGCAGCCGATTTTTATATTTCTGGAAGCCATAGTGAGGGCAGCGGCTATGCATTAGTGGAAGCCATGGCCTGTGGTTGTGTTCCTGTAGTAACCAGAATCCCTTCATTTACAAAAATTACCGATTCGGGTAAATATGGTTTTTTGTTTGACCCCGGCAATATTGCAGACTTATATCAAAAGCTGCAGGAAACAGATGCCATTAACCTGCAGCAATATGCTCAATCGGTGCATGAATACAGTAAAACATCGCTTTCGTATAAAGCAGTTGCTGATCAGCTTTATCAGCTTGCATCAAAGCTCCTTGCCAAATAATTTCATCACTGCTTTAGCAGTATTTTCAATTGAAAAAGGTAATACTTTTTCGGAAGGGGGTAATTCCTCAAGCAATTGACGGGCTTTTTCAATCATGGTTTCTTTACTTTCTGCTATATGCCAGTTTTTTACAGGAGTATTTACGGGTTTACAAAAACTGATTACCTGTGCACCGGCATACAATGCTTCAATACAAACCATTCCAAAACCTTCATAGGAAGAAGGATGCAGAAATATTTTTGCCCTTTGCATAGTATCAAGAATATCTTCATGAGATCTTTCGCCGCATAACGTGATATTTTGCTGTAATGACAAATCATTAATACCTGTTTGCAATTTTTTTAATTCCGGTCCGCTACCGCAGAGCACAGCTTTAATATCAGGCATTGTTTTTTTTAGTTCCGCAATCACTGCAATAAAAATCTCATATTGTTTTAAAGGGATCAGAGAGCCTGCTGCCATTATATCAATGGTCTTCTCCTTTGCTGTAGCACTGTATTCATTGGTATCAATCCCAATTGGAATTGTATTGGCCGGGCTGATAGAATAGTTATTAGCAAATGTTTCACTGATAAAATCTGATAATGCAATATAAGTTGTTGCGGGTGCAGCCATTTTAGCTACATAGCGGTTCCCTTTCTTAGCATCCTGCCCAAGTAACCAGCAATAATGCTGCAGCGAATTCTTTTTGGCAAAACGCTGGGCAGTATATGCACATTCATCGCACCAGAAACTTAAGAGACCTGTTATGCTATATCCGGCATTGATCTTTTGTAAATGTTTTGTTGCTCTTCTCCACACCATCCACCGGAATAACTTACCCCTGTTTTTTCCACCCAATGCAATAACCGTATTCCCATTCCATTTGTATTTTTTTTCAACAAAGGGATACTGAAAACTAAGGATGATAATTTTTAGCTGAGGAAAATAAGTATTCATAGCCCTGATCAGGCTCTGCTGCGCAGGCAAACAGGTACTGTCCCACTCGTTTTCCGGAAAACCAGGAGTAACTATTACCAGCACATTAGGTTTATTTATCATCCAGTGAAATGATTTTATTACAAAACAAAAGGCTTTTTTTATTATGCGTAATCAGTATGATGATGGTGCCTGCTTGTGATAGTTCCTGTAAATGCAGTAATAATTTATTTTCCGAATTATTATCCAGTTCATTAATAGGTTCATCCAAAATGAGCAGACCTGCATTTTTATATAACGCCCTTGCAATAGCAATACGTTGGCGCTGTCCTCCGCTGATATTTTTTCCATTTTCAGTAATAATTTTTTCCAGCCCTTCGGGATACTGTGCTATGATTTCGGCAAGTCCGGAAGCGCTAAGGGCATAATCAAGGCGCTCTTTATCTGCAACAGCATTGCTGAGCGTAATATTAACTGCAATGGTATCGTGTATTAAAAAGCTCTGTTGTTTAACGTATGCAATCTGACTCCAATAACGGGCAACGGTAGAGGCGTCAGCAGGGCTATCA
>JBAXET010000267.1:0-3497 GCA_037140275.1 Ferruginibacter sp. | reverse complement strand
GTCAAAGCCTGCGGATTTTCCAACCTACAGAAGATGCCCCATTTGTAATTTTAGAATTTCCACGGTCCGAGTAATTTCTTTTAGTGTCACCTGTAGTGTCACCTAGTACAAATAAAAAAGCCTTTAAAACATTGATATTTAATGTTTTAAAGGCTTTTTACTGCTGTAGGGGGAGGGATCGAACCTCCACGAGGCAGTTAGCTAAAGTACAAAGTTCGGTGGTCGACCCCGGTCGCAATTGCATTGCTGCAACTACGGCTCTATGCTTCGTTTATCCTGTTATCCTCACCCTCGAGACAAGAGGGCATGTCTGCCAAAAATTTCATCACCCCACAGTGTATGATTAAGAACTTGATAGTGCAAATCTACACAAATGAGCATTATTTTAAAAATATTTTACTAAAAATTTGGAAAATATAGAAATAATTCAAATATTTGCATATTATTTTGAATACTAATTAAAATAAAAAACGAAATGGCTGCTAAATTAAATCTTGACAAATTGGACCTTCAGATCATTCATGAAATGATGGAAACCGCTGAAATATCCTATGCCGACCTTGGTAAAAAATTATTTGTAAGCGGTGGTACCATTCACGTACGTATCAAAAAACTTCAGGAGTTTGGCATCGTCAAAGGTACAAGATTGAACGTTGATTTAAAACAACTGGGTTACGATATTACTGCTTTTGTTGGAATTTACTTAGAGAAGAGCTCTTTATATGATAGTGTAGCGCAGGATCTGATGAAAATACCTGAAATTGTTCGCCTGAACTATATTACCGGTAATTACAGCATGTTTATTGAAATTGTTTGTAAGGATATCAATCAGCTGCGCAATGTACTGCACGACGAACTGCAAAAAATAAAAGGTATTGAACGTACCGAAACATTTATTTCTTTAGAAGAAGGGTTTGTAAGAAATGTACAGGTGGCACCGGCAAGCTAATTTGTTGATGAATTGATTTGATGATTTGATAATGCCGCAACGATGCAATATCTGGAACAAATCAATTCTCCTTTACGTCTACCGCATCTCTTAACCCATTGCCCAGTAAATTAAAAGCCAGCACCAGTAACATGATGGCAAAGCCGGGCATCAATGCCAGCATGGGATTATGTGTGATAATAAAATTGTAATTCTCTTTTATCATTAATCCCCAGCTGGGTTGCGGCGGTTGTACACCAATGCCTAAAAAACTTAATCCTGCTTCAACAATTATGGCTGTGGCAAAATTACTTGCAGCAATAACTAATATGGGGCCAAGGATATTGGGTAAAATATGTTTTACAATTATTCTCATATTGGTAAAACCCAATGCTTTTGCAGCCTGAACAAATTCCAGTTCTTTTATGGCCATTACCTGACCACGAACCAAACGTGCCACACTAACCCACATGGTTAGCCCAACAGCAATAAATATCTGCCAGAAGCCCTTACCCATTGCCATGGTTATGGCAAATACCAGCAATAATGTGGGAATACTCCAGGTGACATTTACCAGCCACATTACCAATTGGTCTACCCAGCCTTTAAAATAACCGGCAACAGCTCCCAGAATAATACCCAGTGTAAGTGAAATAAGCACTGCTATTAAACCTACTGCCAAACTCACCCTGGTGCCAATAATCAACCGGCTTAAAATGTCCCTGCCAAACTTATCGGTGCCCAGCCAGTATTTTTTAGTGATAATATTTTTTGAGGCCAGTACTTCAGGATGATTAAGTGTAATAGTATTTACCGAATAGTATTGTATTACAGAAGTATCATCATCGATATACTTATTGATAAGCAAACTATCTCCTTTTATTGTATAACCACTTACTGGGATATACCGGTAATTTGTATGTTTACCAAACAATAAAGTTGCAAGCATATTTTCTGCGCTGCTGTTTCTGAAATCGGGCACCAGTAAAAACTGTTGTGAATACCCAATTTTTTTGGCCTGTATTTCCACTGTTTGTAAATCGGCATTGGGAGAATTATCAGGCGCAATTAAATAACCAAACAGCGAAACCAATATGGCAATCATTATTATCAGCAATCCAAAAACGGCGCCCTTATTTTTTTTAAGTCGCTTCCAGGTTTGTTGCTGAAATGAATAAGATGGCTGCATGCTGTAAATTACAAAGATTGTGGTTTTAAACCGCTATTTCACCTTCCGGCCTTTCCATTGGTAAGAACCAAACTTGCCTAACCAGCCTGCAATAACGGTATACACAATATGAAAGGGCTGCATTATTGGGAATAGCCATAATAAACTGGTCTGCTTAAAAAATCTTGCTACCGGAAAAAGGAATAGTAATTCTATAATTGTTTTACTGATAATAAGGAATAACCAATATTCCATAAGTGAAGCAGTGATGCTGAAAGGATACAGCTGAAAACTAATTACTGTATTATTAAATATTGCTACCAACGGAAGCAGTAACAGCAGCAGGTTAAAAAAGTATACCATCAGTAATACCGCAAAAATCCTTTTATCATCATAGCGGTCTGCCTTGCTTGCCCAGCGAATGCGCTGGTTGAAAAAATCCTTTACCGTATGCATGGGAGCCGTTTGCACAATCAGTTCCTGCGATTTTATAAAGAAAACCTTTTGAGGATTTTGCAAATAAATTTTATGCATCAGCAGCATATCATCCCCGCTGGCAATATTGTCAATCCCTTTAAAGCCATTCACCTGTTCAAAAGCTTTTTTGGTATAGGCTAAATTAGCACCATTGCACATGCTGTGTAAATGCTTATATACCGATGCGCCGGTAATACCCTGCAGGGTCATAAAATCTAAAGACTGAAATGCTTCTGTAAATTTTTTAGGGGCATTATATTTTACCGGCATTGCCATAAAAGATGCCCCTGTATTTTGGTAAAAACTGTCAATCGTTTGCAGCCAGTTTTTTGGCACCATACAATCTGCATCGGTGGTAACAATTAATTCACCAGTCGATTGCTGAATAGCAATTTCAATGGCTTTCTTTTTATAGGCATTGATTGCATCAGTTGTAATAAAATCTTTTAGCGAAATCAGTTTTACTCTTTGAGAAGCATATTGCAAAACAATAGCTGCAGTTTCATCGGTAGAAAAATCATCTACCACCAGTACTTCAAATAATTCTTTGGGGTAAGATTGTTTAACTATGGCATCAAGACATGCTTTGATATTAATTGCCTCGTTACGTGCAGGGATAACGATACTGATGCTGGTTAAAGGATGCCCTATAGGGGCTTTGTCATTTGGAATATTGATCCAGCTCAACCAATAGTACCCAATTAACAGCACATAAACTGTAAAAAGCAACAATATGAAAATGAAAATGGCCAGCTGCATAATGGTATTCCGATCAAGAGGGTGTTTCCTTTATTGTAAGAATCCGGTACAATGTATTGTTACAAATAGCTCCCGACTGGCTACAAAAATAAATTTTAAAATTTCAAACGAATGATTATCTTTGTTTAGTTGCATAAACAACTATATGCCAAACAACCAATTTAA